>CAZQVZ010000017.1:0-30371 GCA_964596895.1 uncultured Myxococcaceae bacterium
GATCTCGCGGTTCAGCGAATCGGCCCATGATGGGAGGAGGAGTGGGAGAGCGCGGCGCGGGAACTTCTCGGGGCCGGGGGCGCGGTCGGCGGTCGTGGCGGCCGTTGCGTCGGAGCCGTCCGGGGGCAAGGGCAAGATGCCGCGGGTTGAAGGCCGCTCCGCCGAGCGCCGCGCGACCTGTGCGCTCCCAGGTGGCGCCGGTCTACTCGCGGGCGCCTGGGCGGTGGATGAGGCACGCCAGGGGCTCCTGCCTCCGCGCCAGCTCGTCAACCCAGGCTGCCAACGGCACGGATCTGCCGAACTGACGTACAGAAGGGCGCCAATCGAGCGTGCGGGCGGCTTCTGTACGTCAATTCGGGGACGTTTCGCGCGAGCTTCAGAGGCCGCAGCGGGTGCCGCACCCGGGTTCACCTCCTGGCGCGCCATACGGTGGGGAGCCTTCTGCGCCGTTGCGCTAGCGTCCGCCGCCGAGGGAGGAGCCGATGCTCAAACCGCTCGTGATGGCCGTGGTGACAGGTGTGGTGGCCTTCGGGTGCAAGACGTCTGCGCCACGGCCCGCTGCAGCGGCGCCGCGGTCCGTGGACGCGGGCCCTGCCGCGACGGCTGACGCGGTAGACACGGCAGCTCATTCGGACGCGACGGACCCGACGGATGCAGCGACCCCTGTCGAACCGGCGCGCGGAGACAAAGGCTCCCTGCCCCCTCCCCGCTTCAAGGATCTGCCCGGTTGGCTCGGCTTCGCGACCGCGCCGGAGGCGGACTTGAAGCACGGATGGACCCCTCAACACCCCACCGCCGAAGTCGTCGTGTTCAGCGAAGACTGGGGCACGGCGCCGAAGGGAACCAGGCTCCAGGCCATCACACGCGAAGGCCAGGTAGCACTGACCTTCCAGGGCGCGGCGCCGCACCCGTACGGCTGCGAAGACAACACGCAGGTAATGGCCACGTTCGATGCGCAGAAGCGTGCGGCGGAGGGGCCGGTGTGGCTCTTGCCAGCAGAAGGACACGCAGAGGCGGAGACCGTGGCCGTGGTGGCGGATCCCGTCCAGGCAGGTGCCAAGACCCGCCGCTGGAAGGTAGCGAGCCTGGAGCTGGTCGCGCGGAGGACGGAGGCGTTGAAGGGAGTCCTGGAAGTCCGCGAGAGCGCAGGCGGCGAGGTGGTGGCACAGCTCCCCTTCGAGAAGGGCTACATGGAGGGGGCGGACGAAGAGCCGCTGGACCTCGCCAGCGAGAATGAGATTGGCCTGCCCTACCCGCTCGCCGCCTATCGCCTCTCGGCCGAAGGACCGCTGGTGGTGGTCCTCCAATCCGCCGGATACGAGGGCCAGTCGTTCCGGCTCCTGGTGCAGCCCCGAAGTGGCAAGCCCCGGTTCCACGAGGACTCCGAAGGGCTGTACCAGTGCGCCTTCTGAGGCGCGGTCACGCGCAAGCCGCCGCCGGCCGAAGGTCGCGCGCGACCGCCTACCGCCTACCGCCGCGTCGCCGTGAACCGCGTCGAACGCCGACTTGTCAGCGCCGCAGCTGCCGGCCTCGGTGGAGACGGAGAAGTCCAGCGTCAGGTCCGCGGCATCCGGACCCACCACCGTTCCAGTCACGGTGCGGTGAACGCGGACCACGCAGGCGTCATCGAACGCTACGGGGTAGCTGGTGGCGCTGTACTGATCGATGGCGTCGCCGTTGATCATGGCCCGGTCCAAAGACGCCGGCGGCGCGCTGGCGCAGTTGGACAGGTTGAACGTGACATCGCTGCCGCTGACCGTGATGCCGATCCGCATGGAGGGACCCGGCCGCGGCTCCGTGGAAAATCAGGCGCCCCGAAGGGGCCTCGAGCCTGGCTGCCTGGCCTGCGCAGAGAAGAGGCTTCACCGCGACGTCGAGGTCACTAAGATGCCGCCCTGGCCGGAGAGCAGAACCCTCACGCGAGCGAGTCACACCCATGGCCGAACCACAGACGAGCAACATGGTGTTCGAGGCCGTGGGCCGGACGCTGGTGGTGGTCCACAACAAGGACTTCCCGTCGGACGCGGAGTGGGACGCGTACCTGGACGCGCTGCGCGCCCACATCTCGGAGTACGCGGACAGAAGGAGCCTCGTGGTCACCGAAGGTGGAGCGCCGAGCAGCAAGCAGCGCACGCGGATGACGGAGCTCGTCTCGGACCACGCAGCGCCCACCGCGGTCTTGACCTCCTCGCCGGCGGTGATGGCCACGGTGGGGGCGCTCAACCTGCGCAACGCCGCCATTCGTGCCTTCCCGCCAGACGGGCTCGACGCCGCGCTCGACCACCTCGGCCTCACGGCCGAGGAGCGGCAGCGCACCGCGGAGGTCTTGCCCGCCCTGCAGCAGCGCGTTTGAACGGCGCCTCGACTGCGCCCGGAGGAAGACGGAAGCGCACACAAAGCGCAGCGCTGCACCCGGATTGAGCGCAGGATCCCCTCCGGATGTTCGACGCACACCTGCACCCCGAAGCGCTGACCGACCAGGACCTCGAGTCCATGGCGTTCTTCGGCGTGACGTCCGCCCTGTGCGTAGCCCACCACGCGCCGGCGGAGCGCAAGGTGAAGCACCTCTTCGAGCACTTCGACGACCTGCTCGGGCGCCAGCTCCCGCGGCTGGAGCGCGCGGGGATCAGGGCGTGGGCGGCGCTGGGCGTTCATCCGTTGAGCGCGCCCGCCCGCGGCCTCAGCGAGATCCTCGGCGGGCTGCCGGACTACCTGCGCGGCGGCCGGGTGGTGGCGCTGGGCGAGGTGGGCCTGCACAAGGGCGGCGAGGCCGAAGAGGAGGCCCTGGTCGAGCAGCTCGGACTCGCGGAGCGGCTGCGGCTGCCGGTGGTGATCCACTCACCGCACCGGGCCAAGGAGCGCCTGACGCGGCGGATGTTGAACCTGCTTCTGGCCACCGAGCTGTCGCCGTCGCAGGTGTTGGTGGACCACGCCAGCGGCCGGACCGTGCAGGCCATCCTCGGGTGCGGCTTCTGGGCAGGGCTCACCGTGCACCCGGAGGAGCTGGGCGCGGAGCGGGCGGTGGCGCTGGTCCGCAAGTTCGGCACCGAGCGCGTGGTGCTCAACTCCGACTCCGGTGATGGCGCAGGCGACATCCTCGCCCTGCCGCGGGCGGTGCGGTTGCTGGAGAAGGCCGCCCTGTCCCGGGCGGTCATCGAGCGGGTCACCGTGCAGAACGCGCGGAAGTTCCTGCGCATCCCCACCAACTGAAAGGCGCGCCTCTCGTACCGCAGGTCCGGTGCCGCGGGCGCAGGCGCCACGTCACCTTGGGTCCCCACCCTTCCTTTGGGGACCGCCGATGTTGAACGAGACACCCCGCAGCGGCCCGAACGCGCTGCGGCAGCTTGCGCGCAACGTGCTGGACCTGGCCGCGCCGCGCGAGCTCTTCCTCACCCGCGGGAGCCCTGCGTCGCGGACGGTGTGTCTGACCTTCGACGACGGCCCCCACCCCGAGCACACCCCGACGCTGTTGGACGCCCTTTCTCGCGAGCGCATCCGCGCCACGTTCTTCGTGCTCGGCAAGGCGGCCTTTCGCTACCCGCTGCTGGTGCGGCGGATCCTCGCCGAGGGGCACGCGGTGGGGCACCACTCCTACACCCACGGGGAGCCGGCGCAGACCGGCCCCTTGACGCTCGCCACCGAAGTCCGGAGGAGGGCGCACCTGCTCCGCCGCGAAGGCCTTCGCGGCTCGCGGCTCTTCCGGCCGCCGCACGGACGCGTGGGGCTGGCGAAGCTGGCGCTGCTGTGGGGGATGCGAAAGACGGTGGTCCTGTGGAACGTGGACCCGCGCGACTGGGCCGCCGAAGCGCCGGAGGAGGTCACCTCGTTCTTCGAGCGCCGTCCGCTGCAGGGAGGGGACGTGGTGCTGCTCCAGGACGTGTGCCCCTGGGCCACGCACGCCATCCCGTTGTTGGCCCGGCAGGCACGCGAGGCCGGGCTTCGCTTCGACACGGTGGATGCGCTCATCGCCGAGCGCGTGCCCGGACCCTGAAACGGCGGAGGTGGCGCATGGTGGTGTCGGTGATTGTCCCGCTGTACCAGAAGGCGCGGTGGATCCGCCGCGCGTTGCGGTCCATCAGCGCGCAGACGTGGTCCGACTTCGAGGTGATCGTCGTGGACGACGGCTCCACGGACGGCGGCGCGGAGCAGGTGGCGAGCTGGCCGGATTCGCGCGTGCGCCTGGTCTCTCAACAGAACGCCGGGCCCGGGGCCGCGCGCAACCGCGGCGTGGCGGAGGCGAACGGCGACGTCCTGGCCTTCCTGGACGCCGACGACGAATGGCACCCCGCGTTCCTCGAGCGCGGCGTCCGGGCGCTCGAGGCGGCCGGTGACGGCGTGGCGGCAACGGTGAGCGGCCACCGCGTCATGCCCGCTGACACCACCCGCGAAGCGCTGTGGCGGAGCCGCGGGGTACAGGAGGGGCTCTTCCGGGCGAGCGCGCGCCAGCGGCCCCTGCAGTTCATCCACCAGCTCGCCTTCATGAGCCCATGCGCCACGCTGATCCGCCGGGACGCCTTCGAAAAGCACGGCGGGTTCTACGCCCGCGACCGGTGCGTCTACGGGGAGGACGCGTACCTCTTCATGAAGGTCCTGCTCAACGAGCCGGTGTCCTTCCGGTTCGAGCCGCTGGTCACCTTCCACACCGACGCCAGCGGGCTCAGCGCCAACCTGGGCCGGCCGCGCCCTCTGGAGCCGTTCCTGCGCTTCGCCGAAGAGTTCGAGCACGCCTGCCCGCGCCGGCTCAAGCCGCTCCTGCGCGCCATGCTCTCCATCCGGGCGTCGAAGACGGCCTGCATGTTGGCGTGGTGGGGCCGTGCCAGGGAGGCGAAGGCCCTGCTCGCGCAGTTCTCCCGGGACCGGCGCCTCTGGCACCCGTGGGCGCTGGCCGCCACGCTGGCGGTGACGCCGCTGGGTTCGCTGGCGGGCGCAGCGGGACGCGCGCTGCTGTCGCGAAGGGCTCGCAGCCTCGACCAGGGCGCCGCCGCACGGGCGCCGGCCGCGCAGATGGCCAGGCTCCCCCGGCCGGAACAGTCCCCGTCCGCGTCACGCTGGCCGGAGCCACCCGCCCCTGCGGCGGACCGCAGGCCGAAAGCACCATCAGCGGAGGCGGCACCCCGGGAGCGCCGAGGCAACCTGCGGTAGCCCGGGCCCCTCCCCCGAAGCTCAGCCCTTCGCCCATCCCCTTCGCGCGCTGGTGATGAGCGGCGTGAGGGCGCCGGTGGTGGAGAGCACCAGCTGGTGGCTCGCGCGCGTCACCGCCACGTAGAGCGCGCGGCGGGCCTCGTCCACGTCCGGGTAGGTGCTGGGGTTCGCGTCGGGGACGAGCACGTAGTCGAACTCCAGCCCCTTCACCTCCGGCACGCACGTGATGGTGAGGCCCGGGCGGAACTCGAACTCGCCGCCCAGCGCGAGCCTCGCGGCGGTGCCGTGCCGCAGCGCCCGCGCGTACAGCCGCGCCACCTCCGGGGAGCGGGCAATCACCGTGATGGAGGAAGACGGGTCCTCCACCTCCAGCCGGTGCAGGGCTTCGTGCAGCCACGCCGCCTGGTGGAAGAGGTGCCAGGTCTCGCCGAAGGTCACGTGCGGCAGGGCGGCCCCCGGCGGGAGCCCGCGGGCAGGTTCGATGATGGCGCGCGCCAGGTCGGTCACGTCCGGCGGGCAGCGGTAGTTCACCTCCAGCACCACCTTCTGCGCGCGGGCGGCGCCCAGCTCCGACAGCACGTCCTCCCAGCCGGAGAAGTGCGAGGTCGGATCCACCTGCTGCGCGGCGTCCCCCGCGACAATCACCGTCCCCTTCGGCTTCAGCGCCCGGCGCATCAAGGCGAGCTCGATGGGCGCGAACTCCTGCGCCTCGTCCACGAGCACGCAGTCGTAGCTGCCGAGGTCCACAGGCGCCTCCCCGCGCGCGCGCGCCCGGAGCCGCTCCAGCTCGAAGAGGACCGCGTAGTCCTCCGCGTCCACGCTGTTGGCGTCCTCCATGGGCGTGCCTTCGTCGATGCGCCGCCCATCCGCGGTCTCCAGCGCGTCCATGCGCACCCCGCCGCGCGCGGCCTCCGCCTCGGTGGTGTCGCTGAACTGGATTTTGGTGTGGCGCTGAATCTCTGCGACGGCCGCCTGCGGGAGCCCGCCCCCGGCGCCCGCCACCACCTGGTCCATCCACAGGCTGTCGCCGAAGAGGTGCTCGAGATCCGCGCGGGTGGCGAGCGTCTCGCTGCGCGTGGACGCGTGCTCCATCCGCACCGCGCGGGGGCGCTTCCTCACGAACGCCGCCAGGACCGCGCGCAGCGCCGGGTGCCGCTTGAGCCGAATCACCTGGCTGTGGGTGTTCTCGCTCTCGCGCTTCGGGAGCTGGCGGAACTGGCGGCGCGCCACCTTCGACGCCCATTCGGTGAAGGTCCACACGTCCACGCCGGTGGTGACGCCGCGCCGGGCGAGCATCTGCTCGGTCAGCCGCCGCAGGCCTTCGGTGGGGACCATCACGCAGGCCTTGAAGCGCTTCGGGGTGCGGGCGTGCAGCGCCACCAGGCGGTGCAGCGCCACCGTGGTCTTGCCGAAGCCCGCCTCACCGAGCAGCAGCACGCTCTGGTCCGAAGGCAGGTCCACCGCCCGCTGCTGCGCCGGGTCGAGCTGCACCTCCAGCGGGGAGCGGAAGGGACCGCGCAGGTGCGCAGGCCGCAAGGGCAACACCGGACCTGCGCCGGGAGAGACCGCTTCGCCGCGCCACTCGCTGCCGCCGGGGTCCCGCCGCCACGCCACGCCGCCGAAGACCACTTCGGTGAGCTCGCCGCCGTCGAACCGGCACAAGGTCTTGTGCAGGAGCGTGCCGGAGACGAGCCGCTCACCGAGATCCACCTCGTAGCGCTCCCCTTCGTCCCAGCCGAAGAAGACCTCCGCCAGAGGCGCGGTCTGCCATTCGATCATCGACAGCGCCGTCGCGTGGTGACCGGCGCCGACGTGGCTGGCCGTGCCGAGCAGCACGTCCACCTCGCGCATCCCGGTGTGCAGCCGCATGTGCCCGAACCAGGGCGTGGGCGTCTTCGGGAGCTCTCGGCGGACGACCTCCAGCAGTTGAAGCTGCGCTGCGATGCGCGCCTTGGCGTCGGGCCCGGGTCGAAGCAACGTGGTGAGTCCTCCCACCCCGTTCGTAACAGGGAGCCGGCGTTTCGCCACCGGCTCCGCGCCTCCCGTTGACCGATGCCGGGCCTCCCGCCACGCGGCCAACGTGAACGCCGGAAGCTGGTAGTTTCCGGGCCATGTCTCGCCGTCCCGCCGCCGCAGGTCTCGTCTGCGCGGCCTTCCTGATGCTGTCTGCGGCGCCTGCCTACGGCGCCTCGTCTGCGCGGCCCTCTTCTTCGCGGCTGGAGGAGGCGCAGCGCGCGCTCGAGGCGCTGGACTACCGCGGCGCCCAGCGCGCCCTCACCGACGCGGAGCAGACCGCGGGAAACCCGCTGGAGACCACCCTGCGCATTCTGGAGCTGCAGGGCATCGTCGCCGCTGCGCTCGGTGACGACGCCGGCGCCCTCCACCACTTCGAGCGCCTGCTGTCCCTCTCGCCGGACTGGGAGCTGCAGCCCGGGCTCTCGCCGCGGCTCACCGCGCCTTTCGAAGAGGCACGCCGCGCGAGCGCAGGGCGGCCGCCGCTCTCCTTCTCCGCCGAGCTCACGCAGTCCTCTGGCGATGCGCGCGCTCGAGTTCAGGTGCAGGCCGATCCGCTGGGGCTCGCGCGTGGCGTCCGCGTGCGGGTGCAATCCCCGCCGCCGCTCCGCGCCTTCGAGGCGCCCCTGCTGGAGGGACGGGCCACGGTCCCCTTGCCGCCGCACACCTCGCAGATCGAAGTGGAGCTCCTGGGCGCAAACGGCAACGCGGTGGCAAGAGGGCAGGCCGGGGGTGCTCCGGGGCCGCTCTCCGCACGTGCTGTACCGGTCGCTGAACACCGGACGCTGCGCCCGTGGGCGTGGGCGGCAACGGCCGGCGCGGGCGCCTCCCTGGCGATGGGCAGCGTCTTCGGCCTGCGGGCCCGTGACGCGCGCGCGCAGCTGCTCACGCTCCCGCGCGAGGGGGGGCAGCGGATCTCGGATTTGACGCAGCGGCAGGCCTTCGAGCTGAACGACCGCGCGGTGAGGGAGGCCCGGCTGGCGAACGGCCTCTTCGTGGCGGGCGCGGCGCTGGGCGCAGGCGCGGCGGTGCTCTTCCTGCTGGAGCCCCCCACGCCCTCACCGGGCGTATCCGCCAGCCTGCTCGCTGGGCCGGGCGGGCTCGCGGTGACGGGGACGTGGCCCTGACCCCCGGGTTGACGCACCCACGCCCCGCCGGAAGGATCACCCCGTGAGCACCGGTGGGCCTCCCCCAGACGAGCCGAGCTGGACCGGCGGCGCCCGCATCGGCCGGTACACCCTGGTGAACCGCGTGGGGCGCGGCGGCATGGGAGAGGTGTGGCTGGCCACCCAGACCGGCGCCGGAGGCTTCGAGAAGCGCGTCGCGCTCAAACGGATCGCCGAGCGGATGTCGGCGGACCCGGACGCCGAGCGCATGTTCGTGGACGAGGCCAGGCTGGCCGCGCATCTGTCGCACCCGTACATCGTCCAGGTCTTCGACTTCGGCACCCACGACGACGCCTACTTCCTCGCCATGGAGTTCCTGGAGGGCGCCACGCTCGACGCGCTCCTCGTCAACGCGAAGCAGACGTTCCAGCCCGTCCCGCCGGGGGTGGCGGTGCGGCTCACGGCGCAGGCCGCAGACGCCCTGCACTACGCGCACACCCGCGCGGACCTCACCGGCGCGCCGCTGCAGATCGTCCACCGGGACGTCTCCCCGACGAACCTCTTCGTGACCCTGGACGGGAAGCTGAAGGTGCTCGACTTCGGGATCGCCCGCGCCACGGTCCGCAGCAGCCTCACCGCGGTGGGGATGGTGCGCGGCAAGCTCGCCTTCATGGCGCCGGAGCAGGTCTTCGGCAAACGGCTCGACGGGCGCGTGGACCAATACGCGCTCGGGGCCGTCTTGTTCGAGTGGCTCACCGGTGTGCAGCTGTGCCCCGCGAAGACGCTCTCCGAGGCGACGCAGTGGGCCGAAGGCGCGGAGCTGACGGTGCGGGAGGTGGTCGCGCTGCGTCCGGACCTCCCGCCCGCGCTGGCGAAGGTCATCGTCCGCGCGGTCGCGAAGGACCGTGAGGCGCGGTACGCCTCCTGCGCGGAGCTCGGCGCGGCGCTCGAAGAGGTCTCTGCGGAGGCGAAGCTGCAGGCCACACACGTGGACGTCCTGCGCTGGGTGGAGGCGCACACCTCCGCGAGCGCGAAGCGCGCCACGCACATCGAGCCTCCGACGGAGCGCGTGGTCGCCGCCGTCACGCGCCCCGCCCACACCGAACCCTCCGCGGCGCCGGCCGCGACCGACATCGTCTCTCCCGGCGCAGGGCGCCGGCGCACGCTCCAGGTCCCCATCGTCCCTGCCGCGCCTTCGCGCGCGCCCAGGCGGCGGTGGCCGCTCGCCCTGGCAGCAGGCGCATCGCTGCTCGCGGTGGCTTCGGTGGCCGCCTGGGCGGTGGCGCCCAAAGACGATGGGGCGGAGGCCTGGCCACCTGCGCCCCGGCGGGTTCTGGCCGTGGCCGCGCGGGCCCTGCTGGGGGAGGCGCCGCCGCCACCCGGCGCCGTGCCCCTGCCGGGCCCCGAGGTTCACCTGGAGCGTGAGCCCACCGTCGCGCCAGACGAGCCCGAAGCGCAGGCCGAGGCCGAACGTCCAGAGAGCTCACAACCACCAGCGCCTGCGCGCGCGCGCACGAGCAACGCCCGGCGTGACGTCCGCAAGACCGCCGCAACCCCGGCGCTGGGACGGGTGACGCTCGACTCCATCCCCTGGTCCCGGGTGACGATGGACGGGAGGGAGCTGGGCGTGACGCCGCTGGTGGAGCACGAGGTCCCCGCAGGACGTCACACCTTCCGCTTCGTCAACGAAGACGGCACGCTCACCGGCGAGCTGAAGGTCCAGGTCCCCAGGGGTGGCCGCGTGGCCCGCCGCATCACGCTCGCGCCGCCCAGGCCGTAGCCGGCCTTCGCTCACTCCTCGTCGGTGGACATCCCCCAGCGGCGAAGCATCCGGTAGAGCGACTGGCGCGGCAGCCCCATCCGCTGGGCCGCGCGGCCCACGCTCCCGCGCGCCTTCTTCATGTGCGCGGAGAAGTAGACCTGCTCGAACTGCTGGAGCACCCGCTCCTTGGCCTCATGGTAGGTGAGCTTCACCAGCGCCTCTTGCTCTTCGGCGGTGGCGGGAGCGGCCGTGCCCTCCTTGCCGGGGCTCGTGCCCTCCTTGCCGGGGCTCGCGCCCACCGCGCTGGCGATGAGCTGCTCCACGGGCATTCCCGGCAGGGCGCGCAGGCGCGCGAACACCGAGCGCAGCTCTCGCACGTTCCCCGGCCAGTCGTGACGCGCGAGCATGGCGACCGCGCCCTCGGGGAGCACCTCCGCGTCGCCCTGGACGCCGGCGAACCCGCGCAGGAGCGCGGGGATGTCTTCGGGGCGCTCCCGGAGCGAAGGCAGGTGGACCCTCACCGTGCCCAGCACGAGCAGGAGGTCCGGGCGGAAGGCGCCGCTCGCGCTGGCCGCCTCGAGGCTCCGGTCCGACGCGGCGATGAGGCGGGCGTCGAAGGGTTGGCCGCCGGGGAGGCATCCGGTCTCCAGCGCGCGAAGGAGCCGGTGCTGGGTGGAAAGCGGCAGCGCCGCCACGTCGTGGAGGTAGACCGTCCCGCCTGCTGCCTCCAGCAGCGCGCCCTGTGTTCGCTCGTCCCCGAAGAGCTGCGCGTCCACGTCGCTCTCGGCGCCGGGGAGGACCGCCACCTCCACCAGCGGACGGTCTGCGCGGGGGCCGGCCGCATGCAGCGTCCGCCCGCACGCGGCCTTGCCGGTGCCGGACTCTCCCTCCAGGAGCACCGGGGTGGCGGCCTCCGCTGCGCGCTCGAGGACCGCAAAGACGCGGCGCATGGCGGCGCTCTGGCCCACCAGCTCACCAAAGCGGGCGCGCGGCGACAGCGGCCATTCGACCTGCTGCGAGGACGGCTCGAACCGCAGCTCGGTGCGGCCGGCGACGAGCCGCAGCCGCTGGTGGAGCCAGGCGTCCATCACCCGGGCGCCTTCGAGGAGCACCCCGTTGGTCGAGCCGAGGTCTCGCAGCCGGAAGCCCCGCGGACCGCCGGAGATCTCGAAGTGCTCCCGCGAAACGGTGCCGTCGGTGAGCACCAGGTCGCAGTCTGGATCGGTGCCGACCCTGACCGTCCGTCCACGCAGGGTGACGCTGCGGCCCTTGTCGGGGCCCTTGATGACGCTGAGCTTCGCGTCGGGGAAGCGGACACTGCCGCCTTCGATGAGCTCGGTGCTCGCGGGCGTGGGGTTCATGGGCGCGGGAGGTACAGCCGGGAGCGATCGTCCTTGGAGTGGTACAGCAAGGTCCATCTTCCCTGCGAGTCCACGAAGCCGTCCGGCTCCCAGCCCTCCGCAATCCCGCCGTCGCACAGGGGGAGCGTGGTGGTCGCGAAGCCCCCCTGCGTCTGGACCCCTGCGAGCAGGCCTGCCGGGACCGAAGTTGCGAACGCGAAGCGTCCGTCCGGCGTCACCGACGCGTTGAACCGGCGGGTGTTTCCAGGGAAGGACCCGGCGAGCACGGGGATCCAGGACTGGGGCGCGGCGCAGTCCTTGCCGGCCTCGCAGAGGTACGCGAAGAGCTTCTTGAGGGTCTCGCTCCGCGCGAAGATCGCGACGTGTCCAGCGTCGGTGCGGTGGAGCTCGGGCTCCAGGGAGTCGCTGTCCAGGGTCAACGTGGGCGTCCATGCCGAGGCCGCCGCGCAGTCTCCGGAGCAGCTCCTCAGGCGGAGCGGATCTCCAAAGGCGGCCATCCGTCGCACCTCTCCGTCCTCCTCCCACATCAGAGCAGCGACCCCGCGCGGCTCAGCGTTGCTCAGGACCCGCGATGACCACTGCGCCGGATCATCACATTGGCCCGCGCACTCCACCCAGAGGACGCGTTTGGACTGGTCCATGGCAATGAGGGCGCGGTGGGTGCCCGTCGCGGCGACGTCTACCGGCATGGGCCCACTCTCCAGGCCCGCCAGCGCCACGCGCGAAAAGCCGCCGTCGAGGCAGTCCGAGGCGCACTCCGCGAACGCGAACTCCCGGTTCCCCCGCCGCCATCCGGCGATGAGCCCCTCTCCACCCCGCTTCAGCGCCGGCCGCTGTTTGGGGTAGTTCGGCACCTCCAACACAGAGGTCACGGGGGACTCGCAGCCGCCCGTGCACTCGCCGTAGCGGATGTCGCCGTTGTCCCCGCCCATGAGCCAGGCGAGGCCGCCGTTGAACGGGACCACGCTGTCGCCGGCGTTGGGGCCCGGGTCCAGCTCGAAGTCGGTCACCGCGCACTCGCACCCGCCCGCGCGGCAGGCGAACGCGCCGTCCTCGGAGCAGGCGAGCGCCTCGCAGTCCGGGTCCTCGCAGTCCGCCGCGCCATCGCAGTCTTCGTCCACTCCGCCGTGACAGACCTCCTCCACGGCCGAGGCCGAAGAAGGGACGCACCCGTCGGGTCCGCCGTCTGCCATGACCTGCGGGCCCGTCGCGCAGAGCCCATCCGAACTGCAGCCGAAGCCGCCTGCGCAGTCGGAGTCAGCGGTGCAGGCGAAGAGGGCGCTGTCCAGGTCCACCGGTTCGCAGGTGCAACGCGCCGTGGCCAGAAGGAGCACGCACGCTGCGAAGCTCCCCGAAAGGAATTCGCTCTGCCAGCGGCGCGTACCCGGCCCAGATGCCATGGGCGCATCCTAGGGCGTGCGTCCCCTCCCCCAAAGCCCCCGCGCCCGCTCAGCATCGCCCCGGGGCGACGTTCCTTGTCGCCTGGAGGCGACGGATAGTCCTGCCCCCGGTGCGACCGGGCCGGGCTCCTGGGCGAGAACCTGCGCACTGCCGGCGACAGCGCTCGCCGTCCCTCCTGGAGGAAGTCCGATGATGCCCACGATTCGTTTCGTCACCCCGCTCGCGCTCGCCGCCGCGCTCTTCGCCTGTGGTCCGGAGCTGGACCTCTTCGAGGAGGGACCCATCGAGGAGGGCACCGTCGAGGTGGACTCCGGCCCCGGCACCGACGACTTGGGCACCGTGGAGGCGGAGCTCACCCGGCCGGTACTGCGGATCCCCTTCCGCTGCGGCCAGGTGTGGACCGCGCAGACCCGCTCCGGCCACAGCCCGGTGTGGGCAGTGGACTTCAACCGCCCCGGGGACTTCGGGGACGCGGTGATTGCGTCTGCGGGCGGCACGGTGACCCGCTCCGAGAGCGAGGGAGACGTGAGCTACGGCCACTGGATTGAGATTGGGCACGGCAGCGGGTACCGCACCCGCTACGCGCACCTGTCACGGCGCCTGGTGAAGGTGGGCGACAAGGTGAAGATGGGCCAGAAGATTGGCGAGGTCGGGAACAGCGGCTTCTCGAGCGCCGCGCACCTGCACTACGAGCAGCTCCTCAACGGCACCCCCATCAAGGTCCGGTTCGGGAAGGGGACGTGGGTGAAGTACTTCGAGACCCGGAACTACAAGAGCGGGAACGGTTGCTGAGCGCGCGCCCCCTTCTCCGGGCTCAGGCGCGCGGCTTGCGCTGCTTGCGGAACTCTGCCAGCAGGGCCGCGCCGGGCTCGCCCGCCTTGCGCAGGTAGAGCTCGAAGGCGCTCGCCTCCACGTCGATGGGGAAGAGCTCCACCTTGACGGTGTGCTGGGGCAAGGCCTCCCCCAGCGCGGCGGTGAGGGCGGCCATGGGCTCGGTGACCAGCGGGTGCTGGATGATGCGGTCGTGGAACGACTTGTGCCGGTGCAGCCCCACCACCACCTGCACCGCCTTCTTGTCCTCCTCCACGTCCTCGAGGATGAAGAAGAGGTTGTTCTCGAGGAGCTCGTCGTAGACGCGCTCGACGACCCCTTCCACGTTTGTCCCAGGCATCTGCTCGTTACCTTCTGCCGGGAGCGCCCGGCGTGAATGCGCAATGGGCCGAGGATGGCCCAGCAAGTGGGCCTCGTCGACTCCGTGACCAGCGCGGGCCTTGCGCAGCCGCCGCCTGCGTGATTGCAGTCGGGGGATGTCACTGCGCGTAGGCGTGGACTTCGGAACCTCCAACAGCGCCGCGGCCCTCCCCGGGGCCCAGGCCTCGGATCCGGTCCAGGTGCTGGAGCTCGACCCACAGGGCGAGGACGTGCGCCTCTTCCGCTCCGCGCTCTTCTTCCCCGAGCACGAAGGCGACGTGTTCGCGGGCGGGGAGGCCATCCGCCGCTACCTGGAGGACGACGAGGGCCGCTTCATCCAGTCGGTGAAGACCTTCCTGCCCTCCACCAGCTTCAACGCCACCGAGATCCGCCGCCGCAGCTACAAGCTCGAGGCGATCATCGCCCTGGTGCTCCGGCGCATCCGCGAGCGCATCGAGTCGCTCACCGGCGACACGGTGGGCCAGGTCGTGTTCGGCAGGCCGGCGGTGTTCTCCCCGGACCCGGAGAAGGACAGGCTCGCGCAGGACAGGCTGGCCCAGAGCGCGGTGTTGGCCGGCTTCCCGGAGCCCCAGTTCCTCATCGAGCCCATCGCCGCGGCGCTCGGCTACGAAGCGCAGCTCGAGCGCGACGAGTGGGTGCTGGTGGGCGACTTCGGCGCCGGCACCAGCGACTTCACGCTGATGCGGCTGGGGCCGTCGCGCCGTGACGCGTCCGACCGCCGAGGGGACGTGGTGTCCTCCGGCGGCGTGTATGTCGGTGGGGACCGGTTCGACGCAGCGCTGGTGGAGCACCGCCTGCTCTCCTGCTTCGGAGAAGGGGCCAACTACCTCGCGTCGTTCACCGCCACGCGGAGGCAGCCCTTGCCAACGTGGATGCCGAGGCGGCTGCTGGCGTGGCACGAGCTCATGCTCCTGCGCGAGCGAAGCACCCTCGAGTTTCTGCGGAAGGCGGTGGAGACCTCCGACCGGCCGAAGGCCGTGGAGAACCTCCTGCGGCTGGTGGAGGAGAACCTCGCCTTCCACCTGTACCGCTCGGTGGAGCGGGCCAAGCGGGAGCTGGGGACGAACGAGGAGGCGACGATCCGGTTCTCCGAAGCGGGCATCGACATCGAGGAGCGGGTGACGCGCGAGGAGTTCGAACGGTGGACGCTGCCCTTGCGCCAGTCCCTGGAGGAGACGGTAGACGACGTGCTCGCCCGGGCAGGAGCGGTGCGGCCGGACACGGTGTTCCTCACCGGTGGCACCTCCCGCATCCCTTCGGTGCGGGCGCTCTTCGCGCGGAAGTTCGGCGAAGAGCGGCTGCGCAGCGCAGACGCGTTCACCTCCGTCGTCGCCGGGCTGGGGCGGGCGGTCGCGCTCAGCGGACGATCTTGAAGTTGAACTCCGGCGACCCGAAGGCGCCGTAGAGGCGGACCCAGAGCGGGAGCAGGGCCTCGGTGCCGCGGGCGCAGGTGATGTCACCCACGTCCACCACGTTCCGCCAACCGAACCAGCCGCGGAGGATCTCGGCGACCTGGCCCTTGGCCTCCTTGTCGTTGCCGCACATGAAGATGTCGTGGTCCCCGTCCTCGAGCCGTCGCGGGTTCACCATCAGCTCATGGGTCACGGTGTTGAGCGCCTTGACCACCTTCAGGTCCGGGAACGCGCGCTGGAGCTGCTCACCGAGCGAGTCGGTGTTGGAGACGGACAGGGAAGGCGGCATCCCCTTCGAGAAGTCGAGCGGGTTGGCCACGTCCACCAGCACCTTGCCGTTCAGGTTCTTCGCGCCCGCCTGCTGCAGCGCCTCCAGCGAGCCCAGGCCGCTGGTGCAGTTGAAGATCAGCGCTCCGAACGCCGCGGCGTCTTCGAAGGCGCCCACCGATGCGCGCGCCCCCGCGCCCGTGGACTGCGCCCAGGCCTTCGCCTTCTCATTGCCCGCGGAGCGCGCGCCCATCCTCACTTCGTGGCCCAGCTCCACGAGCTTCGTGGCGATCGAGTTGCCCACCATTCCGGTTCCCAGGACGGCGATCTTCATCTGACGACTCCATTGGTTCGGGTGTGGGCCCAGAAGTAGCGCCGGGCAGGAGCGGTTGACAATCCAGCCGTCATTCAACGTAACGTTTCCTTCAGGTTAACGATGAACACGGACGGGTTCTCGGGGGTCATCCCCTTCGTACAGGTGGCCGAGGCCCTGAACTTCCGGCGGGCGGCGGCGCGGCTGGGGGTGACGCCCGCGGCGGTGAGCAAGGCGGTGGCAAGGCTGGAGCGGAGCCTGGGGGTCACGCTTCTCACGCGCTCGTCGCGGCACGTGGCGCTGACGCCGGAGGGGGCGGTGTACCTGGACCGGTGCCGGGCGGCGCTGGAGCAGCTCCGGGCGGCGCGCGAGCTGGTCACCGAGCAGGCCGCGCTCGCATCCTCTCCGCTGAAGGTGTCGCTCTCGCCGGTCTTGTCGCATCGGGTCGTGGCGCACCTGTCGGAGTTGGCGGAGCGGGTTCCGCAGCTCACCTTCGTGCTCTCGGTGACGGACCGGTTCGCCCGTCTGGCCGAGGAGGAGGTCGACCTCGCGGTGCGGATCGGCAAGCTGGAGGATTCGGCGCTGATGTCCCGGGTGCTCGCGCGGCCAAGGTGGATCACCGTGGCCTCGCCGGTCTACCTCGCCCAGCGCGGGGCGCCGCGGACGCCGGAGGAATTGCAGGGGCACGACGCGCTGCGCTTCGTGGCCCCCACCGGCGTGGCGCGCGAGTTCGGCTTTCGCGGCAGGAGCCCGCGCAGCAAGCCGGTGCGGCCCGGCGGGATGCGAGACCGGCTGCTCATCGACAACGGGGAGTTGCTGGTGGACGCCGCCGTCTCCGGCCTGGGCATCGCCCAGGTGTTCGACTTCATGGTCCCCGAGCACCTGCGCACAGGGCGCCTGCAGGCACTGCTCCCCGACTTTGCGCTGGATGCGCCGCCGGTCCGGGCGGTGTGGCTCCCGAAGCGGCAGCCGCAGCACAGGGCGAAGCTGTTCGTGGAGTTCCTCGAGGGCCTCTTCCGCAACGTCGCGGGATGAAGGCGGTCACGCCGCGAGCAGCGAGCGCAGACGGGCAGCGGGCGCGTCCGCCTGGGTGACCTCGCACACCGCTTCGCGCGCCTGCTGCAGTGCGCGACGGACCGGGGCGCCGCCTTCCAGGCTGGGTACAGGTCAGCGCGAAAGCGAGTCGACTGCACGGCAGTGGGCCCCTCTCGCGGATCAGGCCTTCTGACGGCGGCGCCTCACGCCCGCCGTGGGCGTGGTGGCCGCCGGTGCTCACTCCCGAAGGCGCGCTCGCAGGGCTTGAACCGTGCTCCCAACCCACTGGCGACCGAATTCAGAGAAGGTGTCGCCCTCCAGGAGCTCCCGGGTCGCCGCCTCGAACAGCGCTTCGAGCACCTCCCGCTCCGCGCGCTCCTCCGCGATCGGGTCGAGCTTCACCACGACGCCCATGAAGAACCCCTCCAGCGCCTCGCGGAAGTAGTCGGTGACCGGGTGTTCGGCCCCGAGCCGCGCACGGGCCTGGCGGTGCAGGCATCCCAGATAGGCCTCGATGGCGCCGTTGGTTCCCCAGAACACCTGCTCTGAGATCGCGAAACCTGCGCTCACCCAGCGGCTCCTCGCGTCCTCCGGCCAGGTCCGCAGCGGCCCACCGGGGGCCACGAGGGAGCCCGGGAGGCCATTGCTCTAGAACGCCTCTTCCGGCAGGTCCATCAGG
The DNA here is from genome assembly GCA_964596895.1 of uncultured Myxococcaceae bacterium. Classification (GTDB taxonomy): domain Bacteria; phylum Myxococcota; class Myxococcia; order Myxococcales; family Myxococcaceae; genus JAFAFL01. The sequence continues at coordinate 17,704 of CAZQVZ010000017.1, forward strand.
TCCACGGAGCTCTGCTCCACCAGCTTCCTCGCCAGGGTCACGCCGGGCAGCACTTCCCGGCAGTAGAAGCGCGCCGCCGCGACCTTGCCGTCGTAGAAGACCGCGTCCGCCGGGTTGACCTTCTTGCGCTCCAGCGCGACTGCCGCCTGGCGAATCAGGAGCCATCCGAGCACCGTCTCCGCGAGCGCGAAGAGGATCCGGTTCCCCTGAAAACCCACGTGGTACACGGACTCGCCCACCTTCTCCATCATGGTGGCCATGATCCCCTGCACCGCGCCCAGCGCCTTGCCCAGGGCCTCACGCTCCGCCGCCAACTCCGGGCCGCCCTCGCCACTTTGAACCGTGGTGACCAGCCGCTCCATGAAGGTGCGCAGGGTCTCGCCGCCGTCCCGCGCGATCTTCCGGAAGAACAAATCCAGCGCCTGGATGTGCGTGGTGCCCTCGTACAGCGAGTCGATCTTCTGGTCCCGGATGTACTGCTCGATGGGGTAGTCCTGAAGGAACCCCGAGCCGCCGAAGCACTGCAGCGACACGCCGAGCAGCTCGTACACCTTCTCCGAGCAGTAGCCCTTGAGCAGCGGCAGGAGCATGTCGTTGAGCCGGTCCAGCCCCTGGGCCTTCTCCGCGCCGTGGCCGCCCTGCAGCTCCACCTGGTCCTGGAGGCTGGCCAGGAACAGCCCCAGCGCGCGCATCCCGTGGGCGAACGACTTCTGCAGCATCAGCATCCGCCGCACGTCCGGGTGCTCGATGATGCGAACCCGCGGCGCGGTCTTGTCCGCGGCCCTGGTCAAGTCAGCGCCCTGGACCCGCTCCTTCGCGTAGTCCAGCGCGTTCAGATACGCGGTGGACAAGGTGGCCATGGACTTCATGCCCACCGCCATCCGCGCCTGCTCGATGACGTGGAACATCTGGCGGATGCCGTCGTGCACTTCGCCCACCAGGAGGCCGCGCGCGGGGCCGCGCTCACCGAAGGTCATCTCGCAGGTCGCGGACGCCTTGATGCCCATCTTCTTTTCGATGTTGGTGCAGTACGCGCCGTTGCGCTCGGAGGTGAGCTTGCCGTCTTCATCCACCCAGTACTTGGGGACGATGAACATGGAGAGCCCCTTGGTCCCCGGGCCTGCTCCCTCCGGCCGCGCCAGCACCAGGTGGACGATGTTGTCGGGCCCGTCGAAGTCGCCGTTGGTGATGAAGCGCTTGACGCCCTCGATCTCCCAGACGTCGTCCTTCACGTGCCGCGCCTTCGCCCGCGCCGCTCCCACGTCCGAGCCTGCGTCCGGCTCGGTGAGGACCATCGACCCGCCCCAGCGGTGGTCGATCATGTTCTTCACGTACCGCTTCCGCTGCGACTCGCTCCCCAGCCGGTCGATGACCGAGGCGATGAAGTTCCCGAAGGCATAGAAGCCGATGGGCGGGTTGGCGCCAGCGAGCATCTCGAACGCGGCCCAGCGGATGGAGGGCGGCGCGCCCATCCCTCCCAGATGCGCCGGCACCTCCAGCAGGTTCCAGCCCTGCTCGAAGAACTTGTCCATGTCCGCCCGCAGCGACGCCGGCAGCTTCACGTTGCCGTCGCCGTCCAGCTCCAATGGCGTGCGGTCCGCGTCGTAGAAGCTGCCCGCCAGCTCCTCCACGCACAGCTTCTCGAACGCCCGCAGCGCCTCGCGCGCCGTGGTCTCGTCCATGCCCGCGTAGGGCCCCTGACCCAGCGAGGTCCTCCCCACGTCGTTGAACTCGAAGAGGTTGAAGAAGACGTCGCGCAGATCGCTCTTGTAGTGCAGGGCCTGGCTCATGCCGCGCAGCATGGCAGAACCCTGCCCGCGCTCGCGCTCCGAAAAGCCCTACGGGGCTGCGCCCTCCTGCATTCGGATGAAGCGCAGGAGCCTTCGGCCCACCGGGTCTCCCGGCAGCCCCAGCCGCCGCACGATGGACACGTGGTCCCGCCCCGCCACGCCGACCAGGTGGGCCTCCCCGCCCACCTTGCGCAGCCGGTCCGAAAAGAGGCGCGCCTGCGTCTGCGACGACTTGCGGCCCGCCACATAGAAGAGGAGAAGCGGCGGCGGCACGCGCGACAGCCCGGCGTGGTGCACGGGTGAGGCGTCCTTCCAGACCGACGGGTCCTCGCCAAAGGCCTGCAGGAACATCTGCTGGGACGGGGGGCGCGCCTTCGGGACCCTCACCGTGAGGTCGTAGCCGGAGCCGTCGAGCAGGATGACGCCCCGCAGGAAGTGCCCGCGTTCACCGTGCGAAGCGAGCAGCCGCACATCGGTGGCGACGAGCGCGACGAGGTGCGCCCCAGCCGAATGCCCGAGCAGATAGACGCGCTCGGGGTCCGCGCCGAACCGCGCGGCATGGGCCCGCAGCCACGCCACGGCGCGCGCCACGTCCTCGGCGTGCGAAGGGTGCCTCACCGCGGGCGAGAGCCGGTAGTTCACACTGGCGTAGACGAACCCCTGCCGCACGAACCACATCCCCTTGCGCACGTGCCGGCCCTTGTCGCCTTCGGACCAACCGCCGCCGTGGACGAAGATCACCAGCGGACGCGGCTTCGGAGACTGCGCCGGCGCGAACACGTCCAGTGACTGCAGGGCGGGGTCCTCGCCGTAGACGAGGTCGCGGTGCACCGCCACGTCGCCCACCACCACGCCCATCCCCAGGGCCACCGCCAGCGCCAGCGCGTGCACGGCCCTCAGTGTGGACACAACGATTGAGGGTGCGCCAGCCGTTCATCAGTTCAAACTCGTGTCGACCGGGGGTGCCGCCTCACCCGGGAAGCGCCAAGGTCTCCCACGAGAAGGAGGCGTCACCCGTGCCCCTCGAAGAGCTTCAACAGACGGCGCAGGCGCTGGCCAGAGACGTCATCGCCCCGCGCGCTGATCAGACGGACCGGGAGGGCCGCTGGCCGGAGGAGAACATCCGCGCGCTGCTCGGCGCGGGCCTCGGCGGTCTGGTGGTGCCCGCTTCTGCCGGCGGGCTCGGACAGGGCCTCTTTGGGCTGGCGCTGGTGTGCGAGATCATCGGCGAGGCGTGCGCCTCCACCGGGCTCTGCTTCGGGATGCACCAGGTGGGCGCGGCGGTGCTCTCGGCGCGCGCCACGCCCTCTCAAGCCGAGCGCTACCTGCGCCCCATCGCCGAAGGCAGACACCTCACCACCCTGGCGGTCTCCGAGCCCGGCACCGGCGTCCACTTCTACCTGCCGCAGGCGAAGCTTCAGCGCGCGCCGGACGGGGGCTACCGGGTGACGGGCGTGAAGACCTTCGTCACCAATGGCGGGCACGCGGACTCGTACATCATCTCCACCGCCCCTGTTTCGGCGGCGGAGCCCGGACGCTTCTCCTGCGCGGTGCTCGGCGCAACGGCGCAAGGCGCCCGCATCGAAGGGCAGTGGGAGGGGCTGGGGATGCGCGGCAACTCGGCGCGCACCCTGGTGATGGAGGAGGCGGTGGTGCCGCGGGAGGACCTGCTCGGCGAGGAGGGAGACGAGATCTGGTACGTGTTCAACGTCATCGCCCCGTACTTCCTGGTGGCCATGGCCGCGACGTATCTGGGGGTGGCGAAGGCGTCCCTCAACGAGGTGATTGGCCACCTCAAGCGGCGCACCCACGCCCACTCCGGACGGCGGCTGGCGGAGCAGCCGGTGGTGCAGCACCGCGTGGGCGAACTGTGGGCGCAGGTGGAGCGCACCCGTCAGCTCATCCGTGAGGCCGCGCGGCTCGGAGACGCGGGCGCTCCGGACGCGCTGTTGGCCTTGTGCTCGGCGAAGGCGGAGGTGGCCCACTGCGCCGTGAACGTCGCCAACGAGGCGATGACGCTCGCCGGCGGCCAGGCCTACCGGGATGGCTCGCCTCTGCACCGGCACCTGCGCGACGCGCGGGCGGCGCACGTGATGAGCCCCACCACGGATCTGCTGCGCGCCTGGACCGGCCGCGCGCTGCTCGACCTCCCCATCCTCGGCGACTGAAAAGGATGGGGACGGTGCTGCTCTTCGGCGTGGAGTGGGAACCCGCGGGGACCGGCGGGTGGCGAAGGCTCTTGCCGGAGGACGCCCAGTTGGCTTTGGCGGACGGCACCCACGCCTGGCTCGAGCGCGCACGCCGGGGTGAGCTGGACGCGCTGGTGGTGGGCTCGGGCGTGGAGGAGCCGCTCTCCGTCGCCCAGAGGGCCCTGGCCGAAGACGCGGACCTCGCGGTGGTGCTCATCTCCGAGCCGCGGGGCCACGAAGACCTGGTGCGCAAACTGCGCTTCTCCCCCGGCCTGCTCGGCGACGTGCGGCTTCTGCCCGGAGATGACCCTTCGGAGGTTGCGGAGGTGCTCGCGGACGCGGTGACGGGCACGCGCAAGCGCCGCCGGTACCGGCAGACGCTGGACGCCGTGAACGCGCAGGTGAAGCTCGGACCGCGTCCGCCGGAGGCTGCGCTGGTCACCCACCTGGGGCGGCTGCTGGACGTGGCGCCGGTGGGCGTGTGCGCGGTGGACGAGCAGGGGCGAATCCTCGCCTGGAACCACCGCGCCGAGCGCATCTTCGAGCGCGACGAGGCGCAGGTGATGGGCCAGCCCTTCGGCGCGCTCCTGCCCCCCGAGGGCCGCGCGGAGTGGGAGCAGCTACTGGCCGGGGCCGGGACGCTGCGGGCGCCGGTGCGGATGGAGCTGTCGCGGACGGAGGGGCCGCGCGAGGTGCAGCACGTGGAGCTGACGTCCACCCCGCTGCAGACGGAGGCGGGCCGCACCGGGCTGATGGTGGTGATGGAGGACGTCACCGCGCGCGTGGAGGCCGAACGAGACCGGGCGGAGCTGCTGCGCCAGTCGCAGCTCGCCCTGGCGGTGAGAGATGAGTTTCTCCAGGTGGCGTCCCACGAGCTGCGGACACCGCTGACCTCCCTGAGGCTGGTGGTGCAGTCGGTGCAGCGGGACCTCGGCGCGGACGCGCTCACGGGCGAGGCGGTGGCGGCGCTGCGCCAGAAGCTCGGCACCGCGGACCGCCAGGTGGTGCGGCTGACGCGGCTGGTGGAGGGGCTTCTGGATGTGAGCAGCGTGCAGTCCGGGCGGCTGCGGCTCGAGCGGTCGGTGGTGGACCTGTGCGAGGTGGCGAGGCTCGCGGTGGCGGAGTTGGCCCCTGCCTTCGAGCGGGCCGGTTGCGAGGCGCGCCTCCAGCTTCGCCCGCCGGTGAAGGGCGCCTGGGACGAGCGGCGGGTGTTCCAGGTGGTGACGAGCCTGCTCTCCAATGCGCTTCGCTACGCGCCGGGCACCCCGGTGCAGATAGACGTGCATGCGGAGGAGGGGGTCGCGGTGCTGGAGGTCCGCGACCGCGGCATCGGCATCCACCCCGAGGACATGGCCCGCATCTTCGACCGCTTCGAGCGCGCCTCTCCCGTCCGCAACTACGGGGGCCTGGGGCTGGGGCTCTTCGTGGCCCGGAAGATCGTCGAGGCGCACGAGGGCACCATCTCGGCGGAGAGCGGCCCCGGCAACGGCGCCCGCTTCCGGGTCGAGCTGCCCTTGTGAGGGAGCCTTCGGGCCCTACGCCCCGAAGTACGAAGGCGCGTTGCCCGGGTGCCACTTGATGTTGCAGCCGATGGACGGACGCTGCGGTTCTGGAGCCGGCGCGCCGGACAGGGTCGCCTCCAGCGCCGTGCGCAGGTCCCTTCCGGTGACCGGTACGTCCCGGCCCGGCCGCGCGTCATCCAGCTGGCCGCGGTAGGTGAGCTTCTGGTCCCGGTCGAAGACGAAGAAGTCCGGGGTGCAGGCGGCTCGGAACGCCTTCGCCACCTCCTGGGTGCGGTCGAAGAGGAAGGGGAAGCGCCAGCCCTCCTCCGCCGCCAGCGCCTTCATGTGCGCCGGGCCGTCTTGAGGGTGGGTCTGCAAGCTGTTGGCGTTGATGGCCACCACCGCCGCGCCGCGGTCCATGAATTCGTGCGCCAGGCCGACGAGGACCTTCCGCACGTGGATGACGTAGGGGCAGTGGTTGCAGACGAACATCACCAGGAGCGCGGGCGCGCCGGCGAAGTCGGCTCGTCGCACCGGGCGCCCGTCCACGGCGTTCTCCAGCGCGAAGTCCGGGCACGAGGTGCCCACATCCAGCATCTGCGATTCGGTGGCGGCCATGCGCCCCGAATACTCAGTGGACGGTGGCTTCGTCCATGCCGTCGAACGTGAGGCTCAGCTTGCCGTCACCGTCCGCGTCCAGGCGCACGCTGACCGGGATGCCCTTCTCGCGGTACGCCTCGATGGAGCTCTCCGCGGCCTGCAGCAGCTCCTGGTAGCGGTCCTCCAGCTCCACCGCGACGAGGATGTCCATCTCGTCGGTGTCCTGGTGGCCGGCGTTGCAGACCTGGCAGCGCGAGAAGCGCGCCCACCGCCCGTTTTCCATCTTCACCAGCTCGCCGTCGTACGCCATGTCTCCTCCGGGCGGCGAGTGCCGCGTCGTGTTGCCGGGCAAGATAGGCCCTCTTTCGCTGCGCGTCATCCCCTCCGCTTGAAAAAGAGTTAAAGGCGCGATTCGTCATGGGAAATGACCGACATCAAGCGGACGAATGGGGTGCCGTGCGGTGGACATTTGCTGCAAGTTGTAAATTTGCCGGACTGTAAATCTGTGGAGGCTGGCACCGGGGAGTCCCATCCCCTACATTTGCGGACCATGCGGTGGCCGCTGTTTCGGAAGGAGAGGTCGCACCAGGCGCAGCTGGAGGCGCAGGCGGAGATGGAGCGCCGCGTGGCCGAAGGGTTGCGGGTCCTGGGCCGGCTCTTCACCCGCGCCGCGGAGCTGGTGGACGCGCAGCGGCTGTCGAAGAAGGGCTACGGGGATCAGGAGGTCTTCCTCGAGCGGCTCGACCGCGGCGGCCGTGCGGCGCCAGGGTCCTCTCCGGAGACGGCTTCGGGTCCCCGGGCGGGGTCCCCGACGGGCGGGAAGGCCTAGCCCCACAGGATGGTCGGGCTCGACTCGGAGGGTGGTGGGCGGTGCGCGTTGCCGTGGCTTCTGGGCGGGGAGCGCCTGCCCCTGCCGGCGCTGAACGACGAGGAGGGGCAGATGCTGCCGGCCTCGCTGCCGCCGGTGGTGGACGCCCACGTGCACCTGTTCCCCGAGCGGATGTTCGACGCCATCTGGAAGTGGTTCGAACAGTACGGGTGGCCCATCCGGTACCGGCTGTACACGGAGGAGGTGCTGACCTTCCTGTTCTCGCGTGGGGTGCAGAAGGTGGTGGCCCTGCACTACGCGCACAAGCCGGGGATGGCGCGCGCGTTGAACCGCTACGTGGCCGAGGTCTGCGCGAAGGAACCGCGCGTCATCGGCCTGGCCACCGTGTTCCCGGGTGAGGAGGACGCGGCGGGGATCCTGGAGGAGGCGTTCGCGCTCGGGCTGCGAGGGGTGAAGCTGCACTGCCACGTGCAGTGCTTCTCGCCGGACGCAGACGCGATGGAGGCCATCTACCGGGTCTGCGCCCGGTACGGCCGGCCGCTGGTGATGCACGCCGGGAGGGAGCCTTCGAGCCCCCACTACAAGTGCGACCCCTATGGGTTGTGCGGGGTGGAGCGCGTCGAGGCGGTCTTGCGCGCGTTCCCTTCGTTGAAGCTGTGCGTCCCCCACCTGGGCGCAGACGAGTACGACGGCTATCGAAGGCTGCTGGAGCGGTACGACGGGCTGTGGCTCGACACCACCATGGTGATGGCGGACTACTTCCCTGCGAAGCCGCCGGTGGAGTTGCTGACGGTCCGCCCCGAGCGGGTGATGTACGGGACGGACTTCCCCAACCTGCCGTACGCGTGGGACCGGGAGATAAAGAGAATCGCCGCGCTCCGGCTCGGGGAGGAGACGGAGGCGGCGATTCTGGGGGGGAATGCGATCAGGTTGTTTGGGGGCTAGTTACTGGCAGTAGCCGGTGCCCGTGTTGCAGGTGGTCCCCGTCGGACATCCCCAGCCCGGGTTGTCACAGCGAGGAAGGCATCCGCCCTCACCGGCGCTCGTCGCGGTCTCGCAGATGTAGGAGGTGCGGCAGTTGCTCTGACCTCCCTCCGGCGCCGAACAGCGGTTCATGCAGAGGCCGAAGGCCTGTCCCATGGAGTTGGAGAAACCGACGCATACCCCCGTGCTGCTGCAGATGGGGTCGGAGGGGTTGTTGTGGTCGCATTGGGCGGAGCAGTAACCGCCCGTGAAGCCCGTTGGAGCGCCGGTGCTGGGGCTGGTGGCCGGGTAGCAGATCCCGGGAGTGAAGGTTCCGTTCGCCTGGCAAGCCGCGTCAGAGGTGCACGCGTTGCCAATCAGGTTCGGGGGCGCGGAAGGAGGTGTGGGGAGCGGATCCAACCAACAGATGTCGCCCGCCGGGATCGGGTAGCAAGCATAGCCGGAGCGGCAGACGTAGCTGCCGACACCACAGAACGCTGCGCAGATGTTGTCTTCGCCGAACGCGCCACCGCCAATGCACTCCGCCGTGGTGCCGCACTCGCCCGGACCAGCGCAAACCTTGGTGCAGTAGCCACCTGAGTAGGTGGCATTCCCGGTGGCGGTTACCTGCTTACAGATGGCGCCCGCGCCGATTCCTGAGCACTGGGCGTTGCTGGTGCATGGAGCGCCGTAGTTGGCCGTACCGCCAGTGGGCTGGCACATCCCGTTGCTGCAGCTCTGCCCGCTGGGGCAGCTCATACAGGCGTTGCCACCCGAGCCGCAGTTGCTGGGGGTGGTCCCCGTCAGGCAGGTGTTCCCGCTGCAGCAACCAGCGCAGTTGCTCGTGTTGCACGTGGGGGTGGACGTACAGGTCCCGGTGCTGCAGGTCTGGCCGGAAGGACAGCTCGTGCAGGATGCACCACCCTGGCCGCATTGACCCGAGGACTGGTCGATGAAGGAAAGGCACTGGGTCCCGTTGCAGCACCCAGCGCAGTTCGTCGAGTTGCAGGTGCTGCTCGGGGGTGCGCAGGTGCCGTTCTGGCAGGTCTGGCTCGAGGGGCAGGAAGTGCAGGCGTTGGCGCCAGCTCCGCACTGCGCCTGCGACTGCGAGCCGAGGGGAACGCAGGTGTTCCCGCTGCAGCAGCCCGTGCAGTTGGAGGAGGTGCAGGTGCCACCCGTGGGCGTACAGACGCCGCTCTGGCAGGTCTCGCCGGAGGGGCAGGCCGAGCAGCTCGCGCCACCGGCGCCACACTCCGCGTTGGACTGTTGCGCTGTGGAGAGGCAGTTGTTGTTCGCGTCCCGGCAGCCGTTGCAGGACGGATCCACGCACGCGCCGTTGGAGCAGGTCTCCGAGCCAGTGCAGGTGTCACAGGCCCCGCCGCCAGTGCCGCAGGTCAGGTTGGTGGACTGCGCCTGGCACTGGTTGTTCACGCAGCAGGTGGAGCAGTTCGACGGGCCGCAGGTGACGCCCGCGTCGGTCGGGTTCGGGTTCCCGACGGGCGTGCAGAAGCCGGCGGCGCAGATCTCCACCCCACTGCAGGTCCGGCAGGTCCCGCCGTTGGCACCGCACGCGTCCGCCTGTCCGCCATGGCGACAGGTACCGTCCTCATCACAGCAGCCGTTACAAGAGGACGGATTGCAGTCGTTCCCCGTCCCACAGGCCGGCGCGAGCGAGACGAACAGCCCCACCGCGATGCCCGGAATGACCCAACGCAATGACTTCATGAGATGCCCCTCGAGGGTCCCCGCCGCGTGCCGGACGGCCCGTCAAGCCCGGGGATGCCCGCCTCTTAGCGGAGGTGCCTCGGTCCGGACAACAGGGCTGGCATGTCGGCCGGCCAACAGGTAGGTCGGAGCGGAGAAGGAGCCCGCTTCCATGACGCGTCGCGCATTCCCATCTTGGTCTCGTGCACGGGCTTGAATTCCAGCAATCCAGAGGACTTTCCATGTCCCACCTGCTGATCGTCGACGACGACGAAAGCCACCGCACGCTGCTGGCGGACTTCCTGGAGCAGCTCGGGTACCGCACCCGCCAGGCGAAGGACGGCCGCGAGGCGCTGGACATGATGGAGGAGGAGCTGCCCACGGCGGTGCTGCTCGACCTGCGCATGCCGGTGATGAGCGGCTGGGGCCTGCTCGACGCGCTCAAGAAGATGCCGCGCGCGAAGAACCTGCCCATCATCATCATCTCGGCCTACGGCTTCGAGTGGGAGGCGGAGCTGGTCGGCGCCTCCGGGTACATCTCCAAGCCGGTGGACCTCGACAAGGTGCGGGAGACGGTGGAGCGCATCGTCGGGCCACCGCAGATCGAGCTGATGCACTAGGTCCGGCCGAGCACCACCCGGTCCGCCTGATGGGATGATCCGTCCGCGGGCACGGACCGCCGCGGATTGTTCGCCACTGGAAGGGCGCGCTGGCACGCTGCCAGCTTTCCCGCCCTGTGATGATCACTCGGGTGGCCGGAGTTGCCGTTCTCGCGTTTCTGTTCGGTGTGACCGCGCGCGCGGAGTCTGGAAAGCGCGCGGTGATCGCCGTTGGCGCGTGTTCGGACGGGAAGACGCTGGAGGCAGCGCGGCAGGTCCGCGAGGCGCTCGGGCAGACCGCGCTCGGGTACCAGTTCCTCTCGGAAGAGCAGACCGCGGCGCGCGCGGGTGGGATGCCCGGGTCGGTGACCGAAGCGCGGGGGCTGCTCCAGAGCGCTCGGGATGACGTCTTCAACCCGCAGAGCCGCTCCTACGCGCGCGCCGAGGAGAAGCTCCGCCGGGCCCTGGCCATCCTGGAGACGACCCCGCCGTCGATGGACCGCTGGCAGACGTTCTCTGAAGCCAGCCTGGTGCTCTCCTACGTGCTCTTCCACGCGGGCGAGGGCAAGCCGGAGATTCGCCGGATCGCGGAGAGGCAGGCGAGGCGCTCTTCACAATCCGCTACGGCCGAATGCCGAAGTGCGAGACCGAAGAACTCTGCCGTCGGCTTGCCGCAGACCTTCGCGTCATTCTGAAGGAGCGGCCCGGCCTGGCCGTCGTGCTTCTCTCGGATGGGGCGGCCCAGATGTGTGACCTCCTCGACCGAGTCATGAAGCTGGCGGGGGTCTCGGTGACGCCGCACCGGCTGGTGGATTTCTGGCACGTGGTGGAGAAGCTGGGACACGCGGCGGTGCTCATCCACGGCGCGGAGGCGGCCAAGCCGGTCATCGCGCGCTGGAAGGCCTTGCTGCTGAACTCGGAGAATGCCCGGGGACGAATCCTGACCGAACTCTATCGCTCCGGCATGGAGCACCACCGCGTCGGAGATGCGGAGCCGGTTCACGACGCGACCACCTACCTCCAGAACCAGGGCGACCGAATGGACTACGCCCTGGCCCGAAAGCTGTCCCTGCCAATCGGAAGCGGCAATGTGGAAGCGACCTGCAAGAGCCTCATCGGAATGCGGATGAAACGCTCGGGCGCCAGATGGAAGGAGGACACTGGTCAAGAAGTGCTCGACCTACGCGCTCTCGCGCTCAGCAGTCGTTGGCAAGACGCCATGAAGCGCTCTCTCGCTCCCCTTCGCGCGGATGTGCGACGTGCTGCGTGATCAGGATCGGAGCCACACCCCGCTAGGAGACCTTTACCTACCGTCTGTAGAGGTCTTTCGGCCCGCCACTCGCGATTGGTTGCCGGTCGAAGCGTTGAGCGTGCACAGACGTTCCATCGCGTTGGGCCTGAGCTCGTCCGGGTTGGTCGTCGCCGCTGGCGGCGAAACCCCATCTCTAGAAACCAATAAGCGGACGGCCTCATCTGTTGTTGAAATATTTGATCCGGTCAGCTTGACGTGGAATCAGATTCAGCCTCTCTCAATTGCGCGCATGGGCGGGTCCGTCTTTCGCCTTTCCAATGGCAACATGCTGCTTGTCGGCGGAACGGGCTCAGGCACCATCCTTTCCCCCAATGCCCTGCTCGCAAACGAAGTCCTCAAGTGATTCGTAAGTCCTCGCCCGTCTTCGTCGTGACGAGTTGATGCATTCGTGCCGTGGTCCGCCGCTTTCCCCTGGAGGAGCGGATGGATCACGAGAAGCAGTCGGCGGAGTTCCGGAAGATGGTGGCGACGCGCGCAGGGCCTGCGCCGCGCCTCCGTTACACGCCGCAGATGCGAGCGCAGGCCGTCACCTATGCACGGTGACGTTTGACCGCCAGCGGAAATGAGCCGCATCCGTCATCCGGAGGAGGTGGCTTCCCCCTCCGGCGGGAAACTGGTCTCCTCGGGGGATGCACGCAGTCGAGGCCTCCGGCCTGACCAAGCGGTTCGGCGACTTCACCGCAGTCGACGGGCTGTCGCTCACCATCCCGAAGGGGTCGTTCTTCGCGTTCCTGGGCCCCAACGGCGCGGGCAAGTCGACCACCATCTCCATCCTCACCGGCATCTACGCGCCGGATGCAGGGGGGGTCCGGATCCTCGGCGTGGACGCGCGCAAGGACCCTCTCGCCATCAAGTCCCGCATCGGCGTGGTCCCGGAGGAGCTGGCCCTCTTCGAACGCCTCTCCGGCCTGCAGTACCTGACCTTCTGCGGCCGCATGCACGGCCTGGGGGGCGACGAAGCGGACGCCCGGGCGCGTGAGCTCCTGGAGCTGACCGAGCTCACCTACAAGGGCCACACGCTCGTGGCGGAGTACTCCAAGGGAATGCGGCGGCGGCTCGCCATCGCCGCGGCGCTCATCCACGCCCCCGAGCTGGTCTTCCTCGACGAGCCCTTCGAGGGCCTCGACGTCATCGCCGCCGGCGTCATCCGTGAGCTCCTCCGCGAGCTCTCCCGCCGCGG
>CAZQVZ010000018.1:0-30318 GCA_964596895.1 uncultured Myxococcaceae bacterium
GAAGCTGCGCCTTCGTGAAGAGGGCGCGCCCGTCGAGCCCGGCGTGGGCCTCCAGCAGGCCGTCGGTGACCGCGTCGTTGTATTCGCGGCGGGCGTTGGAGTCCACACCGGCGCCGACGGAGAGGCGCGCCCGCCCGTCCAGCTCCGCGGCGTGTGCGGCCGCGGATACAAGGACGCTCAACGCCCCCAGTAGGACCAGTCGCGCCACGCGCGGCGAAACCTACGCAATCCGCCCTGGCCGTGCCATGTACAATCCCTCGCTGTCGCAACGGCCGCGCAGCGCACGGAAAGCCAAGACCACCATGCCTCGTTTCACGACCCCGCGCCGGATGGGCGCGCTCCTCACCGCGGCGCTGTGCTTCGCCGGCTGCGGCGCCAACGTCTTTCCGGTGGAGGTGACGGGGGAGACCACCATCGACGGGGATCCGTCGCCCTTGCCCGGGCTGCTCAACGTCTTCCCCGGCATCTCCAGCTTCGGGAACATCGACTTCTCGCAGACGCAGGAGTTCCAGAACCAGGGAGTGACCAAAGACGACGTGGACTCGGTGAAGATGAGCCACGTCCATTTGAAGATTGCCTCGCCGGACACGCAGGACTTCTCGTTCCTCGAGCAGCTGCAGTTCTACGCCCGCGCCGGAGACGAAGAGGTGCTGGTGGCGGAGAAGTTCGGCATCGACAAGCTGGAGTTGAAGGCGCCCAACCCCGTCCTCGAGCTGGAGGTGAAGGACGTGGAGCTGCAGCGGTTCGTGGTGGCGCCGTCCATGAGCATCGTGGTGCGCGGACGGGGCCGCTACCCGCCCCAGCGCACGCGCCTGGAGGCGACGGTGGGGTTCGACGTGGCGGTGAAGGTCTTCTAGCTATTCGCGGGCGCGCTGCTCGAGCGTGTCCGCCCGCTGGTCCAGCTCCGCCGCGAGCTTCTCGAGCTTCTGCAGCTCTGCTTCGAGCTTGTCGATGTCACGGGTGCCCAGCCGCTCCAGGCTGCGGCGGTCCAGGCCGCCCAGGTGCGGCCGCATGTCCGTGCCCTGGGCGATCTGCGTGATGGTGCTCTGGTGGGTGAGCCCGGATTCGCCGCCGACGGACTTCTCGCCGGTGCTGCCGTGGAAGCGATCTGGCGGCTGCTCGCTGGCGTTGCCCACGCCTGCGGTGGGCGCCGCGGACTCGGTGTCCGCCTGCGGGCCGCCAAACAGGGGCGGGTGGGTTGCGCGGGAGAGCTCCCGCTTACGGACCACGCTGAGGCGGCCGCCCTGGTGGTCATCAAAGATGGATTCGTCCCGCTGGAAGTCGCTCATGCGGCGGTCGAGGTCCCGCTCCGCGCGCAGCTCCTGCACGCGCGCCTGCAGCAGCTTCATCCGCTCCCGGAGCTTGTCCTCCGAGTCCCTGAGCATGTCCGCCTGCTCCAGCAGGTCCTCAGGGTCATCCGAACCGGAGGACTGCAGCGCCGGCACCTTCGCCGCGGGGAGCAGCGCGCGGACCTGTTCGCGCTCCTGGCGCAGGGCGCGCATCTTCTGGATGAGCCGCGCGCGCTCCGCCCGGTCCTCAGAGCGCTCCAGCAGAACCTGCACCCGGCCGAGCTCTCCGGAGAGCGCCGTGAGCAAGGACAGGTGCTGCTGCTCCGCGCCCACCTCCGCGCGCGACATCTGCTGCGCGGCCTCCGCGAGCGCGCCGGAGAGCTCCTGCGACCTGCGCAGCGCCGCCTCCAGCTCCGCGCCGCGCTTTCCCTGCGACTTGAGCGCTTCGATCTGCGTGGCGACCTGGTTCAGCTCCGCGCGCATGGCCAGCTGCTTGCCGCGCACCTCACCCACCGCCTGCCGGGCCGCACGTGACGCGGCACGCGCCCCGTCCAGCTCGGTCGCTGCCTCGGCAGGAAGCACGGCGAGCAGGCCAAAGGCGAGGAGGAGGGCGGGGAGGCGAAACATGGCTGCGTCGAGGTTGAGCAAGGGCGGTGCCATCCCCCACGTCCGGCAGAGGTGCGGGGATGGCCCAAAACCTGAGGGAAACCGGGGCTTTGGTCAAGTTGGGAGGGGGTCCCTCCCACCCCGGCGGACAACCGCGCCATCGGAAATCGCGCACCGACGCTCCCTCTGGCGCCGGTTTTCTGAGGCGCTCCCGGTTCGCCACCGCGCCGAGAGACCGGGGGGGCGGGCCATCTGGCATCGGGGTTACGACCGCCAACGAACGTCCCCATCGATCACAGGTGGCCATGGACTGACCACACCTGAACCCACCCGATTTCGAGGAGGTAACGATGAAGATCACGGGATGGCGTGCGCTCCTGGCGAGCGGCGCGCTGATGTTCGGCACCGCGGCGTTTGCCGAAGGTGAGATGCAGAGGTCGCAGCAGCAGGGCTCCACGGACGCGCAGTCGCAGCAGGAGGGCGTGGGCGGCAGCGGGAGCGAAGGCAGCAGCGAGACGTGGAGCGAAGACGGCTCGCTCGGCAGCGGCACCGGCGGCTCGGGCGAGGTGACGCATGATGACCGGCCGTTCGAGGAGCCGCAGCAGGGCAGCATCGAGATGGAGAGCGAGTCCGTCGAAGGGAGCCAGGAGGGCATTGGCGGCTCCGGGCAAGTGGGCCAGCAGTCGCAGGGCGAGGGCAACCTGAGCGGCCAGGTGGTGGAGACGAAGGGGGACATCGTCTTCCTCAAGCTCGAGCAGGGCGCGGTCGTGCCGGTGAAGGTGAGCGAGCAGACCACCGCGAACAAGGACGGGAAGGAGCTGCGTGGTCAGAAGGCGCTCAAGAAGGTGAAGGCGGGTGACCAGCTCTCCATCCAGGTCGAGCAGAAGAAGAATGAAAACCACGCCTCGACCATCGAGTTCTCGGGCGAGCAGCAGGGACAGCCGCAGGAGCTCGAGGGGCGCATCGCCAGCGTGCAGGGCAACTGGATCAACCTCGACCACCAGGGCGCGCTCATTCCCCTGAAGGCGGACAACCAGACCCAGTTCCAGAGCCAGGGCGACAAGCAGATCCAGCGCGCCAGCGAGCTCAAGGAGGGGGATGAGATCCGCGCCAGCTTCGAGGTGAAGGGGAACGTCAACAACGCCAGGAGCATCGAGGTGACGTCGGCCACGGGCGGTTCGTCCGACCAGGGCCTCGAGCAGCAGCCGGCGCCGGCGCCTTCGCCGAGCGAAGACCCGGCCACGGGCGGTTCGTCTGATCAGGGCCTCGAGCAGCAGCCGGCGCCGGCGCCTTCGCCGAGCGAGGAGCCGCTGCCGCCGAGCGAGGATCCGGCCACCGGTGGTTCCTCTGACCAGGGCTTCGAGGAGCCTGTCTACGAGGAGCCTTCCACGGGCGGCTCGTTCGAGGAGGGCACCCAGGACGACCCGTCGCAGCAGGGTGGTCAGCTGCCGTAGCGCGCTTGCGCTGACGTCAGAGAGCGCCGGTCACGATGGCCCGCCGCGAGCCTCGACGCTCCGGCGGGCCGTCTGTTGTCCGGCGCTCTAGCCTTCGGCTTCGGCGGGGCGCTCGCCCTTCTGGATGAAGCCGTACTTCTCCAGCTTGTAGTAGAGCGCCGACGTCTTGATACCGAGCAGCCGGGCGGTCTCGGTCTTCACGCCGTTCGCCTTGTCGTAGGCGCGGCGGATGAGCTCCCGCTCCAGCTCCTCGAGGATGTCCGGCAGGGGCCTGTCGCCGGTGGGCATCGCCAGGGCGTGGGTGGCGGACGCGCGCGAGGCCTCCGGCTGCAGGAACGGCGGCAGGTCGCGCTCGTCCAGCGTGTCGCCTTCGGCAAAGACCAGCGACTGCTCGATGGCGTTCTCCAACTCGCGAACGTTGCCCGGCCACGCGTAGCGCTGCAGCGCCCGCAGGGCTTCGTCGGTGATGCTGCGTACGCGCGGGTTCACGCGCGCTGAATGCCGCTCCACGAAGTGCCGCGCGAGCAGGGCAATGTCCTCCGGCCGCTCGCGCAGGGGCGGCAGGGTCAGGGGGACGATGTGCAGCCGGTAGTAGAGGTCCTCGCGGAAGGTGCCCCTGGCGACCTCCGCCTTGAGGTCCCGGTTGGTGGCGGAGACCACGCGGACGTCGACCTTCAACGTCTCTTCGCCGCCCACCCGCTGCAGCTCCTTCTCCTGGAGGACCCGGAGGAGCTTGGTCTGGATGGACGGAGAGATCTCGCCAATCTCGTCGAGGAAGATGGTGCCCTTGTCTGCGAGCTCGAAGCGGCCGAGCTTCCGCTTCACCGCGCCGGTGAACGCGCCGCGCTCATGGCCGAAGAGCTCCGACTCCAGGAGCGTCTCCGCCAGCGCCGCGCAGTGGACGACGACGAACGGGCCGTCCTTGCGCGGGGAGAGGTCGTGGATCATCCGCGCCACCAATTCCTTGCCGGTGCCGCTCTCGCCCTGCACCAGCACCGTGGCCTCTGACGCCGCCGCCTTCCCCACCATGCTCATCAGCTTCTGCATGGGCTCGCTGTGGCCCACCATGGAGCCTGTGCGCGCCGCAATGTCGGACGTCAAAGCGTCGTTGTGGGCCTGCAGCCGCACCACCTGCCGCCGTGTGCGGGAGAGCTCCAGCGCCTTGTCCACCTTGGCGCGCAGCACCTCCGGCGGGAACGGCTTGGTGATGAAGTCCACCGCGCCCTCCTGCATCGCCGCCACCGCGGTCTCGATGGTGCCGAACGCGGTGACCAGGAGCACCACCGCCTCCGGGTCCTGGGCGCGCAGGGCGCGGACGACGTCGATGCCGTCCATCCCCTCCATCTTGAGGTCGGTGACGACCACGTCGTATGGGCTCTTGCGGTAGGCCGCCACGCCTTCGGGCCCCGAGCGCACCGCGGCCACGTCGTGGCCCTGCTTCTTGAGGGCCACCGCCATGCCTTCGCGCATGCTGTCGTGGTCGTCGATGATGAGGACGCTGGTCATGTGGCCCGGCATTTGAGCCTGAAGAGATCGCCGCCGCAAAGCGTGGCCCGGCGCCGGGGCCGTTCCGGCCCGTTTCCGGAGGGCGCAAGAGGTGGCTCCAGGTGGCCTCACGACGCGCGCGGGCTCCACGGCGCAGGCGGGTGCCTCGCTGCGCGCAGGACCGTCTGACCCAGACGTGGTCTGCTCGCCCGCGGCTGCACCTCACAGGCGGCGCTCAGAACTCGAAGGCGATCCCCGCACCGGCGACGGTCGTCGGCGGGGGCGCCTGCAGCCAGCCGGCCTCCTGAAGGCCGAGCTCACGTCTGAGCTGCTTGTTGTAGGTGTCGGCGATCTTGCGCGCCGTCGGCCCGTCCACCGGGTTGGGATCGATGATCGACGCGGCCAGGAGCGCCGCGAGCCCTACGCCGGAGACCACGCTGCCTGCGATGACCGGGCGCCCATCCCGCGCGAGGCACTGGTCGTTCGCCACGTCCACCTTCATGCAGGCGCCCACCAGCCCCCAGGTGATGAGCCCGCCACCCCCCACCAACAGCCCCGCCCCGCCGAGGGCGATGGAAAGGCGAACCCGGTTTCGCTTCTCGTAGGTGGCGATGAGATCCGTCCGGCCCACCAGCTCCAGGAAGTCACGGGTCTCGAGCCGCTGCCGATACTTCCCCTGGTACGGTTCCATCCACTGCTCGATTGCGCGGCCGGTGGCGGAGTCGAAGAGCTGAACGTCCGAAAAGCCGATGTACCTCTCCTCGTAGCGCTCCTGCGCGCTCTTGCGCTCGGGTTCGGGCGGAGCGGGCGGAGGAGCGCCGAGGGCAGCCTTGTCCTGCAGCGGCTGACCTTCCTCCGCGGCGAAGGCCGCCTTCCTGTTTCCGGCGAGGTCGTAGAGAGCGATGACGGCGCTGCTCGGCCCATCTGCTCGTGGGAACACGCGGACCACCAGCACCCGGTCCACCGGAAGGCCCCTGCTGCGTTCGACGATCTGCAGATCCCCGAGCCCCTCGAGGTCGCCCAGGGCAGCGTCGTCCATCACCAGCTGCGCTTCGCCTGACCCGCGCAGCGCCGTCTCGATGGCCCCGGCCGCCGGGCGCGCCTGTGGGTTGGCGGCGGCCACCAGGACAGCCACCGGCCGGACGTCCAGCTGGCGCGTGAGCGCAGAGGCCGGGAAGGAGGCCGTCCAGCCCTGCTCGCTGGCGGGCGTTGCACAGAGCAGCGTCAGGAGGGGGAGCAGGGTCATCGGTTACCGGCAGACGAAGTGGATGCCGTCAGGTCGCTGGCAGCGGTGGCTCGGGAAGCCGCAGCAGTCCTCGTTCAGGCTGCAGCTCTCACCTGACCTGCGGCAGGGACTGCACTCGCCCTGGCTCTGGCCGGGCGAGGACTTCCAGCAGAAGAGGCTGCTGCAGCAGTCGGAGGAGGTTTCGCACGGCGCTCCCTGCACGCAGGCGACCTCGCAGGTGCCGGCGCCGCAGGTGAGCTGCTGTGCGCCGCAGTCCTGACACGCCGCTCCGCCGAGCCCGCAGAACGCATCGCCGCCCGCGACATGACAGACCCCGTTGTCGCCACAGCACCCGTCCGCGCAGTTCGCCGCGTCGCACTCGTAGGTGCAGGCCGGAAGAGCGGCGAGCGCGACCAACGCCAGAAGGACCGGGCTTCGCATCGGGCGGCACTTCTAGCAGGCAGGTGAGCGCGTGCGCCCGCACGAAAGCCGCCGCGGCGTGCTACAGCCGCGCCAAATGACGACTGGCAGGGACGAACAGGATCGCGGACGTGCGCCGCTCGTCACGCTTCTGGACGCGCACGAACCCACCGAAGGCAAGGAACGGGAAGACCTGGCGCAGATGCGGGACTTCGCGCGGACGCTCGCCGAGCCCTTCTCCCGCACCGAACCGGCGGCCCACTTCACGGGCAGCGCGGTGGTGGTCTCTCCGGATGGCGCGCGGGTCTGCCTCGTCCACCACGGCAAGCTCCACCGCTGGCTCCAGCCGGGCGGCCACGCGGACCCGGCCGACGGCGGAGACATGGCAAAGACCGCGCTGCGCGAGGCCGCCGAGGAGACCGGCATGCGCGTGCGGCTGCACCCTTCGTGCGAGGGCCCGCTGGACGTGGACATCCACACCATCCCCGCGCGGAAGGCAGACGCTGAGCACCGCCACCTCGACGTGCGCTACCTCGTCCTGGCGGAGAACCCAGACGCCCTGCAGCACGACCCCAATGAATCCCACGGCGCCCGCTGGCTCGGCTGGGACGAGGCGTTGGCGCTCGCGGACGAGGCCCCGCTGCGGCGGATGCTGCAGAAGGCGCGAGCGAAGGTCGGCTGAGTTCATTCGGCCCTTTGCGGCTCACCGAAGCTGGCGGTCTCCCCGGCCGCTCACAGCGCGGTGGTCACGTCCGCCCCGAAAACCGCCCGGAGACGGAGGTTCTGGCAGCGGCGCATTTCAAGTGCCGCCCGCCGCACGCACGTCACCCACCGGCGCCGGCGTGCTGCGTTTCCCCCCGCGCGACCGGAGACGGCGGGGACCCGAGCGGCAGCCGCAGCGTGAACACCGTCCGCCCCGGCTCTGACCGCACCGCCAACGAGCCGCCGTGCGCCTGGACAATCTTCCGGGCCAGGGGCAGCCCCAGGCCCGTGCCCTTCTCCCGGGTGGTGAAGAAGGGCTCGAAGATGCGCTCCTGCTGCTCGACCCGGATGCCCGCCCCCGCATCCTCCACCGTCCACTCGTAGGCGCGCCCGTCGTCCAGGACCGCGCCGCGCACCGAGACGGGCGCGCCCGGAGGTGAGGCCTGCACCGCGTTCTTCACCAGGTTCACCAGGGCCGCGGTGAGCAGGCTCTCGTCGCCCTCCAGCTCGAAGGGCGCCGCGTCCACGGCAAGGGTCACCCCGCGCGCCCGCGCATCCGCGTCCACCAGCTCCGAGGCCGCGCGCGCCAGGTCAGCCGCCTCGAGCTGCGCGCGCGCCAGCCGCTGCTCCCGCGCGAACCCCAGGAAGTCCTCGACCACCCGCTTGAGGTAGTCGATCTCGCTGCGGATCCGGTTCACGTGTCCGCGCGCCTCGCCCTCCGCTGGCAGCTCCTCCGCGAGCAGCCCCGCAAACAGCTCGATGCCGCCAATCGGGTTGCGCACCTCGTGGGCCACGCCGGCGAGCATCATCTTGAGCTGCCGGTCCCGGCTCTCGAGCGCGCGCCGCATCTCCTCCAGCTCGAAAGCGAGCGTCCCCACCTCGAAGGTGGGCGCCGGCGGCACCGGCGTAGACAGGTCTCCGCGCCCCATCACCTGCGCTGCCGCCACCAGCCGCCGCAGCGGGTTCGCGATGGACGCCCCCATCCACAAGGCCGCCACCAGCAGCGCGCAGAGCACCGCCAGGGTGAGCACCGCGTACGCCCCGGAGAGCTCCTGCAGCCCGGCCCAGAACTCGCCCTTCGCCTCCACCGCCACCGCGCCCCAGACCTTGCCCTCTTCGTCGAAGAGCGGCGCGTAGCCGGTCTTGTACAGCCGCCCGTCCGACCCTTCGAAGAGCACCTGGGACGCCGCCCGGGCGCCGCCTTCGAGGACCTGCGTCAGCTCCAGCCGGTCTCGCGCCAGGTCCGCCAGCTCCGCGCCGGTGGGGACCTCGCCCGCCGAGTCCACCCGGACGCGCCCCTCCCTGTCGAACACCACCAGCCGCCGCACGCCGGTGGCCTTCTGCACGTCGGTCAGCGTCTTGTGGGTGTTCCGGAAGGTGCGCGTCTGCGCCACGTCGTCCCCCGCCTCGATGCTCATCACCCGGGTGGCGTTGAGCTGCGCGGCGGTGGCAGCGGCGATGGCGGAGAGGTTCTGCCCCAACTCCCGCTCCAGGACCCCCTGCGAGAGCCGCGCCCCCACCACGCCCGCGAGCGCGAAAAGGGCCAGCGTCGGCGCCAGGAACCACGCGAGCAGCAGCGAGCGCACCGAGCGCCCGCGCGCGACCATCAGCGCTTGTCCCCGCGCGCCCCGACAATCTCCCGGATGAGCGACATGGACGCGTCGTCGAAGTTCACGAACTCCACGCCCATCCCCGCCACCCGCTCCGCATCTCCCGGCGGATTCACCCGGACCACCTTGCCCAGCCCTTCGATCAGCTTGGAGCCGTCCTTGAGCCAGAACTGCAGGTAGATCATCGCGCCCTCTTCGCGCGGGTCCTCGGTGCGGATGAACATCCCGCCCGCGGAGATGTCCGCGGAGTACTCGGCGAGGAAGTCTTCGAAGCTGTTGAACCGGTACTGGACCAGCAGCGTCAGCGGCACCCGCTCGTGTCGGCGGCGGTTCTCGCCTGTCGCGTTCGGGTCGTCTGCCATGGGGGGCCGCCATCCTAGCCAAGGTTGCCGGGTCCGCCAGTGGTCAGTCACCACCAGCCGAAAGTCTCGTTCGTCCGGGGGGCAGTTGGCACCGGCGTCCACGGTGACGACCCTGCGCCGGTCCCATCACCCCCAACGGAGACAGCTCACATGGCGAACAGGAACCCGGACACCGAGCGCCGGGACAACGGCACCTCGGGCAACGGCCACCACCAGACCCACGGGCAGGACTTCGGCGCCCGCGACACCGACCGCACCTCTGAGCGCTCCGGCGCAGGCGGCATGACCGGCCGCAGCACCGCCGGCTCCGGCACCGAGCCCGACACCGAGCCCGGCAGGGGCGGCCGCTACTACGCGGAGGCCATGCGGCGCGGCCGGGAGAGCCGCACGGAGGGCCGAGGCGACCTTGGCGACAGGCTCCTGGGCATGGGCTTCGCCCGCAGCGGCCGGGGCATGCGCGGCGGCGCGGAATACGCCCGCGAGGACTGGCACACCGAAGGGCGCGGCGCCGGCCGTGACATGGACCGCGGCATGGGGCACGGCATGGGGCACGGCGTGGGGCACCACGGGGACCGCGGATACCGCACCGCCCACGACCGCAGCGGGGACACCGGCTACGAAGGCCAGACCGGCGGCTTCGCTCCGCCGCACCTCGGCACCGGGGAGTTCGAGCACCGCCGCGAGGGCTTCGGCGACTTCGGCACCCCTTCCTATACCCAGGGGCGGGAGCTGCATGGGCGGGGCCTGTCGGAGCGGGACTTCGGAGGACGGGATGACCGCGTCGCCGGCCGCTCGGGCATGAGCTACCGCCCCGACCAGATGGAGACCCGGACGTACCGCCCCCCCGAGGAGGACTGGGAGCGCAGCCACGCACGGTCCCATGGGGCCCACCGCCAGGACCGGGACCGCCCGCGCTTCTGGGAGGACGAGTCCTCCACTGCCGAGGACATCATGACCTCCCACCCGAAGTCGGTGGGCCCCGAAGCCAACCTGCGCGAGGTGGCGGAGATCATGCGGGCGGAGAACTCCGGCATCGTCCCGGTGGTGAACGCGGACCGCCGGCTCATCGGCCTCATCACCGACCGGGACATGGTGATGCGGACCTACGAGACGGACCGGCCGTGGACGCAGGTGCGCGCCCGCGAGGTCATGACCGACGAGATCGACGCGGTCACCCCCGACGAGCCGGTGCGGGAGATCATCGAGCTGATGGGCAGAAAGCAGGTGCGCCGCGTCCCGGTGGTGGACCGCAACGACCGGCTCCTGGGCATCATCGCCATGGCGGACGTGGCCAACCGCGCGGACAGGGACGAAGAGCTGCAGCACGCCCTGGACCGGGTGTCCAAGCGCCGCTCCTTCTGGCGCAAGCTCTGGAGCTAGCCGTCGAAGAGCGCGTCCAGCGCCTCGGCGAGCGTCTCCACGGGGACGACCTCGAGGCGCTGCGCCTCCAGCCGGCGCGCGCTGCCGGCGGGTAGCACCGCGCGCCGGAACCCCATCTTCGCGGCTTCGGCCAGGCGGGTCTCCGCCTGCGCCACCGCGCGCACTTCACCGGCGAGCCCCACCTCGCCCAGGACCAGGGTGTGGGCGTCGAGGGGCCGGTTCTGCAGAGAGCTCACCAGCGCCGCGCACACCGCGAGGTCGCTGGCGGGTTCGGTCAGGGTCATCCCGCCGGCGACGTTCACGAAGATGTCGCAGCCGATGAGCTGCACGCCCTCCTTCTTCTCCAGCACCGCCGCCAGCAGCGCGATCCGGTTGCCGTCCACGCCCATGGCAGTGCGGCGCGCGGTGCCGTAGCCGGTGGGCGCCACCAGCGCCTGCACCTCCACCAGGATGGGCCGGGTGCCGTTGAGCGTGGAGGTCACCACCGAGCCGCTCTTGCCCACCGGCCGCTCGGAGAGGAACAGCGCCGACGGGTCCTGCACCTCCGCGAGGCCCGTGCCCTTCATCTCGAACACGCCGATCTCGTTGGTGGAGCCGAAGCGGTTCTTGTGCGCGCGCAGGATGCGGAAGGGGTGGCCCTTCTCCCCTTCGAAGTAGAGGACCGTGTCCACCATGTGCTCGAGCACGCGCGGCCCGGCGATGGAGCCGTCCTTGGTCACGTGTCCCACCAGGAAGGTGGCCACGCCGGTGCGCTTGGCGAACGCCATCACCCGCCCTGCCACCTCCCGCACCTGGGAGATGGAGCCCGGGGCGCTGCCCAGCTCCGGCAGGAACAGGGTCTGGATGGAGTCCAGGACCAGCGCCGCGGGCCCGAGGGCCTCTGCCTGGAGGAGGATGGTCTCCGCGTTGGTCTCCGCGAACAGGTGCACCCGGTCTCCGGGCACGCCCAGCCGGTCCGCCCGCATCTTCGTCTGCCGCAGCGACTCTTCACCGGTGACGTAGAGCACCGGCCCGTCTTTGGACAGGCGCTCCAGCGCCGCCAGGAGCAGGGTGGACTTGCCGATGCCCGGGTCACCGCCCAGGAGCACCAGCGAGCCGGCCACCACGCCGCCGCCGAGCACCCGGTCCAATTCGCCGATGCCGGTGTGCCTTCGGGACTCCGCGTCCGACGACACGTCCTTCAGCAAGGTGGGCTTCGCAGCGCCCCCGGCGGCGCCCCACGCGGGCCGCGCGTCGTGGGTCTGGGGGACGCGCTCTTCGGTCAGGGTGTTCCAGCCGCCACAGTCCGGGCATTTCCCCAGCCACTTCGCCGCCTGGTACCCGCACGCCTGGCAGGAGAAATGGGTCTTCGCCTTCGCCGCCTTCGCCACCCGTGTCATGGGCAGAGGCGTTTAGCCCAGCGATCTGACAGTCAGCAGCCGCTCCAGCGTCGCCAGCAGCAGGTCGAGATCGATGGGCTTGGCCAAAGACGCCGCGATGTCCGGCGGCTGCAACCCGTCCGAAAGCGCGGAGATGACGATCACCGGCAGCCCCTTCCAGGCGGGGTCCTTCAAGAGGGCGTTCCGGAGGGCCCAGCCGTCCATCACCGGCATGGTCAAATCCAGCAGCACCAGGTCCGGCAGGCGCCCTTCGCAAAGCCGCTGCAGGGCCTCGCCGCCGTGGGCCGAGACGTCCACCTCGTAGCCGTGGCCCTCGAGGAACTCGAGCAGCAGCTCGCGGATGTCCGCGTTGTCTTCGACGACGAGGATCAGCGGCGCGCCGGGGCCCATAGCCCTCCAGAGCTCGAGAAAGCGCCCATGGAAGCACGAATGGACGCCGGGTGCGAACATGCAGATAGGCATGGTGCACGCGCAGGGCCGCCGTGGACTCGGGCACAATGCGCGCCCATGAAGCCCATCGACCTTCGGACCGAGCCCACCAAGCCGTACCCCGCGGATGACGCCCACCGCCGCCTCGCCGGATTCGTGGGCGGGTGGAAGGGCAGGGTGCGCACCATCATGGATCCCGAGGCACCGCCGCTGGAGTCGCCGTGGGAGGGGGAGGTGACGCCGCTGCTCGGCGGCCGCTTCGTCCGCGTCACCTACCGGAGCAGCGCGCAGGACGTACCCACGGCGGGCGAGCTCACCTTCGCCTTCGAGGCGGGAGAGAAGCTGTGGCGCCTCTCGTGGATCGACAGCTTCCACACCGGGACCGCCATCCTCACCTCCGTCTCCGGGCCCTCGCCGGGCGAAGGGCCCATCAGCGCGCGCGCCACCTGGTTCGCCGCCGAAGGGCAGCCGCACTGGGGCTGGCGCACCGAGGTCTTCGACCCCGAAGGCGAGGCCTGGATCATCCGCATGTACAACGTCTCCCCCGAAGGCGCAGAGCAGTTGGGCGTGGAGTTCGCGCTCACCCGCGTGCGCTGAAGGCTGGAGCACGAGCAGGCAGCCGCCGAGCCTCGCGCGCACTCCCCCTGCCTCGCCCCCGCTGCTTATAGAAGGGGGCGATGTTCGAACCGCCGCAAGCGCCGCCGGTCTCCGAGGACGCGCTGGACGCGCTGGCGAGGCTGTTGGCAGGCCGAAAGGTCTGTGTCCTCACCGGCGCCGGCTGCAGCACCGAGGCCGGCATCCCCGACTACCGGAGCCCCGCGCAGCGGGCGCGGGTGCGAACGCCCCTCTCGCACCAGGAGTTCGTGCGCAGCCCGCGCCTGCGCGCCCGCTACTGGTGCCGCTCGCTCCTGGGGTGGCCGCGCTTCGCCACGGTCTCGCCCGCGACCCCCCACCGGGCGCTGGCGGCGCTGGAGGCTGCGGGGTGCGTGGGGGGCCTCATCACCCAGAACGTGGACCGGCTGCACCACCGCGCCGGCTCGGGCAACGTCATCGAGTTGCACGGGGCGCTGGAGCGGGTGCGCTGCCTGGACTGCGGGGAGGTGACGCCGCGCGCTTCGTTGCAGGCGCGGCTCTTCGCGTTGAACCCGGACTTTGCCCGGCCGGACACCTTCGAGGTCCGCCCGGACGGCGACGCGGAGCTGCCTGCAGAGGTGGAGGAGCGCTTCGTGGTGCCGCCGTGCGAGGCGTGCTCCGGGGTGCTCAAACCAGACGTCGTCTTCTTCGGAGACAACGTTCCTCCGGAGGTGGTGGCCGCCGCGTTCGCGCAGGTGGAGTCGGCGCGGGCGCTGCTCGTGTGCGGGTCATCGCTGCACGTGTACTCGGGCTTCCGCTTCGTGCGGCGCGCGTCGGAGCTGGGGCTGCCCATCGCCGTGGTCAACGTGGGCGAGACCCGGGGCGACGCCCTGGCCACCTTTCGCATCGAGGGCCGGGTGGGGGAGGTGCTCGAGCGCGTGGCGCAGCGGCTCGTCTGAGCGCGCGCCGGGGACAAGGGGCGCGCCGCGTGATACCCGCTCGCGCATGGCGATCAAGAAGACCCGCAGGCGGGCGCCGTCCCCCCAGGTGAGGGCGCGCGCAGAGGAGGTGGGGACCAGGCTGTCGAAGGCCATCCCCACGCCGCACGTGGAGCTGCGGTTCGACCATCCATGGCAGCTCCTCATCGCCACCATCCTCTCCGCGCAGAGCACCGACCGGATGGTGAACTCGGTGATGCCGAAGCTCCTGGCGCGCTGGCCGGGCCCCGCTGCGCTGGCGAAGGCCGGGCAGGAGGAGGTGGAGGAGGTGGTGAAGTCGACCGGCTTCTTCCGCAACAAGGCGAAGGCCATCCGCGAGGCCTCGCGCGCGCTGGTGGAGGCGCACGGCGGCGAGGTCCCGCGCACCCTGGAGGCGCTGGTGGAGCTGCCCGGCGTGGCGCGCAAGACCGCCAACGTGGTCCTCGGCGCGGCGTTCGGGATCACCGCCGGCATCGTGGTGGACGTGCACGGCGCGCGGGTGAGCCAGCGGCTGGGGCTCACCAAGGAGAAGCTGCCGGAGAAGATTGAGGAGGCCCTGCGTGGGCTGTATCCGGAGGCGCAGTGGATAGGGGTGGGCCACCGGTTCACCCTGCACGGCCGCTACGTCTGCACCGCGCGGGCGCCCCGCTGCGCCGAATGTCCGCTCAACGAGGTGTGCCCGAGCGCCGAAGACGCGGGCAAGGGGAGCTGGAGCGACCGGGCGAAGAAGGTCGCCCTGGAGATGGATTCGCGCTCCGAGTCCTTCCAGAAGCTCCGCGCCCCGGCGTAGCCCCCAGGCACCGGGCCCGCGCGGCTACCAGACCCCGAGCGCCCCGCCGAAAGCGCCCTTGTCGATGGGGCTGCCGTCCACGTCGGGTTGAGCCGGGCTCCAGCCGGAAGTCGAAGGCCGCGCCGGCCCGAAGGGTCAGCCGCGGGCCTCTGAGAGCGCTTCCTTCACCTCGTCCACGTGGCCTGTGACCTTCACCTTCGGCCACGCGCGGACGACCTTCCCGTCCGGGCCAATGAGGAAGGTGGAGCGGATGATGCCCATGAACTTTCGCCCGTAGAGCGACTTTTCGCCCCACGCGCCGTACTTCTCCGCGACGGCGTGGTCCCCGTCCACCAGCAGCGGGAAGGGCAGCTCATGCTTCTGGGTGAACTTCTGGTGGCTCGCCGCCGAATCCGGCGAGACCCCGAGCACCACCGCGCCGGCCTTCAGCAGCGCCTGGTGCTCGTCGCGGAAGTTGCACGCCTGGGTGGTGCAGCCCGGCGTGTTGTCCTTCGGGTAGAAGTACAGGACCACGTACTTCCCCTTGAAGTCGGACAGCTTCACCTTCTTTCCCGCGCCGTCCTCCAGCGTGAACGCGGGTGCCTTGTCTCCAGCCTGAACGCTCATGCCTGCTTCTTTCGCAAGAGGATGACCCCCAGCGCAACGCCCAGGGTGGCGCCAGCCGCCGCGGGCAGGTGGGTCAGCGGCCGCTCCCAGGGGGTGAGAAGTTCGTTCCACACCGGCGTGGTGTGCAGCTTGTACCCGTCCATCCACGCCCAGAGGTATTCGCCCGCCAGGTAGCCCACCACCGCCAGGCCGATGATGAGCCCTGCGCCGCGGCGCTCCCGCTTGAGGGTGAGGACCGCCAGCACCACGCCCGGGAGCAGCGTGGCCAGGTAGAGCAGGAGCGCCATGAAGGGCACTCTACCTGCGCCAGTGCACAACCTCGTATTTCGCGTTGGCGGCCCGGAGTCTCGAGGACGCATCATCCGCGCCATGACGCGCCTTCTCCTCGTCGCCTCCGCGGCGCTCGCCTTCGGCGCCGGGTGCGCCACCGCCCCGCAGAGGGCCCACGCCTGGCAGAGCCCGCTTCGCCAGGACCATCCCCTGGCCGGCCGCATCTGGGACACCCGGCAGGGCGCGTTCATCTCCGGGGCGGAATTGGAGCGGGCGGTGCGGGAGGCGGACTTCGTGCTGCTCGGCGAGACGCACGACAACCCGGACCACCACCTGCTGCAGGCGCGTCTGGTGCGCGCGGCCGCAAAAGACGGCAGGAAGCCGGCGCTGGCCTTCGAGATGCTGGACGTCCCCATGCAGGCGCAGGTGGACGGGGCGCTGCGCGAAGCGCCGAACGACCCGGACGCGGTGGCGCGCGCGGTGTCCTGGGACCAGAGCGGCTGGCCGGCGTTCGCGCTCTACCGCCCCATCTTCGAGGCCGGGCTGGAAGCGGGGCTGCCCATCGTCGCCGCCAACGTCCCGCGCGCGCGGCTGCGGCAGGTCATGCACCACGGCCTTCAGGCGGTGGACCCGGCGCTCCGGGACCGTCTCTCGCGGGAGCCGCCCCTGGGCGACGAGGTCCTGGCCGCGCTCGCCGAGGAGATGCGCATCGCCCACTGCGGCCACCTGCCGGGCGGGATGATGGAGGGCTTCGTGCTCGCGCAGCGCCTGCGCGACGCGCAGATGTCCCTGCGGATGGTGGACGCAGGCGGCGAGGCGGGGGCGCTGCTCATCGCCGGCTCGGGCCACGTCCGCAAGGACCGGGGTGTCCCCACCTGGCTGGACGACGACGCCAGGGGCCGCAGCGTGCTCAGCGTCACCTTCCGGGAGGTGACGGAGGGGCTGGACACACCGGAAGCGCTGGGGCCGCTGCCGTATGACCTCGTCTATTTCACGCCCGCCATGGAGCGGGAGGACCCCTGCGAAAAGCTCCGCGAGCGGCTGAGGAACCACCCGCCGGTGAAGGCGCCACCCCCTCCGGAAGGAGAAGTCGTCAACCCGCCTCCGTCCGCAGGTTGACAGGCCTGCACCCGGCCACTACACGCAGGGCCCGTGAACGAACCCTCCCTGTTCTCCGGCCACGCCTGTTCTTCTGAGCACGCCCACGCGCACAAGCACGCCCACGCGGCGCCCGGCGCCAGCGCGAACCTGGCCCTGCGCCATGACTGGACGGTGGAGGAGGTGCGCGCGCTGCATGACCTCCCGCTGATGGACCTGCTCTACCGGGCCCAGACGGTCCACCGGCAGGCGTTCGGGGACAACAAGGTGCAGCTGTGCTCGCTGCTCTCCATCAAGACCGGCGGCTGCCCCGAGGATTGCGGCTACTGCCCGCAGGCGGCGCGCTACCACACCGGCGTGAAGGCGGAGAAGTTGATGCCGGTGGAGGAGGTGCTCGCCTCTGCCCGCCAGGCGCGGGAGGCCGGCGCCACCCGCTTCTGCATGGGCGCGGCGTGGCGGAGCGTGAAGGACGGGCCGCAGTTCGACGCGGTCCTGGACATGGTGAAGGGCGTGAAGTCGCTGGGCATGGAGGCCTGCGCCACCCTGGGGATGCTCACGCCGAGCCAGGCTTCGCGGCTCAAGGAAGCGGGGCTCACCGCGTACAACCACAACCTCGACACCTCCGAAGAGCACTACGGGGAGATCATCTCCACCCGCACCTACGAAGACCGGCTGAAGACCCTGCAGAGCGTGCGCGAGGCGGGCATTTCGGTCTGCTGCGGCGGCATCATCGGGCTCGGCGAATCGGTGGAGGACCGCTGCCAGATGCTGGTCACGCTCGCCAACCAGGAGGTCCACCCCGAGTCGGTGCCGGTGAACGCGCTGGTGCCGGTGGAGGGGACCCCGCTCGCGAACCAGTCGCCGGTGGACCCGCTGGAGATGGTCCGGGTCATCGCCTGCGCGCGCATCATGATGCCCGCCTCCATGGTGCGCCTGTCCGCGGGCCGGCTGCAGATGAGCAAGGAGGCGCAGTTGCTCTGCATGCTCGGCGGCGCCAACTCCATCTTCTTCGGAGACAAGCTCCTCACCACCCAGAACCCCGGCTTCGGCGACGACATGGCGCTCCTGGAGCAGGCGGGGGTGAAGCCGCTGGAGCCGAACCCGGACCGATGACGCCGGTCGCCGCGTCCTGGGCGGAGGAGGACCTGCAGGCGCTCGGGGCGCGCGGGCTCCGCCGCCACCTCGAGCCGCTCGCCTCGCCGCAGGGCCCCCTTGTGGTGCTCGCGGGGGGCGGCGAGACGCTCGTGAACTTCTCGTCCAATGACTATCTCGGGCTCGCCGCGGATCCGCGCGTTCGAGACGCCGCCGCCGCTGCCCTTTCGGAGCGGGGAGCGGGCGCCGGGGCCTCGCGCCTGGTGGTCGGGGACTTCGATGTCCACGTCCGGCTGGAGTCCGCGCTCGCCGCCTGGCTGGGCACCGGCGCTGCCCTGCTCTTCAACTCCGGCTATGCGGCCAACGTGGGCGTGCTCTCCGCGCTGGTGGGCGAAGGGGACGTCGTCTTCTCCGACGCGCTCAACCACGCCTCGCTCATCGACGGTTGCCGGCTCTCCCGCGCGCGGACGGTCATCTATCCCCACGTAGACGCGGATGCGCTGGACGCGCTGCTCGCCTCGACGCCGGCGCGCCGCAAGCTGGTCTGCACCGACGCGGTCTTCTCCATGGATGGAGACCCCGCGCCGGTGCGCGCGCTGGTGGAGGTCTGCCGGCGCCACGGCGCGGCGCTGCTGGTGGACGAAGCGCACGCGCTCGGCGTGCTCGGCGAGCGGGGGGCAGGGCTCTGCGAGGCCGAGGGCGTGGCCTCTGACGTGGACCTGCGCATGGGGACCCTGGGCAAGGCGCTCGGGAGCTTCGGCGCCTTCGTGGCGTGCGCGCCTCCCTTGCGGGAGTTGCTCTTCAACAAGGCGCGCTCGCTCGTCTTCTCCACCATGTTGCCGCCCTCTGCGTCGGCGGCTGCCCTCAGGGCCGTGGCGTTGATGGAAGAGGACCCGGCCCTGCGTGCCCGGCTTCGCCGCCACATCCACCGCTTCGCCGAGGGGCTTTGTGCGCTCGGCCATGACGCGAGGCCCCGGAGCGCCATCTTCCCGGTGGTGCAGGGCGCGCCGGAGCAGGCCTTGCGCGCCGCGGCTTCGCTGCGCCGGCGGGGCCTGTTGGTGAAACCCATCCGCCCACCCACCGTGCCGGAGGGGACGAGCCGCCTGCGCTTCGCCCTCTGTGCCGCGCACACCGACGAACACCTCGAGACAGCGCTGCGCGCGCTGGGAGAGCTCTAGATGAACGACGACCTTCGCCACCGCGAGCTGCGGCACCACGAATTGCTCGAGGCGGACCTGCGGCACGTCTGGCACCCGTTCACCCAGATGCAGCAGTGGTGCGAGGACCAGCCGCTCATCATCGAGCGCGCAGAGGGCAACTACCTCTACGACGTGAAGGGGCAGCGCTACCTGGACGGGATGTCGTCTCTGTGGACGAACGTGCACGGCCACCAGAAGAAGGAGCTGGACGACGCGGTGCGCGCGCAGTTGGACAAGGTGGCGCACACGACCTTGCTGGGGCTGGCGTCGGTGCCGTCCATCCAGCTCGCCGAGCGGCTGGTTCGCATCGCGCCGTCGGGGCTGACCCGCGTCTTCTATTCGGACTCCGGCTCCACCGCGGTCGAGGTGGCGGTGAAGATGGCGTACCAGTACCAACAGCTCCGGGGGCGGACGCAGAAGCGCAAGTTCGTCGCGCTGCGCGAGGCCTACCACGGGGACACGGTGGGGTCGGTGTCGGTGGGCGGCATCGACCTGTTCCACCGGATCTTCGGCGCGCTGCTCTTCGACGTGCTGCGCATCCCCACCCCGTACGCGTACCGCTACGCAGGGGTGGGGGACTGCGGCGAGGCCTGTCTGCAGGAGGCGGAGCGCATCTTCGACGCCCACGGCCACGAGCTGGCGGCGCTGGTCATCGAACCTTTGGTGCAGGGCGCAGCCGGGATGCTGATGCAGCCTGCAGGCTTCCTTCGGCGCCTCTCGGAGCTGTGCCGTGCGCACGACGTACTGCTCATCTGCGACGAGGTGGCCACCGGCTTCGGCCGCACCGGCACCCTGTTCGCGGTGGAGCAGGAGGGCGTCACGCCGGACCTGTTGTGCCTGGCCAAGGGCATCACCGGCGGCTACCTGCCTCTGGCGGCCACCCTGGCCACCGAGGAGATCTACCGGGGCTTCCTCGGCACCGTGGGCGAGAAGAAGGCGTTCTTCCACGGCCACACCTACACGGGAAACCCCCTGGCCTGCGCCGCCGCGCTCGCCAACCTCGACCTCTTCGAGAGTGAGCGGGTGGTGGAGCGCACGCAGCCGGTCATCCGCGCGCTGGCCGAAGGCCTGGCGGAAGTGGCGAAGCTCCCGCACGTGGGCGAGGTCCGGCAGCGCGGCCTGATGGTGGGCGTGGAGCTGGTTCAGGACCGGGCCACGAAGGCGGAGTACCCGTACGGTGACCGCGTGGGGCACCAGGTGTGCCTGGCCCTGCGCGCGCACGGCATCCTCTTGCGGCCCATCGGCAACGTGCTGGTGCTGATGCCGCCCCTCTCGCTCACCGTGGAGGAGGCGCGCTGGCTGTGCACGTCGGTGCAAGCTGCCATCCGGGAGGTCACGGAGCGAAGGCAGTGAAGAGGGCGTCACCGCTCCGGGTCTTCGTCACCGGCACCGACACCGGGGTCGGCAAGACCGAGACCTCCTGCGCGCTCCTCTCGCTGCTCGCAGAAGCGGGCCTCTGCCCAGGGCCGATGAAGCCCTACGAGTCCGGCTGCACGAAGCGCTCGCAGCCAGAGGACGCACTTCGCCTCGTCGCAGCGGCGAAGAGCCAGGACCCGCTCTCGCAGGTCTGTCCCCACCGCTTCCGCCTCCCCCTGGCGCCCGGCGTGGCGGCGGTCCGGGAAGGCCGCCCTTCGGACTTCAAGAAGACGCTGGCGGCCTTTCGCGCGTTCGAGGCCTCGCGACCCCTGGTGGTGGAGGGCGCAGGCGGGCTGTTCGTCCCCATCGACCCGGAGCGGGACGTCATCGATCTCATCGGGGCGCTGGGGCTGCCGGTGCTGCTCGTCGCCCGCGCGGGGCTGGGCACGCTCAACCACACCGCGCTCTCCCTGGAGGCGCTCGCCCGCCGAGGGGTCCCGGTGCTGGCGGTGCTGCTCTCGCGCAGCGCCCCCGGCCGCCCCCACCCCAGCGAGCGCGACAACGCAGCGCTCATCTCACGCCGGCACCAGGTCCCCGTGTTCGGGCCGGTGCCGTACCTGGCGGACCCAGCCCGGCGAAGGGCCGCGTTCAAGAAGGCGCTGCGTCCGCTGCTCGGGCCGCGCTGAAGCGCCGGACACTACGGCTCGCAGGCCGGCGTCCACTCCACGTGCAAATCGCTGCCCGGGTGGGGCACGTGCAGGGGCGCGAACCGGATGAGCCCGCGCGGCCGCTCCACCGAGTAATAGACCGGCGCCACGAGCGCCCCGTCCACGAAGACCGCCACCGGCTCCTCCTGCTCAGGCGCCCAGGGGAGGGCGAAGGCGTCGTTGTTCGGCACCAGCGCCGCCACCGCCTGCTGCAGGGGCGAGGCCGTGTTGGCAGTGGAGACGGGGAAGCACGCGCCGTCGGTGAGCGAGAAGAGCTCGTGCCAGGACGGGTGCGCGCAGTTGTTCGCGGCCAGAAGCCCCGCCAGCCGCACGGGCTGCTCGGAGACGGTGTGGCCCGCGGCCGCCTGCACCGCGGTGACGTGGTCCACGAGCCCGCCGCCGCTGCGCTCATCGCTGTTGCTCACGAAGAGCACCGACAGGGGGATGCCCGGCCGGAAGAAGCTGCCGTTCCGGAGCACGTCGGTGCTGTTGGGCGGGAACACCGCCAGCCGCAGCGCCTCGAGCGACCGGTCCTGGCTCCCCTCCGTCTGTCCCACCATCAGGTTCGAGGCCACGGACGACAGCGTGCTGCTCGGGGTGGCGTACTCCGGTGAGCCCTGCAACAGCCCCGCGCCCGCGTGGGACGCGTCCGAGCGGATGACGCCCAGCCGCCAGGCGCCGCCGGCGTCCTGCAGGCGCGTCACCAGCGCGCCCGTCGCCTGCGCCACCGCCTGCTGCAGGGACGACATCCCGGTGCCGTCGTGCATCACCACCAGCACGTCCCGGTCCGCCGGAGCGGGGAACCGGGTGGAGAAGGTCCGGGGGCCGGGCGCCACGCCCCGCGCGCTCAGGGGGAGGGTGCGGGTGCCGTGGAGCTCGTCTTCGATCTGCAGGAGCCCACCGAAGGTTCCTTCGCCGGGCGCGGTGAACCGGACCTTGAGCGCCAGCGCCGCCCGGTCCGCCACCTGAACCGGCAGCGTCACCGGCGCCAGCTCGAAGCCGGAGCCCGCCGGGCCCACGCCCAATTCGCTCACCGAGATGGGGCCGCCGCCGGTGTTCAAGAGCACCAGCGTCCGCCACGGTGTCCTGCAGCCCGCCGCGGCCTCGCCCAGGTCCAGCTGCTCCGCCGAAGGCAGGAGCGCCTGCGGCAGGTCCGAGCTCTCGCCCAGCCCCTGCACCACCACGCGCCGGCAGCCCGGCGCGCCGCTCGCGCACTCAGACGGGGCCCCGTCATTGGCGGTGACGGTGAACGCGTGCGCCTGGCCCGTCCAGCTACGCTCCGTGTACGGGGTGAAGCTCACCGTGAGGTGCGCCCGCTGCCCCGAAGACAGCTCCAGGGCGTGCACCGTCTGTCCGTTGAACCCGAAGGCGTTGAGGTCCGCGCCTGCGAGCCACGCCGGCGCAGAGAGCTGGCAGGTGCCTTCGCCCCGGTTCTCCAGCATGACCTCGACGCGAGAGGTGGTCCCCACCGCCGCGGCGCCGAAGTCCAGCACCGTGGGGCCCAGCTCGAGCTGGCAGCCCGGATCCACGCAGGTCCCCGATTCACAGCGCTCGCCGTCGCCGTCACACGCGCCGCACGAGGCGCCTGCCGCGCCGCACAGGGAGGTGTCCTGGCCGGGGAAGGTCACGCAGACACTGCCGTCGCAGCAGCCGGGGCAGTTGTGCGGACCACACGACGGCGTCCCCGCATCCGGCAGGGGGCCAGCGTCGGGTTCGAAGAGGTCCGTGCAGACGCCGGTCTGGCAGGTCTGGGCGTCCGTGCACTTGCGGCAGGAAGTGGCCTCCAGCCCACAGGCGAACTGGTTTCCGCCCGGCAGGCACACCCCGTTCTGCGTGCAGCAGCCCGAGCAGGTGAACGCGTTACAGGGCGCCTTGCCGTGGTCGATGAGCTCCGTCCGGCAGCCGGCCACGCCGAAGCCCACGCCGAGCACGGCGACGGCAACCAGCCAGGGGGCGGGGCGGAGGTGAACCACGGGCCGGGAGTCTAGCCCAGCGCCTGCCTCCCGGCAGCCACGGGACACCAGGGGAGCGCCGCGGATGTTCTACGGACAGCCAAGCGCCCTTTGGGCGCTCTTCACCGCGCCCGCGTAGCGACCAGAGTTGCCGAACCGGGCGACGTGCCGGGACCAGACCTCACACCCGCGTGCCCGGTCCCGGAGCTGGAAGGTGAGGATGTCCCCCAACTCGTAGCTCAGCCGTTCGTGGGTTTCGTCCGGGAGCGGCCCCGACAGCGTGCCCTGCAGGCTGCCCACCGCTTCCTCGAAGCGGCCCTGCTGGCGGAGCGTCTCCACCCGGGAGATAAGCGCGGGCACGTCCACGGGCGCGGCTCGAGGCTTTGGCGCCACCTGACGCTGGGGAGCCGGCACCGGGATGGGCGCGGGCAGGACCTCCGCCACCTCCGTCTCGACCTCCCACTCCGCCTCCGCCTCCGCCTCCGCGCGCGGCCAGGTCACGGTGTCACCGGGCGCCATCACCACCTGGGTACCGTCTTCGTGGGTGAAGCGGATGCGGCCTTCGTGCAGCGTCACCTCGCCGCCGCCGTCGCGCTGCACCACCGTGAACTCGGTGCCGAGCACCTGGATGAGCCCGTGCGAGACCGCCACCACCACGTCGGCTTCGTCTGCGGCGCGGGTGTCCACGTCGAAGTGGGCTGCGCCCTCCACCACGCGCAGGCCCTCCGGCGCGCGCGCGACGACGGCGCGGCTCTGGGAGACCACGGTCACCCGCTCCGGCGTCTGCCACGTCGTACCGGCGGCCAGCACCCGCTCCTCTGCGGCGGCGGGCGCAGGCCCGGGGGCGGGCTCAGCGACCTGCTCTGGCTGTCCCGCAGGCTGCGGCACCGGCGCTTCGGCGATGACCCCGGCCGGCGTCTGCTCGTCCGAGTCCGAGACCTGCAGCGCCACCACCGTTGCCAGCGCTGCCAGCGCCGCCACCCCGGCGAGGGCCAGGGCCCGCCCGGCCCACGGCGCGCGCCGGACCTTCCCTTCGAGGATGGCCTGCTCCAACCGGTACGCGGCGCCGGGCCGCAAGGTCGCCTCGCTCCTCGAGGACTCGGCCTCCTTCAGCGCTTCTTCGAAGTCACGCCTCACCCGACACCTCCCACCCCGCGGCGCGGATCTTCTCCCAGGCGCGGGTGAGCAGCTTGGACACGTAGCCTTCGCTCATTCCCAATGCCACGGCGATGTCCTTCTGCGCCATTCCGTCCAGGACCTTCATCCCCAGGACCACCCGCTCCTTGGGCGGCAGCCCGTCCAGGAGCGCCTGCGCTTCGCGCGCGGACTCCGTCATCTCCACCTTCGCGTCCGCGGAACTCTCCGAGACTTCGTCCTCCTCGGCGAAGAGCTGGTCCAGCCTGCCCAGAAGGCTCTTCTCCCGCCGCAGCCGCGACAGGGCCGCGTTGGTGGCCACGCGATAGAGCCACCCCCCGAGGTCCTCGTGCGCCGAAAGGCGAGGCAGCTCCTGGTACAGCTTCATGAACACATCCTGAGTCAGGTCTTCCGCCCACGACACCCGCCCGCGCCCATAGCGGAGCCCGAGTCGGTAGACCCGATCCCGGTTCGCCCGAAAACAGGCCTCGAAGGCGAGGCGCTGCTCGTTCGTCAGGTCCGTGCCCAACGCCTGAACGTCCGCTGCATCCATAAAGCTCCACGCGCGTGGGCTGGCGGACTTTCCTCCATGGCCCGGACCATACGCCGCCGGCGAAAAGGGTGAGGAAAATCAGCGCCTTGGGTCCAACTCGAGTCAGGGCGAGGACCCATCAGAACACCGCGCCGGCGAAGGCGCCCACCTCCAGGCGGGCCTGCTCCCGCCGCCAGACCACCCGGCCGTCCCGGCGATGTTCGCGGGCGCGCTCGGTCATCCCCGGCGCGGCGCGGAAGCCCACCTCCAGTATCCCCACCCGGATCAGCAGCTCCACCGGGAGGGTGACCAGGGCATCCAGGCGGGCACCCTCCGGCTCCTCCGCCTGCTCGGCCGCGAAGCGGAATTCATGGCTGGCTACCCCGGCCAGGAGCCCCGCACGCGCGGTCAGCCTGCCCGCCTGCAACAGGCGGTACGCCACGCCCACCTGCGCCTGCCATTCATCCACCGCCAGGCCCGGCGCCGAAGAGGACGTGAACGCGGCCGCGCCGGCGATGGCCAGAGGCGTCCTCGTCCGCAGCTCCGCCTGCACGCGGACCTGGGGATCCACGGCCGCGCGCCACAGCGCTTCGGCCCCCACCGAGACGGCGACCTCCACCTCCGGCGCGCGGGCTGGCTGCGGCACCGGGACCTCTACCCGGACCTGGCGGAACGGCGGCGGGCGGGGGCGCTCGGGTGGAGGTGGCAAGGGCCTCGCGGCCTCCACCGCGGACACGCGCGCGCGGGCCAACGCCGCGAGCCGCTGCGCGATCTCCAGCTGCAGCTCGGCGCGGCTGGCGGTGCCCAGCGGCAGCTCCGCTGTGTGTTCACCCTCCGCCGAGCGCGCGATGAGGCGAAGCCCCTGGGCACCGGGCTCGGCGCCGAGGAGCACGTCGGGGGAGGCGTGCGGCGCCACCACCGCGAACTGCTGCTGCAGGAGCCGCTGCACCACGCGCTGCTCGAGCGCGAGCACATCCAGCCGCTCCGCGAGCGCCTGCGGCAGCGCGCCGAAGTCCACCGCCACCAGCAGCCGGTCCGCGGACGCGGGCGCGGCGAGGAGCAGCCAGCTGAGGGCGAGCGCGGGGGCGCGGGGGCGGTGGGACGGCCTCACGCGCGTGGACGCTACACTGTTGCAGGTTGTGGCCGTTCGTCGGAAACGCGCGGGCTCGCAAGTTTTCCGAGCGAAGCGACCCAAATTTGGACGGGGTTTCTGATCTGCGAGACAAACCGTCGCGCATGGCAGACATCATCGACCTGTCGCTGGTGGCGGACGCACAGCGCTACTTCGAGAAGCTCTACTCCGCCCGCGGCATTGGCTATTTCCTCCGCAAAGAGGGCGGCCGGCCGTTCGAGATTGAGCCCTCCCGCGTGGAGATGGTGGTGCGCACCGCCGCGCGCGCGAGGCCCGCCCACCTGCCCCGGCCGCCGCGGCCCGCGGTGGAGTATTGCCGCAAGCAGATCCGCCGCGAGCTCATCCGGCGGGTGGTGAAGGAGATGTTGATGACCGGCTTGTAGTTGGTGCGCCGGGCGGCGCCGCGCGTTAAGCCTTGCCGCCATGAACGCTCGACACAACGCCATCCTCCTCTCGCTGGGGCTCCTGGCCCTGGCTGGCTGCAAGAACCCCGCGGACTCCGCCCCCAGGGCCGACGTCAAGGAAGCCGCCGCCCCCACGGAGGCCGAGGCGCCGAAGACGGGCCACGAGCCCCTGCCGATCTCCGCCGAGCAGTCCAAGGTGGAGTTCATTGGCGCCAAGGTCACCGGCAAGCACGACGGCGGCTTCAAGAACTTCAGCGGGACCATGCACTTCGATCCCGAGAACATCGAAGCCAGCCGCATCGAGGTGGACATCGACATGACGTCCATCTGGTCCGACAACGACAAGCTCACCGAGCACCTGAAGTCCGGTGACTTCTTCCTCGTCACCGAGCACCCGAAGGCGAAGTTCGTCTCCACCTCCATCAAGGAGGGCGGCGACGGCGAGGCCACCCACACCATCACGGGCAACCTCACGCTGCGTGGCGTCACCAAGGAGATTGCCTTCCCCGCCAGGGTGGAAGTGGGGGCGGACGCGCTCCGGGCCCAGACCGAGTTCTCGCTCCCCCGCAAGCAGTTCGGCGTGGCCTTCGAGGGCAAGCCGGACGACCTCATCCGCGACGACGTGCTGGTGCGGCTGGACGTGCTGGCGCCCCGCAAGTAGCGAAAGTCCCCTCTCCCCCCCGGGAGAGGGTCAGGGTGAGGGCCGGTCAGGGTGAGGGCCGGTCAGGGTGAGGGCGGCGGCTGCCGCCCCGCCTGCACCGTCTCGAACCCGTCGCCGGCCACGCGCCACACCTCGATGGGGGACGGCGCTTCACCGGTGGCGGGGTCGAAGTCCAGCTCCCCGCTGGCGCCACGGACATCAATGGTCTGCCCCTGCTGCAGGGCCGCCTTCATCGCCGTGAGGTCGGTGGGGCGAAACTGCAGCGGCGGCCCCGAGGTGAGCTGCTCGAGCCCCTCGGCGATGCGAGGCCCGGACACCTCCCCCGTTCCATCCGCGCCCATTGCCCACATGCTGCCCAGCGCCAACAGGTACACGGCGTCGTAGCTGTGTGAGGTGAAGGAGAACTGCGCCGGGTCCACCTTGAAGCGGGAGGTGAAGCTGGTGGCGAACTGCGTGTACGCAGGCCCCGCCCCCTGCGCGGGCGCGGTGCCCAGGGCACCCTCCGCTTGGCCCGCGGTGGTGAGCCCCAGGATCAACGCCGG
Organism: uncultured Myxococcaceae bacterium; assembly: GCA_964596895.1. Taxonomy (GTDB): domain Bacteria; phylum Myxococcota; class Myxococcia; order Myxococcales; family Myxococcaceae; genus JAFAFL01. The sequence continues at coordinate 27,367 of CAZQVZ010000018.1, forward strand.
GTCCTTGGCGCTGTCGGTGAAGAACCACTGGTGGCCGCTGGCAGGCGAGAGGTTGGTCCGGGTGGCGGCGGCGTTGAGGAGGCGGCTGGCGTCATCCGGGAAGGCGACCAGCACGGTCACGTCCGGGTCCGCCGCGTCCAGCGCCTCGAGCACATTGTCGATGCTGCCCCCGCGCTCGTACTGGTGCGCGGACAGCGTCTTCGTCTGCCCCTCGAACGCGTCGATGAGCACCGCGGTCAGCCCCTGCCCGTAGGGGTCGTTGAGCGACACCAGCCCCACCCGGGTGATGCCGGATGCGTCGAAGAAGCTGTCGCCATTGAAGAGGAGGTCCGCGATGACCGCGCCCTGGATGGCGTCTGACGGCGCGGTCCGCCACACCAGGCCCTGGTCCTGCAGCACCGTGAGCTCCGGGCTGGTGGCGGTGGCGGTCATCACCAGCACGTTCCGGGGGATGGCCGCCGTCGCCGCGGAGAGCGTCTGGCCGCTGCCGGAGGTGAGGACGGCGTGGGCGCCCATCTGTTCGGCCAGCCACGTCACCTGCTCCTGGACCCGCTGCGGATCTCCCCCGCTGTCGCAGACGTGGAGCACGAAGGGGTCTCGCTGGTTCACCTCGTCCAGCGCGATGAGCATGGCGTTGAGGCCCATCTGCTCGGACTGGTCGAGCTGGCCATCCGGGGTCAACGGCAGCGCCGCGCCCAGCGGGATGGCGCCCTCCACGTCGGTGGCGCCGTAGGTCTGTCCGCAGCCTTCGGGGACCGGGTCCACCACGCAGTAGCCGGACTGGCAGATGCGCCCGTCCGCGCAGTCAGCGTCCACAGAGCACTCCTCGAAGCCGCCCACCGCGAGGCTGCAGCCGCACAGCAGCGCCCAAGCCGACATCATCCACACGCGCGTGCGCATCAGAACCGCACCTCCACGCCCGCGCCGCCAATGGCTGGGACCAGGGTGGCCCGCGGCGCTGCGGGTTCGGGGTCCGGCCCCTTCGGGTAGAGGAGGACCGCGGCCACCGCGGCGGCCACGCCCACCCCGAAGCCCACGTCCGCGAACAGCGCCCGCTGCCGGGTCTGCGCCCGGAGGTCGTCCTTGAGCGTCACGGTCTGGGCGTCCCCGAAGCGTCCTTTGGAGGCGTTGGCGGACAGCCCGAACGCGGTGCCTGAGCCCAGGCCCGCCACCGCCACCCCGCCGGCCACCAGGGCGAGCACCTTGTTGCGGCTGCGGGCCTGCACGCGGGCCTTCTGGTCAGAGGCCTGGCGCGCCCTCAGCGCGTCTTCGGCCCGCTGCTTGGCCAGGGTCTCCTCTTCGGCCTTGAGGCGCGCGTTCTCCGCCTCCTGCGCGAGCCGCGCCTGCTCGTCGGCCTCGCGCCTTTGGGCTTCGTCCCTCTGGGCCACGAGCCCGCGCAGCCGGTCCATGGCCAGCATCGAGCGCTTCACGAGGGTGTTGTCGGTCTCGTCGGAGTTGACGTAGCGCTGGTAGTACTCGAGCGCCTTGTCCAATTCGTTCGCCTGGTCGTACGCGCGGGCGATGTTGTAGATGAGCTGCGATTCGGGCCGGTAGATGTAGGCCTCGATCAGCGTCTCCGCAGACTGGGTGTACCGGCCCGCGTCGTAGTGACGCTTCGCGTCGTTCATCAGCTTGTTGAACTTCGCCCGGCTCGCGTGGGCCTCGGAAGGCAGCGCGAACACCGCCAACAGGCCTGCGAGCCACACCATCCAGACAAGGCGCATGGCGCAGGAGCCTACCGCAACTGGCTCCTGCGCGTGCCCGTCACAGCGGAACTACGCCTTGTGGGTGTTCCGTCCGCCCAGCCGGGAGAGCAGGAGCTTGCGCTGCAGGAGCAGCGCCTCCGGCGCCGTCTTTCCGAGCTGTTCGAAGAACTCGCCCTGGGACGCCAGCTCCTGCTGCCACTCGTCGAGGTCCATGTGCAGCGCCTCCTGCACCTTCTCCTCGGAGACGTCGAGCCCCTGCAGGTCGAGATCGCCTTCGCGCGGCACCCAGCCGATGAGCGTCTCCTGGGTGGGGGTGCGCCCATGGACCCGGTCCAGGATCCACTTGAGCACGCGCATGTTCTCCCCGAAGCCCGGCCAGAGGAACTTCCCCTCCTTGCTCTTCCGGAACCAGTTCACCTGGAAGATCTTCGGCGAGAAGGGGATCTTGTGCTGCATGTCCAGCCAGTGCTGGAGGTAGGTCCCCATGTCGTAGCCGTGGAAGGGCAACATGGCCATCGGGTCCCGGCGGACCACGCCCACCTTGCCGGTGGCGGCGGCGGTGGTCTCAGACCCCATGGTGGCGCCCAGGTACACGCCGTGGGTCCAGTTGAAGGCCTGCATCACCAGGGGCACGGTGGTGCTGCGGCGCCCGCCGAAGATGATGGCGCTGATGGGCACCCCGCCCTGCTCCTGCCAGCGGCGGTTGAGCGCGGGGTTGTTGGTGGCAGGCGCGGTGAAGCGGCTGTTGGGGTGCGCGGCCTTCTCGGTGGAGCCCTTCTTCCACTCGTTGCCGCGCCAGTCGATGAGGCGCTCGGGCACCTCGCCGTCCATGTCCTCCCACCACGGCTCGTTGGTCTCCGGGTTCACCGCCACGTTGGTGAAGATGGTGTCCTTGCGGATGGTCTCCATCGCGTTGGCGTTGGAGCGGGTGTTGGTGCCGGGCACCACGCCGAAGTAGCCGGCCTCGGGGTTGATGGCCCACAGCCGGCCGTCCGGCCCCACCCGCATCCAGGCGATGTCGTCACCCACGGTGGTGACCTTCCACCCGTTGAAGCGCTTGGGCGGAATCATCATCGCGAAGTTGGTCTTGCCGCACGCGGACGGGAAGGCCGCGGCCACGTAGTCCACCTGGCCGGTGGGGCTCTCCACGCCGAGGATCAGCATGTGCTCGGCGAGCCAGCCCTCCTGCTTGCCGAGGTACGAGCCGATCCGCAGCGCGAGGCACTTCTTGCCCAGCAGCACGTTG
>CAZQVZ010000019.1:0-30248 GCA_964596895.1 uncultured Myxococcaceae bacterium
CGCGTGGCCACCGCAGCGCAGCAGGAGCTCTCCTGGCAGCCCGGCGCCGCGGCGGCGGCGGGCGTGTCGCGGAAGGTGGGCCCGGGGCGGCTCTCGTTGGAGGTGGGCTACGGGTTCGCGCGCGCGCACGGTGAGCTCGCGCGCGGACAGACCGGCGGGCTGCTCACCACCGTGGGCTATGGGGTGACGCCATGACCGCGCGCGCGGTGAGGTCCTGGGCGACGACGGGCGGAGGGACCTGGCTCGCCTTCGCCTTCGTGCTCTGCGCCTGCCCCGCGAAGCCGCCCCCTCCGCCCGAGCTGCAGGCGGTGTCGCCAGACCGGCTGCTCGCGGGGACGGACGGGGCGCTGCACCTGACGGGGCACCACCTGCACGCGCGCATCCGGGCAGATCTGGACGCCCGGGCTGTGGGGGAGGGTTCGGCCGCGGTGACGTTGCCGGAGGTGTGGCTCTCCCGGAACCACGATGACGGGACCGGCGACGGGGCAGCCCCCATCGCGCTGCAGGTCCTCGAGCTGGGCGCCGAGGGGCTGCGGCTTGCGGTCCCCGGACTCTCGGAGGGGCGCTATGACCTCTCCTTTCGCGACGGGTGGGGCCGAACCTCCACGCTCCCCCGCGCGCTGCGCGTGGTGGCCTGCCTCGAGGACGCGGCGTGCGACGATGGGCGCTCCTGCACGATGGACCGCTGCGAAGACGGCGCCTGCGCCCACGCGGTGGCGGACGGGTTCTGCGCCGTGGCTTCGGCCTGCGTGGCGGCAGGACCGGTGGGGGATGGCTGCCAGGCGTGTGACCCCGGATGGTCCCAGGTGGCGCTGGTCCCCGCGCCCTCGGGCACCGCCTGTGACGACGGGCGCGCGTGCACCGACGGAGACGTGTGCCAGGCCGGCGCCTGCGGTGGCGTGCTCCGGGAGTGCCCGGGCGGGTCCGCCTGCGCCCACGCCGCCTGCGACGAAGAGACCGGCGCCTGCGTCACCCGCCCCAAAGCCGACGGCACGGCATGTGACGACGGCAACACCTGCACCGGCCCCGACGCCTGCGCAGGCGGTGGGTGCGGCGGCCAGCCGGTCTGCGGCAACACCCCGCCGCGCGGCTGCCTCGGGCTTTCCCCCGTGGCTTCCCGGGTGGGAGAGCCCGTGACCTTCGATGCGCGCTGCGCGGAGGACCTGGAGGACGCCCCCGTCACCTTGCAGTTCCGGTTCGACTTCGACGGCGACGGGATCTGGGACACACCCTTCGCCGCCGAGGCCGTGGCGCAGACGACAGCCCAGGCGCCCGGCGTCTTCCGAGCGGCGGTGCAGGTGCAAGACCCGGGCGGGCTGTCCGGCTTCGCCTCCCGGCACTGGAGCGTGGGCACACAGGCCACCGACGTGGAGGTCACCACCGGCGTGGACGAGGCGGACCTGGCGGCCACCCCCGCGGCGCCGGGCGGCACCGGGCTCTCCTTGCGCGAGGCCCTCACCTTCGCCAACGGGCCAGGCGGCGTGGGCGTGGAGCGCATCCGCTTCGCGCCCGGCGTGGTGCCGGTGCAGGCGGCGCTGCCGGCGGTCACCCGACCCGGGCTGCAGATGGTGGGGGAGCCGGGGCTGACGCTGGACTTCTCGCCCGCGGCGGCGGACGGGCCCGGCTGCCTCGTGCTCGGCGGTGACGGCCAGCGGCTCGTGGGCCTCGCGGTCGCAGGCTGTCCCGGCACCAGCGTCACCGTCGACGACGACGGCGAAGGTGTGGCGCTCTGGGACGTGCGGCTGGAGGGGCCAGGCGAAGTGGGCGCGGACGTCAAGGGGGCGGGCGCGCAGCTGGGGCCGGGCCTTGCGGTCAGCGGGTTCTCCGCGCGGGGCCTCAACCTGCGGGCGGCGAACGTGAAGCTCGCGGAGGCGGACGTCCACCACAACGGCGTCGGTGTGCGTCAGCAGCACCCGGGCTCGGTGGCGGTGGCGCGCACCCTCATCCGCCACAACGCAGGCAGCGGCGTGGAGGTGCACAACCTTGCCGGGCTGGCGATGCGCGCCTGCACGGTGCACGGCAACGGCGGTGACGGCCTCAGGCCGCAGCCGAATACGACCGGGCTGGTGGTGGTGAACTCCTTGTTCACCGACAACGGTGGCGCGGGCGTCGCCGGGCCGGTGGCGGCGTTCACCCTTCGCACCCCCAACGGGTACTTCAACAACGCCGCGGGCCCGCTGCAGACGGGCATCCCCGGCGCGCAGGATCTGCTGGGCGCGCCCGGCTACACCGCGCCCCCATTGGGAGACTACTGCCTGCGGCCAGACGCCCTCGCGGTGGACCGGGGGCTCTTCGGCGCGGGCGGCGAAGAGGTGGATCACAACGGGCCCCGGGCGGGCACCTACGACGGGCTGGCGCCAGACCTCGGCGCCTGCGAGTCACCGTGGACGGGAACGGCACCATGAGGATCTCCATTCGCTACCAGCTCGTCGGGCTCGTGGCGGGCATCGTCATCGCCGCGCTCGTGGTCTGGGTGGTGCTGGCGCGCGCGCTCTTCACCGCAGACCGCACCGCCTGGCTCTACGACTACAAGTCGCTTCTGGCCGGCACCCTCTCCGAGGAGGTGGCGGCCCACCTCAAGACGCTCTCGGACAAGCTGTCCTACTTCGGGCTGGAGCAGGCCCAACACCTCACCCTGGACGGCACGGATCCGGACCGGCGCGCCCGCGCGCTCTTCGATGCCAGCGAAGACCTGGTGGCGCTGGAGCTGTGGAGCCGGGGGCCGGGGGGGAAGTTCGAGCGGGCGTACGCGCTCCTGGACGCGGACCGGCTGCAGGCGCTGGCCCTCACCTCCGCGGACGTGGCGGAGGCCGCGCGGCAGAGCCCCCTTTCGACCGAGGCGGTGGTGGCCCAGGCGCTTGTGGTGGAGAACGTGAGCGTCCCGCCCGACGTGGCCCTGATGCGGGTGGCGGTGAGCTTCGGCCGGGAGGGGGACTGGCTGGCGGTGGCCTACGTCCGGCCGGACCGGCTGCTGCACCTCTTCGGCCGCAGCGACCTGCACCGCGCGTGGCTGGTGGACGGGCGCGGGCGCGTGGTCATCCACCCGGAGGCGCAGAAGGTGCTCTCGCGCGCGGACGAGAGCCAGAACCCCATCGTCCGCAGCGCGCTGGAGGGCAAGCTGTCCCGCGGCGCGGAGACCTTCGAGGTGGGCGGCGAACCCCACCTGGGCGCCTTCTCCCGGGTCCCGGCGGCGCGGCTGGCGGTGGTCATCGAGGTGCCGCAGAAGGTGGCGTACCGCGCCCTGGACGAATTGAACCGCCGCGCGGTGCTCTTCGGGGTGGCGGTGATCGCGGTGGCGCTGCTGGCCAGCATCGCGTTCTCGCGCTGGCTCACCGCGCCGTTGCGGACGCTGGAGCAGACCATGGAGGTGGTCTCGCGCGGCGAGCTGGGCGTGGAGGCGAAGGTGCACAGCCGCAACGAGCTGGGGCGGCTGGCAGAGGCCTTCAACCGGATGAGCCGGGAGCTGTCGCGGCGCGAAGGGCTGCTCATCGAGCGGAACAACCAGCTGGTGCAGTCCGAGAAGCTCTCGGCGCTCGGTGAGCTGTCGGCGGGGCTGGCCCACGAGGTGAAGAACCCGATGGTGGGCATCGTGGGGTTCAGCCAGCTGGGGCAGACGGCGGCGTCCCTGGAGGAGGCGACGGAGTACTTCGGCCTCATCGAGTCGGACGCGCTGCGCGCGAACGAGATCCTCGGGAACCTGCTCGAGTTCGCGCGCCCCGGGAAGGTGGAGTTCAACCGGCTGGACCTCAACGCCGTGGTGCATGGCGCGGTGCGGCTGGTGACGCACCCCCTGCAGATCGCACGGGTGCGGCTGGAGGTGAACCTCGCCCCGTCCCTGCCGCCGGTGCTGGGCAACGACAACCAGCTGCGGCAGGTGCTGGTCAACCTGATGATGAACGCGGCCCACGCGATGGAGGCGTCCGAGGAGCGGCGCCTCACCGTGCTCACGCGCGAGACCGGTGGGGGCGGGGTGGAGGTGGAGCTCCGGGACACAGGTCACGGGATGAGCGAAGAGGTGCGGACGCGGCTGTTCCAGCCGTTCTTCAGCACCAAGGCCCGCGGCAAGGGCACCGGGCTCGGGCTCTCGGTGAGCCGGAGCATCATCGTCGAGCACAAGGGCGACATCCGCGTGGCGAGCGCGCCCGGACAGGGCGCCACCTTCACCGTCGCCCTTCCGGCCATGTCAGAAGCGGCCGCCGGAGCGGAGCCCCAGGCGCAGGCGGACGCCGAGCCCGCGCAGCCGCGGGCGAAAGACGGGCAGAGCGGCGTCGCGTAGGCCTCACCCACGCGGTGCGCATCACGCCCGGCTCATCGCCGACCTGCGGGGCCCGGGCCCCGGCCCTCGGGAACTAAGGTCGGTCGCGCAGCAGCCGCTCGATGCGCGTCTCGATGTCGCGGCGGAGCTTGCGCCCCTCGGCGACCTTCCGGGCAATCTCCCGGCGCAGCTCGGCCGCCTGGTCGTCGCGCTCGGTCCTTCGCGTGGCCCGCTTTTCAGACTGCTGCCTGGGCGCGCGGAGCCTGCCGCTCGTCTGGGCGCGGGTGCGCTTGTGCGCGGTCGTCTTCTTCCTGGTTCGGGTGCTCTTCGCCATCTTCATCCCCCTCCGAGGCGGAAAGGTGGGTCGGCCGCCGGCGAGGCGGAACCCCTGGGCTTCGGCCAGGCCGGGGAGCAGGCGGCCGGGCGGGCGTGGTGTGAGGGGGACGCGCTCGTTATCGTCGCCTTCGCCATGTTCCAGCTGAAGACCGAGGACGACCTCTTCTCCGCGTTCCGCACCCGAGACCGCCGTCACGTCACCTTGCCCGAAGACGTGAAGTTCCCGCTGTTCGTCCGCGACTACCTCGCCTGGGTGGAGCCCACCGGCGTCCGCGCGTTCCTGCTCTTCAGCGCGCCCGGGGACGTGCACCCCACCGGCATCGCGTTCCGGCGGGATCAATCCGGAGACCGGTCCCCCACCGGCATGTGTGAGTGGTGCCACTCGCACGGGGCGCCGGACATGATCTCCCTGCTCACCACCGACGTCACCGAACACCGCCGCGTCGGCCTGAGCCTGTGCCGGGACCTCGGCTGTGGCGGCAGGCTGGAGGAGGTGGCGGACCGGGCCGGGAAGAACGCGCGCGAAGAGGCCAGGACGCTGCTCTCCCGCATGCGCCGCTTCGCCGAAGAGGCCCTGGGCATCACCCAGACGAACCGCTGAACCACAGGGGCAGCCAGTCCCCCTCCTGGGCGTGCGCGCCCTTCGCGCCGTGGCGATGACCCGCGTCCTCCCCCGCCCCGGAGGCCGACAGCAGCCGCGCGTGCCCGGTGCCATCCGCGCGCACCAGCCACAAGGCCGGCCTGCCGCCTTCGTCCGACACGTAGACCGCGTGGGCGCCACCTGGCGCAAAGGACGGCATGTCCTCCACCGCGCGCCCCGGGCTCAGGAACGTGGTCTCGCCCGTCTGGGCGTCCACCTTCGCCACCCGCGCCTTGCCGCCTTCGGTGCGGACGGCGAGCAGGAGCGCCCGCCCATCCGAAGACCAGGTGTGCTCGCGCGCCGCGCCCGGCGGCCCCAGTCGCCGTTGCCGCGCGCCATCCGGCGCCATCAGGTAGAGCGCATCCTCGCCGGCGCGGTCCGACAAGAAGGCGATCTGCCCGGGCGCGCGGCCTGACGACCACCTCGGCGCGACGTCCTCCCGGTGAAACGCGGTCAGCCGCTCTGGTTCGGGCACTGCGCCTTCCGCGGTCACGTCGTCCACGCGGATCCGGAAGATCTCCGGGTCCCCTTCCCGGCTCGACGCGAAGGCCAGGTAGGCGCCGTCCGCAGACCACGACGGCTCGAAGTCACCGGCCTCGCTGTCGGTCACGCGCAGCAGCGCGCCTTCCTTCGCGTCCACCTGCAGGACGTAGAGGTTGGAGAAGCGCTCGTGCCCGGATTCGAAGGCGATCCGCCTGCCATCCGGAGAGAACACCGGGTGGCGCGCCCGGCGAGATCTGGGGCCCACCGCGCGCACCTCACCCGAAGGCAGGGTCCACACGAGCAGCTGCTCCAGGTGGGCCTCGCCCTCCCCCACCGCCGCCACGCCGGCCAGGTACCGCCCGTCCAAAGAGGCCGCCATCACCACCGCGTCCATCCCGTCTGGCGCAGGCAGGGCGCGCAGGCCTCTGCCGTCCGGGCGCACCAGGTGGGGCCGCTTGCGGCCGTCCACCTCGCGGACGAAGGCAATGAGGCCCGGCAGCGCGGCGCGCTCTGTGACACCCGGCGCGTGCTCGGCACCGGCTTCGGCGCCGGGCGAAAGGGGGTCTCGGACGACGGCTTTGGGGGCCTCATGGTCCGGGCGCAGGGTGGGCGGAGGCGGGACGAGCGGCGCGGCTGGAGGCTCCCGCTTGCAGCCAACGGCCGAAACGGCGACCGCCGCCGCCACGCAGAGCGCGGCGACGGCGGAGGCGGAGCGGCGGGGCTCAGCGAATCCGGACGGCATCCGCGATGACGACCTTGCCCGTGCCGGTCCAGCGGGAGAGGACCACCTTGTTCCAGCCCGCGCTGAAGTTGAACGAACCCAGCGTCACCCACTTCTTGCCGTTCACCTGCTGGTTGGCGTTGACCGTGCCCAGCTTGGTGCCCTGGGCGTTGAACATCACGAATGGCGCGGACGGCGAGCGGTTGGTGCCAGCGGTCCACCACGCGTCGATGGTGCGCTTCTCCGCCTTCGGCAGGTAGAACCAGAAGGTGGCGCCGTCAGACACCGCCGCGGTGTTCGCGTAGTAGTAGCCGGTGCCGTAGTAGCCGGCGGTGGAGTGGGTGCTGGTCCAGTTCGAAGAGACCTGGATGTAGCCCTTCTTCTGGTCGTTGTTGCCGTTGTTGGAGTCCACGATGATGGTGGGAGACGTCGTCCCGCCGCCGCCGGAGCCGCAGTAGCTGTTCACCTTGTTGAGGTACGTGGTCCACGGCCAGTTCGGGCCCGGGTCGGTGCGGTTCCACGGCTGCAGCTTGCCGTGACCGACGATGTGGTACCGGTCACGGGCGATGCCGTACTTCTTGGTGATGTTGCAGACGAGCTGCGCCGAGGCGTCGATCTGCCCGGTGGGGAAGGTCTTCTGCGACGCGTAGCCGGCGTGCTCGATGCCGATGGTGAAGTGGTTGGAGGAGTAGCCGTTCCGCCAGCACTCCACGCTGCTGTTGTTGGAGCAGGCGTAGTTGGCGGCGATGTGCCAGGCGCGCTGGGATTCGCGCACCAGCTGGGAGATCTCCGAGCCGTTGGAGTTCACCACGTAGTGCGCGCTGGCGCCGGCGGCCTTGTTGGAGAGCCAGCCCCAGCAGCCCGAGTACGCGCCTTCACAGGTGTGGATGATCACCATCCCCGGCTTGCCGATGTTGCCGGCCGGCCGCGCGTTGTAGTTGGGCGACGGGCGCCAGACCGCCTTGGAGTAGTCCGGCGCGGTGGACAGCTCCTGCTGCGACGTCCCCAGCTCCCCTTCCAGCTCCAGGGACAGCGCCATCCCGGACTGCGCCAGCTCCGCGGAGGGCTCGCCCACGCCGAGCCGCAGGGTGTGGAAGACCTCGTCCGCGACGAAGGCGCGCTGGGCCTCCGCGTCATCCAGGTCCAGGAGCTCCGCCACCGCCGGCGCCCAGTTGCGCACGTCGCTGCGCTCCACGCCGAGCTCACTGCCCCAGGCGTTGAGCAGCGCCGCCGCCGCGCGCACGTTCTGGGCCGGGTCTTCGCGGATCTGCTCCGGGGTGGCCCCGATGAGCTCTGCGGCCTCGGCGAGGTGCGTCTCGGAGAGGCCCATCACGCCCACGCTGGCCGGGCGGCCTTCGAACTCCACGTGACCCTGCACGTGCTCGTAGCGGGTCTGCGCGAAGGAGATGGACTTCAGCACCGCCGGCGGCACGCCGAACTCACGGCCCGCGGCGGTGAAGACGCTGTCGTAGGTGGCGTCCGCGCGAAGCTCCGCCTCCGCGGCCTCGGCCGGGTCGCTCAGCCGCTCGACGTCGAGCGCCGATTCGGTGAGATCCATGGAGGTGCCGCAGCCCGCCAGCACCGCGGTGATCCCGAAGACAATCAGTGTACGAAAGCTGCGCATCCGGCCTGCTCCTTCGCGTCAGGTGACGCCAATTCAGACGGGCGGTTGCAATGCTCCCGGCGTGCCATGCGCCAAACGCCCGTCATCACGGAGCTTTTCTTCGGCGCGCTGTCCTGTTTGAGGACACCCAAACTGCTGGGCAGACCCCACACCCGCCTGCGCGTCCCTCTCAGGGCGTGGGAAGCGGACCCCACCCGGGGCCGTGGCTCCGCTGCGCACCAGAGGTCAAAACCCGGTCACCGGGGACTGTAAAGGGTCGCGACAACTCGACACGCGCGGGTGACGAATCAGCGCCCGAAGGTGACGCGCAGGAGGCCGTGGTGGAACGGCTCCGAGACATAGAGGTGCCCGTCCGCGTCGAGCGCCAGGCCGGTGGGGGAGACGACGTTGGCCTGGTGGCCCCACCCGCGCGCGGTCCCGAGCCGCCCGTCTCCGGCCACGGTGGTGACCCGGGTGGTCGTTGCCGTCTCGCCGGGGACGATGCGGCGGATGCGGAAGTTTGCAGTGTCCGCCAGCAGCAGCGCGCCGGACGGCTCCACCACCAGCCCCAACTGGGCACGGAAGCGGGCGCCCTCCCCCGTCCCGTCCCGGTAACCCACCGCCGTCCACGCCACGGGGTCCCCGGCCACGGTGTCCACCTCGTAGTCCGCCTGCGGCCGCACCCGGCGGATGCGCTGGCTGCTCGCGTCGAGCACGAAGGCGGTACCGTCCTTCGCCACTGCCACCGCGGAGGGGTTGGAGAGCTCAGCTTCCACGCCGCGCGCTGCGTCCCGCCAGCCCTGCACGCCGGTGCCCGCCACGGTCTTCACCTCTCCGGTGCCGAAGACGATCTTGCGCAGGCGGTGGTTGGCCTGGTCCGCGACGAAGACGTGGCCGTCCGGATGCACCGCGAGGCTCACCGGGCGGTTGAAGCGCGCCGTGTCCGCTGCGCCATCCGCGAAGCCCGCGGCAAAGGGCTGTCCGGCCACGGTGCTCACCGTCCAGCCTCCGCCCCCGGGCTTTCGGTCCAGCCGGCGGATGACGTGGTTGTCCGAGTCGGCGACGTAGATCTCCCCTTCGATTCCGACGGCCACGCCAATGGGGTCCCGGAACTGCGCCTGCGCTCCGTCGCCGTCGCGGTGGCCGCGCTCACCGGTGCCCGCCAGGGTGAGGACCTGCCGGGGCGCCTCGGCGGTGACGAGCCGCACGCGGTTGTTGCGCGTGTCCGCCACGAGGAGGTCGCCCTCGGGCGTGACCGCGAGGCCGGTGGGTCCGTCGAAGCGCGAACCCCGCAGGGGGCCATCCAGAAGCCCTGCCTGGCCTTCGTCACCTGCGAACCAGGAGACCTCCTGCGCCCACTCCCCCAACACCTGTGGCGGCTCCGGACGCAGCGCGCCCGCTGGCGGCACCACGCGCTCCGGGCGCCGGTGCGAGAGCGCCCGCTCCAGCACGTTGCGCGTCATCCGCTCCACCCGGCCATCCCGCGTCGCCGGATCCGAGGACAGCCCGAGCGGCCACCAGATGGTCCCGGCCGCGAAGACCAGCCTGCCGGACGGCAGCGTCCGGTCCACCGCCTGCGCGCGGGAGGGGACCCCTTCGGCCGTCACCACCGGGCTCTCGAGGCTCACCCGCACGCCCTGTGGGTACCCGTCGTGGTCGGGGAACGAGCGGTCGTATTCGAAGCCGACGAGGCCGGTGAGCAGGTCTCCGGTCTGAAGCCCGGTGCCGTGGAACAGCCAGTGGTCCCCGTCGTGGACCGCGAGCGGGAAGCCCACGTGCTGCCAGCCTTCGTACATCACCCCGAAGAGGTTGTTCTCTGGGTGCGCGTGGGGGTCATCCCGGAAGCGCACGGTCGCGTGCGGCCAGGGGTCCTCCAGAGGTTCGCTCTTGTAGCAGTGCAGCTGGCGCCAGGGACCTGCGGCAGAGGGCGCAGCGCGCGTGCGCCAGTAGGCGCCGTTGCCACCGAAGTAGGCGAGGCTCAGCGCGCCGGACGCGAGCGCCTCGTCCACCTGCGCCCGCTGCTCGGCGAACCAGTATTCATCCTGGCCGCCGTGCACCAGCGCGCCGATGCCGTGGAGCAGGTCCGGGTGGCGCAGGAAGTCCAGCCCCGTGGCGAACGTCACGTCGTAGCCGTGGCGCTCGAGGAACTGCACCAGGGCCAGGTCGAGGTGGAACGTCTTGCCCTCGCCGTCCAGGGACGCATACGGCCTGTCGAAGGACACCTGCCACGAGCGACCCGACGGCATCTTCCCCGAGCCGTCCGAGTACAGGCTCTGCCCGCCCCAGTCGTTGTAGGCCTGCCAGGTGGTGACATTGGGCGTGTAGAGGATCTCCGCGGCGCGGTCGTCACGGAGGACGAAGGGAGAAAAGCGCTTGAAGCCGTCCGGCCGGCGCAGCTTCACCACGTACAGGCCCGAAACCCAGTCCGGCGAGACGGGCACCTCGAAGGTCGTCTCCCATTGGCACTCCACCAGCCCGGTGCGGTCCGTGCGCGGGCACTCCGCCTGCGGCGCAATGGAGAAGGGACCGCCGCTCCACACCTTCCGCGCGCCTTTGCCGCCGTACCAGCCGATGCGGAAGATCTCCGCCGTGACGTCCACCGCCACGTCTGAAGACGCCTTGATGCCCAGCCGCTCCCCGTGCCGGAGCGACTCGTGCGTCGTGTACAGCTCCAGCTCGCGGGCGCGCGCGCGGGTCCCTTCCCTCCAATCCGCATCCCCGGGCAGCGCGTTCTCCTTCGGGATGGGGTTTGGGCGGGTCACCCGCGAGAGGGGTTCGGGAGTCGGGTTCGGCGTGGGCGGGGTGCCGTCGCCTGTCCCGTCGTGCGCAGGAGGCGTCTCTTCAGAGGCAATGGGCAGCAAGGAGGGATCCCGGCATGCAGGCAAGGCGACGACGGCGACGCCCAGAAGCGCGCCGAGTCCCACTGCACCTGCGTACCGGGCCGAACGGATGGGGGAGTTCGACATGGCTGGGGCAAGGTGGGACGTGTGATGGGCCCAGAAAACCCCATCCTCACGGTTTGCCTCCGCGCGTTGACGACTACCGGACGTCGCGGGGACGCAACACGGCGCCGCCGCCGGGGCCATGGGCGCAGTACGCTCCGGGGCGTGCTGCGACTTCTGCTTCTGTTGATGGTCACGGCGTCGGGCAGCGCGCTCGCCGCGCCCGCGTCCTTCCACCTGCTCCCGCGCGTTGACGCATCTTCCACTTCGGTCCGGCTCCTCCAGACGGACGAGGCCGATCCGCTCGCGGGGGTGCAGGTAGACCCGCATGCCCGGCGGCTGGTGGGGAAGGAGGTGCTCATCGGCGCGGCGATGGTGATGGGCGCGGACTTCGTCACCGCGCTCTTCGGCGGCCTGGTGGGGGGCGTGGTGTGGCTCGCCAGCCAGGACCCGCTCCCCTCCATCGTCGCGGGTTACCTCACCTTCCTCGCCTCCAACTTCTTCCTCGCCCCGGTGGCAGCGGCGCTGGGGGCGTACGGGGTGGCGCCGAGCGGCGGCAACAACGGCCTTCTGGGCGCGCTGCTGGGCGCGGGGGTGGGCCAACTGCTCTCCACGGCGCTGTTCGTGGGGACCGGCATCGGGTTCGGCGTGTTGTGGGGAGTGCTCAGGCCGGAGTCACTGGCCGCGCAGGGCGCCGCGCTCGGCGTCAGCCTGCTCATCTTCGCGCTGCATTGGGCCATCATCCCTGCGGCCGCGTCTTTGGGCATCCACTGGACCGCCCCGCCCAGGGACCCGAAGCCCGAGCTCACGCCAAGACCTGCGCGCGCGGCGCGGCCAGCCAGACTTCCCACCACGCCGCACGAGGTCTATGTGCAGGCGCTCGTGACTCCGCCCGCAGCACTCACCTTGAGGTTCTGAAGATGGCGACGACCAGAGATCCAAAGACCCGGCCGGCCAGGGTCGCCAGGCGCACGCCGGCAAAGCCGCGGCAGGCCCCGAAGCAGGCCGCCCCGAAGCCGCCGAAGCAGAAGTCCGCTTCGACCGACGAACCCCTCGAGGAACTGCGCGCGTTCGGGCTCGGCTATCCCGGCACCCACACCAAGAGCCCCTGGCCGGGGCACCTCGACCTCGCGGTGAACGACAAGACCTTCGCGTACCTGGGCGTGGAGGGGCAGCCCTTCAGCATCTCCTGCAAGCTGCCGCAGTCGAGCGCGGCGGCGCTGATGCTCCCGTTCACGAAGCCCACCGGGTACGGGCTGGGCAAGAGCGGCTGGGTGTCCGCGGAGTTCCCCGAAGGCAAGCCGCTGCCTTTGGACCTCCTCAAGGCGTGGATAGACGAGAGCTACCGCGCCCAGGCGCCGAAGAAGCTCGTCGCGCAGTTGGACGCGAAGGGTCAGTCCACGCCGTCGGGACCGGTGGCGACCTTGAAGTCGTCGAAGCGGGCGTAGGTGGTGGTGGTGGGCGCCCACGTGGGATCGGACCCGCCGTAGAACGCCGAATAGAGGAAGCGGTCCACCGAGTAGCTCGTGTTCATGCGCCAGCGCAGGCCGCCCTTGAAGAGCTTGCGCTCGCCGTTGACCCAGACCTCGACCTCGCCGTCTGCGGACTCGCCGGTGGAGTTCACCTTCACGCGCTCCCGGATGGTCAGCCACTGCCCCACCGGCGCCTGCCAGCGCGAGCCGTCCTCATTCACGAGGAAGAGGTCTTCGCCCCACTTCTCCGGCCGGTCGTGGTGGTACGCGTACACGGACAGGGTGCCGTTCTCGCGCCACATCAGCCGCGCCGAGAACCCGTTGTCGTCGAAGTCACCGCCCGTGGGATAGGTGCCGCCGGCGAGCCCCGGGAGCTTGCCTCCCTTCACGAACTGGAAGCCGTCCTCGAAGAGCACGCGGTACGACATCCAGACCTCGTTGGCGCCTGCGAGCGGAACGGGGACGGTCACCACCTTCGAGCCGGTGTTGCCGGGCACGAACCGCTGGCGCAGCGAGCGGCCCCCTTCGTCCTCCACCACCGCCAGCTCCTCCACCTGGTACACCCAGTCCACCGCGCGGCCGAGCTCCGTCTCCAGCGAAGGCTGCGTCACCGAGCCGAAGTCGCCCGCGGGCATCTGATCGAACGTCGCCAGCAGGAGGTCCGGCACCGCGGTGCCGGGCTGGGTCCCGGGCCCGGGCGTAGACGGCGGCGTGCCAGGCGCCCCCGGAGGGGGCTGGGTTCCCGTGCCGGGGCCGCCCGCCTCCTGCTCCACGGTGGTGAGGTCCTCTCCCGTCGTCGGGAGCTCGCCTCCGCAGGCGGCAAGGAGCAGCGTGGCGCCCAGCGCCGCGGTGAGGGTGTTGAGGGTCTTCGTCATCTCGTACGTCCCAATGCTGAGGAGTAGACGTTGGCAACAGGCCCCCGTCCGGGTTGATTTCGCCGGGGCCGGTCCCAAGCCTGCGCCGATGCGCAGAGTCCCCTGTCAGGGCAGGCGAGCATGGCGGAGCACGGCTGCAGGCCTGCTCGTCAGTGGCCTGTGGAGCGCCTGCGCGACGACACCTCCGCCCGGGACCGTCCAGGCGGCCGGGCCATCTCCCACGTGCGCGGAGGCCGACCCCGGATGCGCCGCGGACGCTTCCGCCTCCACCTGGTCAACGCCGGGGACCGAAGCCTGGACCGAAACCGGGAGTCAGCGCCTGACGTCCCCGGCGCACGAGGCCGACGGGTGCCTTTCGCGCACGCTCTCCCGCGCGCTCGGCCGGAAGGTCCTCCTGGTGGGCGGGATGATGGAGGACGACGTGGCGAAGGCCGCGCCGTTCGACCTGCGCTACCTCTACCTCGCGGGTGGCGCGCGGTTCCCCGGGGACGCGGAGGGGCCGCCGGACGCGTGCCCCGAAAAGGACCCCGGACCGTGGTGGGGTTGCTGGCAGTGGCACAAGGCGCCGCCGGGCCAATACGTGCGGGACTTCCTGGAGCGGACGCGCGCCAACGGCCAGGTGCCGATGATCACCTGGTACCAGTGGCTGCACACCAGCGGCGTCGAAGATGGCGTGGAGGAGATCCCGGCGTTGAACGACGAGGCGCGCCTTCGCCGCTACCTCGCGGACTGGCGCTTCCTCCTGCAGCAGGTGGGCACCACCCCGGCGCTCCTCCACCTCGAGCCGGACCTGTGGGGCTACGCGCAGCACGTGGCCGAAGAGCCGTCCACGCTCCCCGCGCCCGTCTCGAAGGCGGCGCCGGCGGAGTGCGGACAGCTGCCGGACACGGTGGCAGGGCTGTCGCGCTGCCTCATCCGGATGGCCCGCGTCCACGCGCCCAACGCGAAGGTGGGGCTGCACGCGTCGTTCTGGGCAACGAAGGTGGACGTGAGCATCAACCGCGACCCGGCCCTGGACGTCGTCGCGCAGGCGCAACAGGTGGGGCGCTATCTGCTCCGGCTCGGCGCGGCGGAGAGTGACTTCATCGCCATCGGCGCGAGCGACCGCGACGCCGGCTACTACCAGCACGTCCGAGGGCAGGACCGCTGGTGGGATCCACACAACCAGAGGCTCCCCCACTTCCGGCAGGCCTTCACCTGGGCGAAGGCGGTGAGCGAAACCGCGCGGTTGCCGAACCTCTGGTGGCAGCTCCCGCTCGGCCACAGCGGGCTGTCAGACCAGCCCGAAGGTTGGCGCGACAACCGCGTGGACTACTTCCTTTCACACCCGGAGGAGGTCACCTCCGCGCACGGGTTCGCCATCGCCTTCGGCGCCGGCATGAAGGGGATGACCACGCCCTCCACCGACGGTGGGAACTTTCTACAGCGCGCGCGCAGACACCTGTCCTCCAGCCGCCCCCCGATCTGCCCCTAGGGCACGACTGCCCCAAAGTTCCGCCCTCGGCGGTTGACACACCCGGTCACCGTTCCCATCTCGGTGCTCACGCGGGAGGCGGCGGTGACGGTGTTTGGCTCAGTGGCTCCGGGGAACTCTTCGAAGCTCAACCTCATCTACGACCACGTGGCGGTGGTGGGGCTGTTCCTGCTCGTGGGCGCGAAGACGGCGCCAGGGGGCGCGAACCTCCTGCCCCTGTGGCTGTGCGCGCTCCTCTCGCTGGCGCTGTGGGCGGTGGGCAGCGGCGCGCTGCAGCTGTACGACACCTGGAAGGTGCGCGTCCCGCTCGACGAGTTCGCGCTCACCTGCGTGCTGGTGGTGGCGCAGGTGGTGCCGCTGGCGGTCCTGCGTGGCGTCTTTCCTTCCCTGGCAAGGGTCCTGCCGCACCCGGGGGATCTCGCCCTGCTGCTGTTGCCGGCGGTCTCGCTGCCGCGGCTGCTCCTCTTCCGGAAGCTCGCGCGGCGCGAAGAGGCCATTGATGACGTGCTCGTCGCCGGCACGGGCCCGTTGGCGAGGCACCTGGGAGAAGTCCTGCAGACCCAGCACCCCCGCCGCCGCGTGCTCGGCTACCTGCGCTTCGCAGGCGAGGCGCGGGTGGCCGTCCCCGCAGACCAGGTGAAGGGGACCGTGTCGGAGGATCTCGAGCGGTGTCTGCGCAGCATGCCGGTGGGCGAGGTCTACGTCGCCGCGCGGGTGGCGCACCTGGGCGACGAGCTGGACCGGCTGGTGGGGGTGTGCGAGCGGCTGGGAGCTCCCTTCGCGATCCCCGCAGTCCCGGTGCCCATGGGCCGCGCCCGCCCGGCCACGCCCAATGCGGTGCTCGACGGCTACCTCCACTTCGTCCCCTTCGCGGCGAGGCCAGCGCAGCGCGCGGTGAAGCGGCTGTTCGACGTGGTGGTGGCCTCCTGCGGCCTTCTGGCGCTCTCCCCGCTGCTGCTGTCGGTGGCGGCGGCGGTGAAGCTGACGTCTCGCGGGCCGGTGTTCTTCGCGCAGAACCGGGTGGGCCTGCACGGGCGCCCGTTCAAGATGCTCAAGTTCCGCTCCATGGTCATCAACGCGGAGGAGCTGAAGGCAAAGCTCACCGCGCAGAACGAGCAGCAGGGGCCGGTCTTCAAGATCAAGAACGACCCGCGGGTGACGCGCGTGGGCCGCTTCATCCGCAAGTACTCCATCGACGAGCTGCCGCAGCTCATCAACGTGCTGCGCGGAGACATGAGCATCGTGGGCCCCAGGCCGCCGGTGCCGCCGGAGGTTGCCCAGTACGAGCCCTGGCAGCTGCGCCGCCTGTCGGTCCGCCCGGGGCTCACCTGCATCTGGCAGGTCTCCGGCCGGAACCAGATCTCCTTCGAGGAGTGGATGTACCTGGACATGCGGTACATCGACCATTGGAGCTTCTGGAGCGACCTGTCCCTCATCCTCCGCACCGTGCCGGTGGTCCTCACCGGCCGGGGAGCGAGCTAGGGCCCGGAGCATGGCGCCTCCTTCGGACTCGCCCGCCCGCGCGGTGGCGGTGACGGCGACGCGCACGGCGCCGGTGGGTGCTGGCCGGGGCGCAGGCTCGGTCGGCCTCGCCGCGCGCAACGCGCTCAAGCTGGGGACGTCGCTGCTGGGCACCTGGGGCATCGCGGTGGTGGCCCGCCTGGCCATGCCGCGGTTCCTCGGGCCCGAGCAGTTCGGCATCGTCAACTTCGCCGACGCGCTGACCGCCACGGTGTTCGTGCTGCTGACCTTCGGGCTCGACACGTACATCCGCAAGGAGGTCACCTTGCGCGAGCGCCACGCCGACGACTTCTTCGGCGCGGTGCTGCTGGCCCGCCTGGGGCTCTTCGCGGTGCTGCTCGGGGCGCTGTGGGGGGTGATGGCCCTGACGGACCAGCCGCCGGTGACGCGGCACGCGGTCTACCTCTTCGGCGCAGGCCAGTTCTTCTTCGTGGCCAACAACTCGCTGGCGGCGCTGCTGCACGCGCGGGCGCAGGTGGGCGGCCTGTCGGTCATCAACGTCGCCTCCAAGCTGGTGTGGGCGGGCGGCGTGGCGGCGGCCCTGGCCCTGGGCGGCGGCGCGCGCGCGGTGGCGCTGGCGTTCCTCGTCTCCGAAGCGCTCCGGGCCTTCGTGCTGCTCGTCCTGTGCCGGCGGCACCTGGGCCTGAGGCTCTCGGTGCAGCCGCGCGCCGCCTGGACGGTGCTGGCTGCGAGCCTCCCCTTCTTCGTCAGCATCATCTCGTACACGGTCTGCTCGCGCGTGGGCTCGAGCATGGTGGGCTTCTACGCCGCGCCGGACGAGGTCGGCTTCTACGGCGCGGCGTGGACCCTGGCGGGCATGGCGCTGCTGCTCGCGCCCCTGCTCAACTGGGTCTTGATGCCGCTGCTGTCCCAGGCGGCCGCGGAGTCTCCCGAGGCGCTCCTGCGCAAGGCGCGCCGGGCGACGGAGCTGGTGGTGGCGCTCTCCGCCCCGGTGGCGCTGGTCCTGGCGCTGGGCGCGGACTTCTGGGTGACCTTCCTCTTCGGTGAGGCCTACGCGCCCGCCGCCCCCGCACTGCGGCTGATGGCGCCGGTGTTCGTCCTCACCTACGTGGCGATGATCTGCTCCACCACGCTGGTCCTGCAGAACCGCGCCTGGGCGGTCACCGGCGTGGCGGTGGTGTCCTTGTTCCTGAACCCGCTGCTCCAGGTCCTGCTGGTGCCGCGCGCGGGCGCGTGGTTCGGCGTGGGCGGTCCCGGCATGGGGGCGGCGCTGGCGCTGCTCGGCGCCGAGTTGGTCGCGGTCTCGCGGCTGCTCTACGCGCTCCGGGGCGGGACCTTCGACCGGGCCAGCGTCGTTCGCACTGCGAAGCTCCTCCTCGTCTGTGCACTGGTGCTCGCGGTGCATCGCACCCTGGAGCAGCTGGGCCCGTGGCGCCTTGCGGTGGATGTGGCCGTGTACACCCTTGGGGTCCTGCTGACCGGCGCCTTCCCGAAGGCAACCTTCGTGGCGCTGGCGCAGGCGGTGCTGGAGCGGCGGCGGAAGAGCCAGGGCGAGTTGGGAGACGGGGACTGATGGAGAACGTGCTGCTGTCGATGATCGCCGCCACGGTGGTCATCCCCGTCGTCGCGGCGCGCAGGCCCACGCCCCTGACCGCATTGCGGACGCTGCTGGTGCTCTTCGCGGCCTTCTGCGCCGCGTACCTGCTGATGGTGATCTTCGGGACCCCCGGGGTGGAGGCGTGATGGGCGAAAAGCGGCAGCGGGTCTTGCTGGTGGAGGATCACCCCGACCTGCTCAACGCGATGCAGGAGTGCGTGGAGACCCTGGGCTTCGAGTCGGTGGTGGCGGCGGACGGCAAGACGGCCATGAACCGGCTCCGGAACGACTGCCCGGCGCTGGTGTGTCTGGACGTCGTGCTGCCGGAGTCCTCCGGCTACGAGGTCTGCAGCTTCATCCGCAAGGCGCCCCACCTGCGCAACGTGCGGGTCCTGATGATGAGCGGCCGGGGCCTGGCCGCGGAGCGCGCCTTCGCCGAAGAGGCGGGCGCGGATGACTTTCTGTCCAAGCCCTTCTCGCGCGACGACTTCCGCCGCCGCGTGAGGCAGTTGCTCGAGGCAAACCTGACGCGGGACGGGGGAGGTGACCCATGAATGGGCGCGGCGTGCAGACGGGCGAGGACCGCCTGGTGGACCTTCGGCGGGTCCGCGAGGTCGCAGGCTACGGCGTGAAGTCGGTCTGGCGGCACAAGGGGCTCTTCCTCCTGGTGGTGGCGCTGGTGACCGTGTCTGCGGCCGCCCTCTACGAGTCGCTGCCGCGGACCTGGCGGGCGCGGGCGGTCTTGCAGATGACGCCCAACCCCACGCTCGCGGCGACGGTGAATCCCCGGCGCTACTTCACGCGGGACCAGGGCCCCTCCGCGGAGGCCGCGCTCCGGGCCGCGGCCGGCCAGCGGTTCCTGCTGGAGTTGGTGGACCGGCACGACCTCGCCGCGCACTGGGAGGCCCACCGCTCTCCGCTGCAGAAGCTGCGCGACGCGGTGAAGGCGCAGGTCTCCGAACCTCTGACCGACGAGGAGCGGCGGCTCATCATGCTGGGTACGCTGGAGAGCCGGCTCACCGTGACCTGGAACGGCGGGGAGCGGGCGGACATCGCCATCGCCTGGCCGGAGCCGAAGATGGCCAGGACGCTGGTGCAGGACGTCCAGCAGCGCTTCCTCGAGCTCCGGCGGCAGCAGCTCACCGAGGGCACCCGCGGCGCCATCGCCGTGCTGGAGGGCGCGGTGGGCGCGGCGCAGGGCGAGGTGGACGGCGCGCTCGCGGTCGTGGAGGCAGAGCGCCGAAGGCTCCGCGGCAAGTCCCGGTCTTCGACGCTTCGGGGGATGCAGGCCGAAGGGAAGTGGAACCAGCTCCCGGACGCCGAATTGATGCGGCTGCGCACGGAGATCCTCTCCCGCCGGCACACGCTCTCGGCGCTGGAGGCGCAGCGCAGCGAGCGGGTGGCCACCACCGAGAGCGAGGTCCGCGAGCTCGCCACCCGCTACGGCGAGGCCCACCCGGCCATGGCGGACGCCACGAGGCGGCTGCAGGCCTTGAAGAGCGGCTCGCCGGAGCTGCGCGCGCTGCGCGACGAAGAGCGCTCGCTGCTGGCGGAGTACGTCTCCTTGGGCGGGCGCGAGCTGGATCTGGTGGACAGCGGCAGCCGCCCCTCCGTGAACGAGCTGGAGGACGGTGACCCCCGGCTCGCCAACGCGCGCGAGCAGCTCCGGCTGGCCACCGCCCGCTTCACCGACATGGCGGACCGGCTGCAGACGGCGCGGCTGGAGTTGGCGGCCACCGAGAACACCTTCGAGGAGGGCTTCAGCGTCGTCCGGCCCGCCACCGCCCCCATGAAGCCGGACGCGCCGAGCCTGGTGAAGATGGTGGCGGTGGGCTTCCTCGCCGGGCTCCTGCTGGCCCTGTTCGCGGCGCTGTGGCTGGACCTGCGGCGCGGCGTCCTCTTCGAGCGCTGGCAGGTGGAGCGCGCGGTGGGTGCCCCGGTCTTGAGCGAGGTGAGGCAGCAGTGATCGTCGCCGCCCTCATCGCCGCCACGTTGGGCTGCCTCGTGATGTGGCCGGACCGGCCGCACGTGGCCCTGGCGCCGGTGTGCGCCGCGTCGGCGGTGTGGGCAGTCTCCCGCGCGTCGCCCAGGTGGGTGGCGCTGGGGCTGTTGGCGCTGGTCCTGTGCGTGGAGTCCCCGCAGGACAACCCGGCGGCGGGGATGTGGAAGTCGCCGCTCTACCCGCTGGGTGAGCTGCTCTACAGGAACATCGGCGGGATGTTGGGGGTGCCCGCGCCCTTCGCGGCCTTCGAACTGCTGGTGCTGCTGACCGCGGGCGCGCTGCTCTGGCGGCGGATGGACCCGAAGCTGGGGCTGCCGCGGCGACCGGTGGCGTGGGGGCTGTACGGCGTGCTCGGGGCGTACGCCCTGGTGATGGGGGTGTGGTTCGGGTTCGGGATGGCGCGCGGCGGCTCGTTCCAGGGCGCCTACTGGCAAATCCGGCAGCTGATGCTCCTGCCAGCCTTCGCGCTGATCTTCTGTGAGGCGCTGCGCGGCTCGCGGCAGGAGCTGGCGGCGCTGGGGGCGGTGGTGGTGGGCAGCGCGTGCTTCAAGGGCGTGCTGGGCGCGTACTTCTTCTACGGCGTGGCAAGACCCCAGGGGCTCGAGCCGGCGTACGTGACCACCCACCCGGACTCGGTGCTCTTCGTGGGCGCGGCGCTCATCGTCATCGCCTGGCTCCTGCAGCGGCCGACCTTCGCGGGGCTGGCCACGGGGTTCGTGGTGCTCTCGTGGCTGCTCTTCTCCATCCACCTGAACGACCGGCGCATCGCCTGGGCGGAGTTGGCCCTGGGGCTCCTGGCGGTGATGGCCTTGATGCCGAAGGGTGACGCGCGAAGGCGCGCGGTGAGGGTGGGACTCCTCCTCGCGCCGCTTCTGGCCGTGTACTGGGCCGCCGGCACGCAGTCTTCGTCGAAGCTCTTCGCGCCGGTGCACGCCATGGTGAGCGTGGACGGCGAGCAGGACAGCTCCACGTTCGCGCGCGAGGTGGAGAACTACAACGTGGCCCGCACCATCGAGTCCTCGCCCTTGTGGGGCCAGGGCTTCGGCCACGAATACGACGAGGTGGTGAAGAACGAGATCTGGCGTTCGTTCGATCTCTACAAGTTCATCCCCCACAACAGCGTCTACACGCTGCTGATGGCCACCGGCCTTCTGGGGTTCTTCTTCCTGTGGCTGCCCCTGCCCACGGCCGCCTTCTTCGCTGCGCGCGCGCTGCAGCAGCCGCTCTCGGCGCGCGAGTCCACCGCCGCGCTGTGCGCCGTCGGCTTCGTCCTGCTCTTCGGGATGCAGGCCTGGGGGGACATGGGCACGCAGAGCTACCTGCCGGTGATGCTGCTCGCGCTGTCGCTCGCCACGTCTGCGCGCGTCGCGCTCAACGCCGGGGCCTGGCCTGCCGCCCATGTCGTCACCCCAGCGCGCCCTCACGCCGCGCCCGGCGGCGCGCCGCCTTTGGAGGTCTCCTGATGTCGGTGCCGTTCCTGCTCGCCGCAGCGCTGGTGCTGCTGTCCGTCCCGGTCTTGTGCGCGTGCGGCTACCTGTTCGCGCTGACGCTGCTGTCGCGCAGGCTGCCGCTGCCGCAAGGCGGAGCGCCCACGACCCGGTTCGACGTGCTGGTGCCCGCGCACGACGAGGCGGCGGGCATCGCCCGGACGGTGCAGAACCTCCAGGCGCTGGACTACCCGGCGGACCTGTTCCGGGTGCGCGTCATCGCGGACAACTGCACGGACGACACCGCGGCGTGTGCCCGCGCGGCGGGGGCGCAGGTGTTGGAGCGGCGAGACGCGCAGCGGCGCGGGAAGGGCTACGCGCTCGCCCATGCCTTCGAGCGCAGCCTCGCGGACGGGTTCGCGGACGCGGTGGTGGTGGTGGACGCGGACACGCTCGCCTCCCCCAACCTCCTGCGCGCCTTCGATGCGCGGGTGCGGGCAGGTGCCCAGGCGGCGCAGGCGGAGTACGGCGTGGCCAACCCGGACGAATCCTGGCGCACCCGCCTGATGACCGTGGCCTTCGCGCTGTTCCACCAGGTGCGCTCGCGCGGACGTGAGCGGCTGGGGTTGTCCTGCGGCCTGCGCGGCAACGGGATGTGCTTCACCACGTCGCTGCTCAGGGCGCAGCCGCACCGCGCGTTCTCGATGGTGGAGGACGTGGAGTACGGCCTGCAGCTCGGGCGGGCCGGCATCCGGGTGCACTTCGCGCACGAAGCGCGGGCGCTGGGCGAGATGGTCTCCGACGAGCAGGCCTCGCGTTCGCAGCGGCAGCGCTGGGAACATGGCCGCAAGCTCCTGGTGCGCGAGGTGGCCCCCGTGGTCTTCGCTGAAGGCGTGCGCCAGCGCAGCCCCCTGCTGGTGGACCTGGCCCTGGACCTGCTGGTGCCGCCCCTGGCGCAGCTCGGCGGCGTGGTGCTCCTGGGTGGCCTGCTGTCGACAGTGATGGCGTTGGCCGGGCAACCCTGGACGCTGGTGCCGTGGCTTGCGTGCGGGCTGATGCTGACCTTCTACGTCGCGCGCGGCTGGCAGCTCTCGGGGGTGGGGCTGGGTGGGCTGACGGCCCTGGCCCGCGCGCCCGGGTACCTGCTCTGGAAGCTGGCGGTGGCAGCGCGGGGCGGCCCCAGGCGTGACGAATGGGTGAGGACGGCCCGCAAAGGAGAGGTGGCGCGATGAGGCTGGAGAACGTGGGGGAGGCGCAGGGCGTGGTGGGGGCGCCTGCCGAGCAGATCGCGAAGAACGCGCAGGTGGCGCCGCGGAACGAGGCGACCCTGGATCCGCTCCTGGCCCAGAGCGCGCGCAGGCTGTGGGTGGCGACCCTGTCCGAGCCCTGGCGGGTCCTGGCGCTGGTGCCGGTGCATGACGACCTGGACGTGGCGTCGCTCGGTCGCGGGGTGCAGGTGGTCGCCAACCGGGAGGCGGGCGCGCCGGTGCGGCTGGTGGATGGGACGGGCGCAGACCTGCCGCGGGCCACGCGGCTGTCCGGGGACCTCCGGGAGCACCTGCTCGCTGGCGACAAGGTGGTGGTGGTGGTGGACCCTCCGGACGCCGAGGCGGCGGCGGTGCCGCTCGCGCTGGCGGCGGACGCGGTGGTGCTCGCGGTGCAGCCGGGGCGGACCACGCAGGGAGACGTGGAGCGAACCTTGCGGCACCTCGGGGGCCGCAAGGTCCTGGGCAGCGTGATCTTCGAGGGGGAGCGCGGATGAGCGGCCTTCGGTTGAGCGTGGTGGTCCCCAGCTACGAAGGCGCATCCCGGGTGAAGCGCCTGCTGGATCTCTTCCGCGCGCAGACGCTGCCCACCTCCGCGTTCGAGGTCATCGTCGTGGACGACGGCTCTGAGCGTGCGCTGAACGAGGTCATCGAAGCGCGCACCTACCCCTTCGCGGTGACGCTCCTGCGCCAGGCCAACGCGGGCGCAGCGGCGGCGCGGCACCTGGGCGCGCTGCAGGCCCGGGCAGACGTGCTGATCTTCGTGGACGACGACATGGTGGTGGGGCCCGGCTTTCTGGCCGCCCACCTGCGCCACCACGACGAGCGGGCAGGTCTGGTGGTCCTCGGCTGGATGCGCGGCGAGGTGGAGGACTGGGGCCTGATGGAGCGGTGGCACCAGCACCATCTGGACAAGAAGTCCGAGGCGCTGTCGTCCGGGGCGCCCATCCGCGGGAACAGCCTCTTCAGCGGCAACGTGTCCCTGCGCAGGGAGGACTACCTGGCGGTGGGCGGGTTCGACCGCTCGCTGCGGCGCGGGCATGACGCGGAGCTGGGGCTGCGGCTGGAGAAGCACGGCGCCTGCTTCCGGTTCTCGAAGCACGCCTGGTCGCTGCACGGCATGGACAGGCAGCCGCTGACCTGGTGGCGCGCGCGGGCGGTGCTCTACGGCCGGGTGGATCTGCGCATCGCGAAGAAGCACCCGGATTTGCGGCACGCGTCGCCGTGGCGCTGGCTGCGGCAGATGAACCCCGTGGCCCGGCCCTTCATCGAGCTGTCCTTGCGCTGGCCGCAGCGGGCGGAGCGCGTGGGCGGCGGCCTCTTGCAACTGGCGGAGGCGCTGGACCGGGTGAAGGTGCGCGGGCCGGCGTTGAAGGCGGTGACGCTCGCGTACACGGTGGACTACTTCCGCGGCGCGGTGGAGGAAGCCGGCTCTCCGAAGGCGGCGCTGGGGCTGGCACGGGACTACCTGGCGGGCGTGGTGGCCCGGCGGGCTTCGGGCGCTGCTCCTGCGGCTTCGACTTCGCCTTCGACTCGGGCCGGGGAGCCATTGGCCGTGCGGCTGCAGGTGAGCGCATGAGCAACGAGCTGCGGCCTTCGGGCAACAGAATCGCCATTGGCCTTCTGCCGGTGGACCGGGTGCGCTTCAACGAGGCGGTGGACCGCATCGCCGCGTTGCGGGCGCTGGGTGGCGGCGCGGTCTTCACCCCGAACGTGGACCACGTGGTGCAGGCGGAGGAGGACGCGCTCTTCCGGGACGCGTACGCGCGCGCGGAGCTGTCTTTGGCGGACGGGCAGCCGGTGGTGTGGGCGTCCCGCGCGCTGGGCGTGGGCGTCCCGGACAAGGTCTCCGGGTCCGACCTGCTCGGGCCGTTGATGGAGCGCGCGGCGAAGGAGAGCTGGCGGGTGTTCCTCCTCGGCGGCGCGCCCGGGGTCGCGGAGGAGGCAGCGGTGAAGCTCGGCGCGCAGGGGGTGAACGTGGTGGGCACCTTGTGCCCGAAGCTGCCGGTGAAGCCGGACCCGAAGCTGTCCGCGTGGATCGCCCACTGCGTGCGGGCGGTGACACCGGACCTGGTCGTGGTCGCGTTGGGCGCGCCCAAGCAGGAGCTGCTCATAGACGCCATCAAGGAGGCGCTGCGCCCGGCGGTGCTGATTGGGCTCGGCGCGTCTTTGGACTTCCTCGTGGGCCGGGTGCAGCGCGCGCCGGGGTGGATGAGCCGCGCCGGGCTGGAGTGGTTCTACCGGCTGTGCCAGGAGCCGCGCCGGATGTGGCGGCGGTACCTGCTGCGGGACCCCGCGTTCTTCCGCATCGTGCTGCGGCAGGCGTGGAGGCGCGGGCGGAAGGGCGGCGCCCGGGGGCTCCCCGCCGGCCGCAACGCGTGACCTGGGCCAGCCGGCGGTGCGCATTCTTGGGCCAGCGGCTCCGGAACCGCTCCTCCACTCCGGCTCCGGCGGTGCGCTGTCAGAAGCAGAAGGAGTGCGGTTACGCTCCCGTGCATGTTTCCGCTCGTCACCGCCGTCCTGCTCTGCGCTACGCCTGACGCCGCCCTCGCGAAGGCGAAGGCCCACCTCGACAAGAGCGCGCTGGACGACGTGCTCTTCACGCTGCAGGGCGTGACGCTGGAGGGGCCGCACAAGACGCAGGGCGCGGACCTTCTCGCGCAGGCGGCGCAGAAGGCGCGGGCAACGAAGGACGACTTCCTCGCGCTGCAGTTCGCGCAGATGGCGCTCGGGCATGTTCCCGCCCATCCGGCAGCGCTGGAGACCGCGGCCCGCGCCAGCCTCCAGCAGGAACAGTTCGCCGCCGCGGAGGCGTACGCGGACAGGTGGATGGCCGCCGCACCGGCCAGAGACGACACCGCCCGCTATTTCCGCGCACAACTGGCCCTGGACCAGGGAGACGCGCAGACCGCGGTGGAGGTGCTGCGCGATGCCACCTCACCGAAGGCAAAGGCGCTGCGGACGAAGGCGAAGGCCGAGGTGGCAGCGCGGGAGGCGTCCCTTGCGGAGCTCGCGAAGATCGAAGCCGCGGTGGAGCGCGGTGCGGAGCGGGCGCAAGCAGCGCAGGCGGTGCGGCAGCGCGAGGAAGCCAGGCAGCAGAAGCGCTCGGAGGTGATCCTCTACAGCCTGGCCGGCTGCGGCTTCTGTGACGGAGCCCGCAACCTCCTCCGCGCGCGAAAGGTTCCCTTCATCGAAAAGGACATCGGCGTGGACGACGACGCCCGCGCCGAGCTCGCGCGCAAGCGGTCCGAACGCGGCCTCCGAAACGGCGGCGTCCCTGCCATCGAGGTGCGGGGAATCTGGGTGGAGGGCTTCGATCGTCCCAGGCTCGAAGAGGCGATCGCCCGCACGAAGTAGCCCACGAGCCGCCTTGCGCGCGGCCCTTCCCCCCGTGATGTTGCGGACCGCAGCTCACGCTCGGCACGGCGTTGGAGTCACTTCGTCGCGCGCAGACGGCCACCGCGTGGCGCGAGATCAGCTTCGCCAGCCGGGACCTGCACACCCGTCTTCCCCATCAGTCGAGCTGGATCTCGGCTTCGGCGATGTTCCCCTGGTCATCGATCGCCGTAACACGCAGCCCGGTTGCGTCGGGGAAGCGGAACTTCAGCGCTTCCTTGCCAACGGTGAAGGACGGGGGTGCCTGGGTGAGGAACTCCTCGTGCCCCGCCGCGCTGCCGTTCACGAGCCAGGAGATGTGTCGCAACCCCGAGCTGCTGCTCACGAACACCTCCGCCGGGTCCTGTGAGATCTCCGGCGCGTTCTCCGAGGTGTACGCGCGAGCATCCGGTTCGAGGTAGCGATGGAACCGGAGCCGGACCGCGGCGCTGCGATCCCAGCCAATCTCGTCCGAGGGCAGGAGCGGGTCCAGCGGGGCTGTCCAGTCGCTCTCGGGTTCGCGGACCATGAACGCGCGGTTGAAGTGGTCGAACTCGCGAGACATCACGCCCTTCCCGTTGGCGGGGTGGGGCAGGCTGAGGCAGTGCCCGAGCTCGTGCAGCGTGGCGCCCACGCCGGTGGCGAAGTTCGACCAATGCCGGCCGCGATGGCCGCTGTCGTCGAACAGCACCTCCGTGTCGATGGAGCGGGCGTCCGAGAAGCGCTCGACGACCTCGTCGAGTGACTGTGCCCAGGTGTGCAGCGCACCTGTACCAAAGAGCCCGAGCCGCCCTCCGCCGAGCGCGGTGTGTGCGAGCGGGGCCTTCGTCGTCGGATCCCAGGTGGTCATCGACATCAGCACCACGTCGATCGACTGGTCACGCCGGGGCAGCCCCGAGAGCTCGCCGTAGAAGTGGGACCACAATGCGTTGCCGTCCATCGCGCGGGACCCGGCGAGGGTGAGGATTGAGTCGAAGGTCTCCACGACCGGCGCGCCCTGCGCGTCGCGCTCAAGGCGGAAGGTCCGCCGGCCGAGCCCTTCTGCGTTCAGCTTTTCGGCGGTGAAGGTCTGCATCAACTCGGCCGCCGTGGCGAAGCGCCGCTTCGCGCTCTCGAGGTCGTTCGGTTCGCCCGAAGGAGCGTCGAAGCGCCCGTCTCCGTCCGCTGCCATCACGTAGACGAGTCGCACGAAGCGGGGGTTCTCGGACTCCTGGTAGCGGAGATCGACGCGCTGCTCGACCCCACCGGCCCACAGCCGCAATGCGTTGTCCCCCTCGCGCAGGGGAACGAGCGCCTTGAAGTATCCGCCGCTCGTCGGCCACTCGCGGGGTGAATCCGGCGGGTTCGACACGATGATCGACTCGACCTCGGCGTCGGTGGTGCCCACCAGCAGCGCCAGGCGATACCTGAGCTGCTCGTTCGGCTCGAGGTTGGTGAGGGTCGCGCGAGGAGCCGCAAGCTCGATGGCGGCAGGGCTCGAGGAGGTGCCCACGCCCGCGTCGTTGCTCGTCCGCGCGAGGATCTGCCAGGTCCCCAGCGGTGCCGCCGTCGTATCCCAGGTGAGGGTATTGGACGCCCCGGTGAGGGCAGTGCTCCCAAGGGCGAGCTGATCCGCCGTCGTCGTCAGGTCTCCGTCTCGATCCGCGAAGATTTCGGTGTAGGCAGCGCCTGAGGCAGCGGTCACCCTCCAGGAGATGTCCACCGGAACGCCGGGGGCGATAGCCAGCGGTGTCGCGGGCGAGGTGATTTGGACGGTGGGGACGGAGGCGACCGTCTCGGGCTGATCCCCGCCACATGCGGCGACGACGACGAAGAGCGTCTTCACCGACGCGAGTCGGAGCATGCGCGGGGCGGACTCGAGGAAGATACCCATGCTTCTCTCCCGGTGGCGGCTCGGGTGCGGCCGCAAGACTCTCTCACACGGCTCGGCCATGCACGGGACTTCGCGCAACCGCGGTCGGATGAGCCCCAGCCGGGCGACGCAGTCCGCGCATGTGGAGCGCGACGACGCGGGTGGGCGCACCCGACCTTCGCGGCGAGCTGCACCCGGCCTGTTCGGCGCGCTGGGAGAAGACGGTGAACGGCAGTTGGAGCCGAGTGCTGGCGGCCGCCGGACGACCCTCTCGCCCAGAATCGAATCCGACGACCATGACGTCCCCGCGAACGGCCTCACCCGCCGGGAGGAGTACGAACGATGAAGCCCATCCTGGCGCTGGCGGTTGGCCTGTGGTCCGTCATGGCGGGCTGCTCTGCGGCCGCCGTGAGGGCCCACATGCGAGGCCCCCTCCGCTCCCCGGAGGCGGCCCCTCACCCGCGGTTCAGTCCGGCGTGTAGACGCCGTCGTTGCACCGCTCCTGTTCGAGCGCGGCGGTCTCGCGGTAGTAGCGCACGCGGTACTCCATGTTGGTGCCTCCCGCGCGCAGGCAGATGCCGTGGCTTCCTGCGGCGGAGCAGGTACCGCCGCCACTCTCGCCGTCCAGCGAGCGGCAGTGCTGGGGCCGGTACGCATCATTGAAGCCGCTGCCGAGATACTCCGCGCAGGCCGGGAAGGGCTCGCTGCCGTTCCATTCGGTCTTGAACTGACAGGTGCCGCGAGTCCCACCCGCTTCCGGTTCCCCCTCGTCCGAGCCAGAGCAGCCGGCAAGAGAGAGGATGACCACCACCACACCGCGAACCCAAACGTTCAATGCATCCTCCGAGTTGTCGAACGGCCGAAGATACCCGACGAGATCTGAGCGTCTACCCCGCTTGTCGAACCAGCCAGGGTGTCGCTCAAGGCCTGGGCGGCGCGCGCAGCGCCTTGGAACGCACACACCAGAAGGCGACCGCCAGGGCGAGGATGAGGGCCGCGAGCCCGAACCCCATCCCCTCTGCGCGCTTGGTGTCGAGCACGATGACCTTCTGCGCGACGGCGATCAGCGCCACCTCCAGCACCACCTCCACGTGGATGACGCCGGCGCGTAGGTAACCCTTCAGCGTGGAGATGAGCTCCACGCCGACGAGCACGATGAGGAAGAAGCCGAACAGCTCGAACATCTGTTCCACGTCGAGCACCATCGGGCTCTGCGCCCGAAGCAGGCCCCGTAGGAGCAGCCACCCGAGCTCGAAGATGCAAAGCGCGACCATCGCCCTCAGCAGGAGGATGAGGACCTGCATGACGATGCGCTCGAAGCTCCGCACGAGCCCTACCCACTTGTCGTCGGGCTCCATCGCGCCGCTCCTTTACGGCCTGGAGCGTGGCCACGGCGCGGGGCTTCGGCCATGGACCCTGGGGATGGATGCGCCCGGTCCGCAGGGGCCCACCTTCGCCTCTGAATGCCCGACATCCGGTACAGCACGGAATGGAGGACCAGGTGGGCATCTCCAAAGAGCTGCTCCAGTTCTTCGACGGGCCGCTGTCGGACTTCCTCCGCCGGGAGCTCGCCCACCGCGGCGAAGCCTTGCCGCGAAAGGTCAGCCTGGTCGTGGGTCACACCCACCAGCCCTTTCATCCGGCACCTGCGCAACGGCTGCCGGGTGCTGGCGGAGCGGTGCGTGCGCGGGATGCAGGCGGACCGGGCACGCATCGAAGAGCACCTCGAGCGGTCGCTGGCCACCGTGACCGCGCTCAACCCGATCCTCGGGTATGCCGCCGCCACCGAGGTCGCGCAGCAGGCGCTCGCGTCCGGCAAGTCCGTCTCCGAGGTGGTGATGGAGCGGGGGCTGCTCGCGCGCGAAGAGCTCGAGGAGGTGCTGGCGCCCTCTTCGCTCACGGGCGCGCGCGAGCTTCCGGCCCCGCCCAATCGTCCAGACGAGGCCGGCATGAGTCACGTCTCGACAGGCCGGTTGCCTCCCGCGGGGCGCGTGCAGGCGCTGGTCAACGAGGCCCACGCGCGCTTCCGCGGCGATTGTGGAGGCGAGCTCTCCCGGGTCTATCCGGCACTGGAGCGAGCCTCGCGGGACTGGTTCGGCATCTGCGTCGTCTCCACCGGGGGGGCGGTCTACGCGGCGGGCGAAAGCGCGCAGACCTTTCCTCTCATGAGCGTGGCCAAGCCGTTCGTGTTCGCGCTGGTGAGCGAGCTTCTGGGTCCAGCGGAGGCGCGGCGCAGGCTCGGCGTGAACAGCACCGGGCTGCCCTTCAACTCATTGGAGGCCATCGAGCGGTCGGAGGATGGGCGGACCAACCCATGGTGAACGCCGGCGCCATGGCCGCCACAGGGCTCATACCCGGCAACGACCTGGAGGCGCGGTGGGCGGCTCTTCAGGCGTGGCTTTCGCGCGTTGCAGGGCGGGAGCTGCGGTTGGACGCGGAAGTGCTGAC
>CAZQVZ010000020.1:0-11413 GCA_964596895.1 uncultured Myxococcaceae bacterium
CTTCGTGGCCGCCTACGGGACCCACCCCACGGTGCAGTCCGCCACCACCGTCGCAGACAAGCGCGCCGCGGCGGCGCTGCTCGTCCATGGTGGCGCGGGCGCGCCCGCGGACGCCCCGGACTTCATGAACAGCACCGGCGCCTGGAGCACCCACGACTCCGGGCTCGAAGGGGTGGACTTCTGGATGGGCGGCCTGGCGGAGAAGCAGATGGTCTTCGGCGGCCTTCTGGGCTCCACCTTCAACTTCGTCTTCGAGAAGCAGATGGAGCTGCTGCAGGACGGGGACCGCTTCTACTACCTGCACCGGAACGTGGGCCTGAACCTCTTCACCCAGCTCGAGGAGGCCTCCTTCGCGGAGATGGTGATGCGCAACACCGGGGTGCGCGTGCTGCCAGCGGACGTGTTCTCGCGCCCGGCCTTCACCTTCGACTTCGCGAACCTGGGGGCGTCTGGCCCCGTGCTCGATGACCCCACCACCGACGAAGACGAGTCCACCGAGCTGTGGCGGATGCCGGACGGGACCCTGCGTTACACCGGCGTCGAGCACGTGGTGATGACCGGCACCGCCGGGAACGACCGGATGTGGGCCAGCGAAGGGGACGACAGCCTGTGGGGCGGCCCCGGGGACGACTGGATGGAGGGCGGGGACGGCGCGGACAGCCTGCTCGGCGGCGACGGGGACGACATCATCACCGACCTCAACGGCGACGACATGATCAAGGGCGGGGCCGGCAACGACGTCATCAACTGCGGCGCGGGGCTGGACCTGGTGCTCGCGGGCACCGGCAACGACTTCGTGGTGGCCCCGGACGACGAGAACGAGGTCTTCGCCGGAGACGGCATGGACTTCGTGCTCGGCGGCACCGGCATGGACACGATCTTCGGCGGCGAAGGGGACGACTGGATTGAAGGCGCCGGCGGGGCGGACCTGCTGCAGGGCGACAACGGCGAGCGCTTCCAGAACAGCACCATCCCCGGCAACGACGTGATCATCGGCGGCGGCGGCAACGACGACTACGACGCGGAGTCCGGTGACGACATCATGGTCAGCGGGGAGGGCACCGAGCGCCACGAGGGCATGCTCGGGTTCGACTGGGTGACCTACAAGGGCGTGGTGGGGCCGGTGGACGCGGATCTCGAGCGGTCGGTGCTCCTGCCGCCGGACCAGGACGACGTGCGGGACCGGTTCGACGAGGTGGAGGGCCTCTCCGGCTGGGACGGGGATGACATCCTGCGCGGCGACGAGCGCGACCCCGAGGAGTTCGACGACGTCGAAGACGTCTCCGGCTTCAACAATGCGCTGAGCACCCCCGCCCAGGTGGCGCTGATCGACGGGCTGGAGGCGCTGTTGGGCGCAACGTCCTTCACCGGCGGCAACATCCTCCTCGGCGGCAAGGGCAACGACATCTTCGAAGGGCGGGCCGGCAACGACCTCATCGACGGGGACGCGTGGCTCAACGTGCGGATCGCCATTCTCGACGGGGCGGGCGCGCAGATTGGCACCGCCGACGGCATGTCGAAGCCCATCACCGGCAAGTCCGGCGTCCTCGCGGGGACGCCGGCCGCGCTGACCCTGGTGGACGCCATGTTCTCGAGGCTGCTCAACCCGGGGCAGCTGCGGATCGTCCGGGAGATCCTCACCCCGCCGGGCGGCACCGACGTGGACATTGCCCTCTACAGCGACTCGGTGAACAGCTACGACCTCACCCGCAACGCCGACGGCTCCATCAACGTGGCCCACGCCCGCGGCCTGCAGACCGACGGCACCGACCGGCTCCGCAACGTGGAGCGCCTGCAGTTCACCGACGTCCTCGTCGACACCGCGACCATCACGGTCCCCGCCGCGGCGCCGCCTCCCGTGACGGGCCTCCACCTCACCGCCGGCGACGCGCTCCTGACGCTGACCTGGGGTAACCCCACCGAGGCCACCGGGGTGCGCATCCTGCGCTCCACCAGCAACTTCGCGACCTCGCCCACCCTGGCCGCGGGACAAACCGTGGTCTCCGACGCGCTGGCGACCTCCTTCGCGGACACCGACGTCTTCAACGGCGTGACCTACTTCTACACGCTGTTCGTGCGGGATCTGGCCGGCAACTACTCGGTGCGCTCCACCGTCTCGGGCGCGCCTGTGGCCCCCATCCCCGGCGGCACCGACGCGGGCACCGGCACTCCCGGCGGCACCGACGCGGGCACCGGCGGAACGGACCCTGGCCCTGGGGGCACTGACGCGGGCACCGGCGGCACCGGCGGCGGAAACGGTGGCGGCTGCAGCGCAGGGGGAGGCCTTGCGCCCCTGCTGGGGTTCCTGGCGCTGGCCGGTCTCTCCCGGCGCCGACGCCGCTGACCGCCAGGCGAACGCACGGGCCGTCCGGTGCCTGACGCCGGACGGCCCTCATCCACCGCGGGTGCTCGTTTGCCCTGCGGGCGGATGTCTCGCCGCCTCCTGGGGCGGCACAAGCCCCGAAGACGTCCAACCCCGGAGGTAGAGCGTGTCCCCAGCGCGTCGCAGCGCCGTTCGGATGAGCGTGGTGGTGGCCCTGATAATCACCGGCGCCTTCATCGTCGGGCAGCGGGGCACCGGCGGCTTCCATTCGAAGCCCCTGTCCGTTCGTCCCGCGGCCGACATCCGCGGGACGGATGCCGCGGGCGGGCCCTTCGTCCTCAGCGCGCTCGCGGGGAAGGTGGTGGTGCTCACCTTCGGCTTCACCTCCTGTCCGGACATCTGCCCGCTCACCCTCACCCGCGCCCGCGCGCTCCTGGACGCGCTCGGCGAGGACGCCGCTTCGGTGGAGGTGGTGTTCCTCACCGTGGACCCGGAGCGGGACACGCCCGAGCGGCTCGCGCGCTACGTCACGGCGTTCCACCCGCGTATCCACGCGGTGGCCCTGCCGCCCGTTCAGCTCCGCCAGACGCTCGCGCTCTACAGCGCCGTCGCCGAGCGGCGGGAGGCCGAAGGCGGCTACTACAACTTCGATCACACCAGCGGCTTCCTCCTCATCGACAGGGTGGGGCGGCTCCGCGCGCACGCCCCGCACGCGCTCGAGGTGGACGAGCTCGCGGCGGACGTCCGGCGCCTGCTCTCCGAAGCACCGCCGCCCGCCACCGACCGGCTCCGGGTGGAGGCCGCCCGCGCGCAGGTGGGGCCCACCGGCATCGGCGCGGCGTACCTGACGGTGGTGAACCCCACGGACCTCGCGGATCGGCTGCTGCGCGTGGAGACGGAGGACGCGGACCGGGTGGAGCTGCACGAGAGCCGCGAAGAGGCGGGCGTGGCGAAGATGGTGCACCGCAAGGAGGGCTTCGCCATCCCCGGCGGGGGGCGGCTGCCCCTGAGCCCCGGCGGCGCCCACGTGATGCTGTACGGCGTCCCCCACGACCTCACCCAGGCGGCGCTGGTCCTGCACTTCGAGCGGTCCGCCCCAGTGCGGGTCCAGGTGGCCGTGGACAGGCCCGGACAATGAGCCTGCGCCCCTTCGTGCTCGTCGCCCTCGCCGTCGTCCTGCCTGGCGCCGGCGGAGCGCTGGCGCTCCTGCGCGTCCTCGAGCGGCCGGTTCGAAAGGTGGAGGTGGACGGGCTGCACCTGAGGCTCGAGCGCGCCGCCTGGACCGAAGACCACCTCGAGCACACCGCGCGTGACCGGATGCCGGAGGTGATGATGCCCGGCTTCCCCGCGCGCGGGACCCGGAGGTTCGGGGTGGAGCTGAGCGTGTTCAACGGCTCCTCGCGCCCCGTGTCCCTGGCTTCGGGCCAAGTGGCCCTGCGCGCGGAGGACGGCCGCGAGTTCCCACCGGAAGGTCCTGCCGCGCGGGTGGTGGGACCCGGCCAGTCCCTCACCGCCGGGCTCGTGTTCGATGTCCCCGAGGGCGCGGGCGCCTTGACCCTGCAGTGGCGCCACGGCGAAGGGCAGACGCGGCTGCTCGACACCCGGGCACCTTCACCGCGGGTGCTCGCGGCCACACCGGTGAGCCCCTGGCCCGAAGCGGCGAGTGACCTGCCAGAGGGCGACGCCGAGGCCGGCCGGACGCTCTTCTTCGGAGAGGCCGCCTGCGCTGCGTGTCACGGCGCGCCGGACGGCTCGGCGAAGCCTGCGCTGGGGCCCGCGCTCGGCCGCGTGGGGGCGAAGGGCGCGCAGGCGCTGTACGAGTCCATCCTCGAGCCGGACCGCGTCATCGCCGAAGGGTGCCCCGGCGGCCCCTGTCCTTCCCCGAGCACCATGCCCTTCTACGGCGACCGCCTCTCGCCCCGGCAGATGGCGGACCTCGTCGCCTTCCTGCTGCAGCCCCAGGCCGCACCTTCCCCTGTCGTTCAGGAGACCTCCCGATGACGACCGCTCATGGACCCGCCGCCCTGCCGCGCCACAGCGCGCTCCGCCGGACGCTGACGCTCGGCGCCGCGCTGGGACTTTGGGAGTGCCTCCTGTTGCCGCTCACGCAGGTGGGGCCGTCTCGTCCCGCCGAGCTGGCCGCGGGCCTGGCGGTGGACGCGCTGACGTTCGGGCCAGCGCTGCTCTGCGCGTTCGTGCTTTCGGGAAAGCTGCTCTGGCGCCGCGGGATGAAGCCCTCCGCGCTCCTCGAGGCGGTGGTCTCCACGCTCGCGGTCAACGTCCTCTTCACGGTCGTCGCCTTCGCGCGGGTGCTGTGGGCGCCGGAGGGGCTCTCGCAGTCTCTGTGCGCGGCGGGGGCTGCGCCTGGCGGCTTCGCGGACACGGCGCTCTCCCTGCTCGCGGCCCACCGCGGCGTCCTCCTGCTGCAGGCGCCGGTGTTGCCGCTCATCTACGCCGCGTTGGTCCTCCGGGGCCGAAGGCGCATCGTCGCCGGCGCGGTGCTCACCTGTGTGGCGAGCGTGGCGCTGGTGCTGCCCGGCGGTGGCTACAAGCCGCCCCCGCCCAGCGTGGTGCAGGGGTGCCTGCAGGGCTCGCCCGTTCGCCGCTACGACGTCTCCGCGGTGTCGGTGCCCATCCCGCTCAACCGCTTCGGTGACTACGACCCCCAGGGCGCCATGTACGTCCTGGACGAGGAGCTCCCGAAGGTGCAGGCGCAGCTGGCGGTGCCGTTCCCGGACCGGGTCTCGGTGGGCCTGCGCAAGGACGCCATCGCGCCGCTGGTGCTCCGGGCGAACCTCGGCGAGTGCCTGGAGATTGGCTTCACCAACCGGCTCGATGAGCCGGCCTCCCTGCACGTGCACGGCCTTTCACACACCGTGGAGAACGCGGGCGGGCAGGTGGGCTTCAACCCGGACACCCACGCTGCGCCCGGCGGGACCTTGCGCTACCGGATTCCCATGCCGTCTGCGCCGGAGGCGGAAGGGTCCTACTTCTTCCGCAGCGGCGGCGCGGCGCGCACGCTGCAGTCGCACGGGCTGTTCGGCGTGGTGGTGGCGGAGCCCGCGGGCGCGCAGTACCTGGACGTGGAGACCGGCGGACCGCTGCGCGGCAACCACTGGGAGGCGACCATCGTCCCCCCGCTGGGCCCGGCCTTCCGCGAGTTCGTGGTCATCTACCACGAGGTCGGCGACGAGGACTTCGACGACTTCCGCAACGCGGCGCTGGAGGAGCTGCCGGTGGTCAGCGACTTCCTCGACATCTACCGGCCGGGCTCGCGGGCGCTGAACTACCGCAGCGAGCCGTTCCACCGCCGGCTGGAGCTGCTCGAAGACGAAGGCCTCGCCTACGGCTCGTACACCTTTGGAGATCCCGCCACCCCCATCCCCCGCTCGTACCTCGGGGACCCGGCGAAGACGCGCATCGTCCACGCCGGCGGCGAGACCTTCCACGTCCACCACCTGCACGGCGGCGCCACCCGCTGGCCCCTCAACCCGCGCACCGGCCCGTCCATGATGGCCCGCGGGCTCGACAAGAACCCCGAGTCCACCGCCTCGGTCCGCAGGGACGCGCAGACCATCGGCCCGGGGACGGCGTACAGCCTGGAGCACGAGTGCGGCTCCGGCGGCTGCCAGCAGGCGGCGGGGGACTTCCTGTACCACTGCCACATTGGCCACCACTACCTGGCGGGGATGTGGAGCTTCTGGCGCGTCTTCGATACCCGGCAGCCGGACCTCGCGCCCCTGCCGGACCGCGCGCCGCCGCCTTCGCCGGTCACCTCCCTGGGCCTGGTGGGCAAGGTGGTGGGGGGCAAGACGCTGGTGCCCGCCGCGGCGCTGAGAGACCCGGGAAGCCAGCTCGCGCTGGAGGCGCACATCGAGGCGCAGCTCCCGCCGCCGGGCCGCCGCCTCGACTCCGAGGACGCCACCGTCTGGGACTGGCAGAAGGTGGAGACCGCCAACGGGCCGCTGTACCTCGGCGAGCCGGAGGACACCCGCGAGTGGGCGAACTACCGGTCTCCCACGCCGGGCCAGCGGCCGGAGATCCTCTTCAACCCGCAGAACGGCCGCTACGCGTGGCCGCTTCTGCGTCCGCACCTGAAGCAGCGGCCACCGTTCACCGGCAAGGGCCACACCGGCGCCCCCTGGCTGGGCGAGACCGCCACGGCCTCGCGGCCAGACGGTTTGTGCCCCATCAACGGCGAAGCGGACAACGCGTGGCGAAAGCGGCGCGCCTACGCCATCACCGCCATCGACGTGCCGGTGCCCATCAGCCGGCAGCAGGTGGATGTCCGCGGCCGCGTCTTCGTGCTCGCCGAGGACAAGCAGGCGGTGCAATCCGGCGCACGCCCACCCGAGCCGCTGGTCATCCGCTCCAACTCGGGCGACTGCGTGGACGTCTTCTTCACCAATGAGCTGTCCCGCAAGAACGAGGCGGGACACCCCAGCAAGGCCAACCTCCACACCCACTTCGTCCAGTTCGATCCGCAGGCCTCCGACGGCGTGGTGGCCGGGCTCTCCTTCGAGCAGACCCTGTTGCCGCTGCAGACCGAGGCCCGCTGGCTCACCGCCCCGGCGGCGCCCGGCGCGCAGAGCGTTCAGGTGAACCACACCCGCAGGCTGCGGCCGGGGATCTGGGTGGGGGTGGGGCTGGGCAGGGGCGTCTGCGCGGACCCTTCATCCGGCCAGGAGCGCGCCTGCGCGGAGACGCGGCGGATAGCGGCCATCCAGGGGAAGGTGCTCATCCTCGATGCGCCGCTGGAGCTCGCGCACGCCGCGGATGAGCGGGTGGGCGTGGAGTTCATGCGGGCCAACTGGTTCTCGGACGTGGACACCGGGACGGTGTTCTTCCACACGCACGTGGACTTCCGGGACTGGCAGCACGGGCTGATGGGGATGCACATCGTCGAGCCGCGCGGCTCCACCTGGCTCCACCCGGAAACGGGCCAGCCCCTGCGCAGCGGGGCCATCGCTGACATCTACACCGGCGTCGGGATTGCGCCGGCGCAGGGCATCACCGGCAGCTTCCGCGAGGTGGCGCTCGCCTTCATGGAGGGGACGACGTCCTCGCCGCTGGGAGCCATCGAGTCGTCGGTGAACCTGCGCGCCGAGCCCTGGTGGGAGCGGCCAGGTCCCAACGCCTGGCGCTTCTCCTCCTTCCTCCACGGAGATCCGCGGACGCCGCTGCCGCGCGCCTACGTGGGAGACCCCATGGTCTTCCGCGTGCTGGGGATGCACGAGGCCACCACCGGGGTGCGGCTCACCGGCCACCGCTTCATCGTCGACGAGTGGCTGCACCCGGACGGCGCGCTGGGGGACACCTCGGTCCTGGGCGTCTCCGAGCGGACCAACGTGGCCCTGGGCGCCGTGGGCGGCCCGGGCGGCTTCGCGGGGGACTACCTCTACTACAGCACGCTGCAGCGCCACTGGGAGGCGGGCGCGTGGGGGCTTCTGCGCGTTCACGAGGGCGCGCAGCCGGACCTGCGGCCGCTGCCGGACCGGCCGGCGCCGCCGCCGGGCACGGCCGGGGCAGGCACAGGGAGCGGGACGCCGGGCGCAGGGCCAGGCGCGCCTCCGCAGAGCACAGGGCCCGGACAGCCGTGTCCCGCCACCGCGCCGGTTCGTCGCTTCGACCTGCGGGTGAACCAGGCGCGGATCATCTACGAGCGCGATCACTGGGAGGACTCGGACGGGGTCGTCTTCCAGTTCCTCGACGCGCCGAGGCCGAAACGCCTGGAGGTGGCGGACCCGCTGATCCTCCGGGTGAACCAGGGGGACTGCGTGGAGGTCTCCTTGAAGAACGAGCTGGCCGAGCCCGCGTCGTTCCACCTCGGCGGGCTGGACTTCGACCCGCACGGTTCGTTCGGCGCTGCGGTGGGGTTCAACGAGGACTCCTCCACGCGGCCTGGCCAGACCCGGCTCTACCGGTTCTTCGCCTCCGCAGAGCCGGGGTTGGCGATGGCGCTGAACCTCGCCTCGCCGCGCACCGGCGGGAGGGGCGCGTTCGCGGCGATGGTGGTGGAGCCCGAAGGCGCGCAGTGGCGGCACCCGCTGTACGGCGGTGAGCTGCGGTCCGGCGCGGTGGCGGACATCATCGGCCCGGGGTTCGCGTTCCGGGAGGCGGTGCTCCTCTTCCACGACGAGGACCCGCGCATCGGCTTCAACGACATGCCGTACGCCACCGAGGTGGACAAGTTCGCTGGCCTGAACTTCGCGGTCGCCTCCTTCGAGGAGCGGCTGCGCCGGGGCCCACCGGCGCAGGTCTTCTCCAGCGCCCGGCACGGGGATCCCCGGCTGGTGGTGCGCGCCTTCCCCGGGGACCCGGTGGTGCTGAGGGTAGGCCAGCCCTTCGGCGAACAGGCCCACGTGTTCGGCGTGGACGGTCACCTTTTCGCTACCGATCAGCTCCCCCACACCAGCCACCAGGCTGCGCAGAACCTCGT
This sequence comes from uncultured Myxococcaceae bacterium, assembly GCA_964596895.1. GTDB lineage: Bacteria > Myxococcota > Myxococcia > Myxococcales > Myxococcaceae > JAFAFL01. The sequence goes on from CAZQVZ010000020.1 coordinate 8,763, forward strand.
GCCCGGCGTGGGCTTCGCGGCCGCGCTGGAGGATGGCGCAGGCTCCGTCCTGCAGGCGCCGGGGGACTACCTGCTCGCGGATCTGCGCTGGCCCTTCTTCGAGGCCGGGCTGTGGGGCCTCTTGCGCGTGGTGCCCGAAGGGACCCCGGGGTTGCTCACCTTGCCGCTGCAGCAGGCGCCGCCGGTGCCTGCGCCCGGCGGCCAGGGCGGCGGCGCTTCGGGCGCGACCGGGGCGACGGGCGGTGCAGGCTCGCCAGACCCCGGCGCCGGAGGAGATGAGGGGCCCGTCGGAGCGGGCGAGGGCAGCGGCGAGGGCAGCGGTGCCCCCGGCACGGGAGGCGGCTGCGCGTCGGCTCCAGGCGGCGGGTGGGTGCTCGGGATGCTCCTCGGCTGGACCGCGCTGCTGCGCAGGCGAGCAACCCGAGCTTCCCCGCGGTCAAGCTGAAGCCGCGGCGTCCTGGAGCAGGCTCACCAGTTGCCGTCCTTCACGAACAGGCCGCCCCCCGGGAGGGTCTTCACGGTGAGCGGCTGGACCGGCTCCTCGTCGAGCTCCTTGATGGACTTGATCCCGGAGAGGACGTCGGTGGGGGACAGCGTGGAGGCGTGCTCGTCGTAGAGCGCGTACCAGGGCAGCCCGGCCTGGGCGTAGGCCTTCGCGGTGACGGGGGTGGGGGGCGCGTCCTCGCCGGTGATCTCCTTCCACAGCTCGCTGTTGGCGAGGTGGACGAACACCCGCGTCCGCGTGGCGGTCTGGTCCCACGCCTCGAGGCCCCAGGGGTCCGGGTAGATCTTCTGCGTCATCCGTCCACCGGCGGCGAGCCCCATGCTCACGGCCGCGCTCCGCGCCTTCCTGGGGGACGAGGGGAGCGCGCACTTCGCGGAGGCGGGCGCGGGTGCGAAGTCGGAGCTGGAGCCGGCCATCATCGGAGGCGGCAGCGCCGCGCTGCACTCGCTGTCGAACCCGTCGAAGTGGGCCGTGCGGATGACGCCCGGCCGGGGCGGGAAGGCCTGCAGCTGGATGCCGCCCTCCTTCTCCTCACCGGTGACCTGGGCCTCCACCGTGTAGCCGGCGCCGAGCGGCATGGCGACGAACTGGCGGATGGTCCCCTTGCCGCTGGCGATGCCGTCCAGCCACGGCTGGTTCGGGGGGACCACGTAGTTCTGCGGCTTCGAGCCGAGTCCTTCGCGCCAGCGCTCGCCGCTGATGGCGCAGACCTTGCCCACGCCCACCTTGAGCGCGTGGGGCGAGCCCGAGAAGCACAGCCACATCGCCTCGCGCTGGTACATGGGCAGGAAGACGCCGCCCTTCGCGCGCCACGCGTCGGGGACGCGGGACGCGTAGTCCTCGACGCGCCGCAGCGGGAAGGCGCCGAGCCCCGGGGGCAGGGGATAGCTCCTGCCGTCATCGGGGATGCGCAGGGTGCGCTGGAAGCTGACGGTGAGCCCGTCCCCCAACTTGAGGGTGTTGCCGTGGAGCACTTCGACGAGATCCTTCGTGTTCGGGTGGTTCATGGGTGCTGCCTCCTTGTCGAAAATGACGGCGGCGCCGCGGGGGCTGTCACAGGGGAGGGGGGCTTCAGAGGGAGAAAATCTGTCCGTGTGACAAACTCGCGGGTGCGTCGTCAGAGACCTGCGGAGGGCCCTGCCGGCCGAACGAGAGATGGACGCTTCGATGATCGATATGGAGCTCTCCGGGCTCCTGCAGGCGGGTGACCGGCGCGGTGCCGCATCGGTGCTGGTCCGGGCGTACGCGGCGGACGTGTACGCGTGCTGCCGGGCGCTGCTGAAGGATCCGTCGGCAGCGGAGGACCTGAGCCAGGAGGTCTTCAGCCGCGCCATCGCCGGGCTGGAGGGGTTCCGGCAGGACGCGTCCGCGCGGACCTGGCTGCTCCGGGTCGCTCGTAACTGCTGCTTCGACTACCTGACCCGGCTGCGTCGGCAGCCCTTCGACGTGGGCGCGGAGGAGCCGGACCCGGACGCGCACGCGGATGACGCGCCCCCGGTATGGGAGCTCCTGTCGCGCCGGGAAGACGCGGAGCAGGCGCTGGCGGCCCTGGGCGAGACCGAGCGCGCCATCGTGGTGCTGCACTTCGGCCACGGCGTGGGGTACCCGGAGCTGGCGGCGGCGTTCAACCTGAAGGAGGGGGCGCTCAGGATGCGGGTGTCGCGCGCGCTGGGCCGGATGCGCGACGCCCTGGCGCCGACGGACGCCTCTGCTTCGGAGTTCGCTGACCTGGACGCGTCCGAGTCCGCGGTGTACGCGGGGCCGCCGAGGGCCTCGAGGCGTCGCGCTGCGGCGCCACCTCCTCCGGGCGCGCCGCCACCTTCGCCGCCTTCGAGCGCCGGTGCGCCACCCGCGCCGCCCCGGGCGAAGCGCCTGTCCTGGCCGTGGACGAAGTCTCCCAGTGCACCCGCGCCCGCGCCCCTGTCGGTCTCTGCCGCAGGCGGGGCCTCTGGGATGGAGGGTGGGCCCGGGTTCACGGCGAACCCGTTGCGCGTCCCCTTCCCCGTCGGGCTCGCCGCGCGCCTGGCCGAGCTGGCCGCCCGGGCCTGACCCACCTCGCCGGGCGTAGCCTGATGATCGGGCGTCCGATGATCGATTGCGGGAGCCTGATGATCAGGCGTCCGATCATCGATTGCGGGAATCCGAT
>CAZQVZ010000020.1:11513-30158 GCA_964596895.1 uncultured Myxococcaceae bacterium
TCGATTGCGGGAGCCTGATGATCAGGCGTCCGATCATCGATTGCGGGAATCCGATGATCAGGCGTCCGATGATCGATTGCGGGAATCCGATGATCAGGCGTCCGATGATCGACTGCGGGAATCCGATCATCGGATCTCCGATCATCAGGCTGGGTTGGGGGACCCCGCCGGGGGGCGGGGACCCCGGGCGGCCGGCTACTTGGTGTCGGGGACCTTGAGGCCGCGCTGCACGGCGGGTCGGGCCTCGAGTCCGTCCAGCCAGCGGCGCACGTTGGGCAGGTCCGCCACGAGCTTCTCGTCCAGCTTCACCGCCGCGCGGACCCAGGGGAACGTGGCCACATCCGCCACGCTCAGCCCATCGCCCACGATGAAGTTCCGCTCCTCCAACTGCAGGTCCAGAACGCCGAGGATCCGCTCGCTCTCCTTGCGGTATCGCTCGATGGCGTACGGCACCTCCTGGGAGGCGAACTTCACGAAGTGGTAGAGCTGCCCGAACATGGGCCCCACGCCGCCCATCTGGAACATCAGCCACTGCACCGCGGCCCACTTCTGGTGGGGGTCGGCCGGCAGGAGCTTCCCGGTCTTCTCCGCGAGGTAGAGCAGGATCGCGCCCGACTCGAACAAGGTGAGAGGCTTCCCGCCCGGTCCCTCGGAGTCGATGATGGCCGGGATCTTCCCGTTGGGGTTCACGCGGCGGAACTCCGGCGTGTTCTGCTCCCCCTTTCCGATGTGGATGACGTGCGTCTGGTACGGAAGGCCCAACTCCTCGAGGGCGATGGAGGCCTTCTGTCCGTTGGGCGTGGCGAATGTGTAGAGGTCGATCATGGCTGGACCTCAATAACCACAGCGCGCCCCGCCGCCCACTGAACGATTCGCGGACACCTGCCCGCGACCCGTGACCAGAAGACAGACAGCGCCGACCCGTTCTCGGACACACTCACTCGCAGTGCGTCCGGAACGAGGACACAGCGCTCAACTCAAAAACCTAAGCATCCGCGCCCATTTGCGCGTCTCTTGTAAACGTCCACAGCAAAATCGACCCCAGGCTGGATTCCGCGTCCTCCGAGCCCTCCAACCTGCCCTCGGAGGCAACCCACGTCAATTCAAGTACTTGGCGCATGGCACGACCGATGCGTAGGGGCCTCAGGTCTCGTCGCCCGGAGGTTTCACATGCTGCCCATCCGCGCCGCACTCCTCGCCGCCCTCTTCGCGCTGGCCGCCTGCGGCACCAACGAGATCCAGGTCACCGGCGCGAACCCCGCGGGCGGAGACGACGGGCTGTCCACGCTCCCGCCGGACATCGCGCACGCGCTCCGGGCGCTGCCGAATGCAGAGGTGATGGCGGTGCACCGCGACGGCATCCCCGCGTTCGTGGTCGGGAACCTCGGCTCCTCGAAGATCACCCACGCCCTGGAGGCGGAGGCGGTGCTGGGGCCGCAATTGGAGGTCATCGCCCCGGTGTTCCGGCTCGAGGCCCCCGGGCTCCGCTTCACCGGCGTGGAGCAGGACGCGCTCGGCAAGACGCACGCGCGGTTCGCGCAGGTGAAGAACGGGCTGGAGGTGGTGGGCGGCGAATTGCTCGTGCACCTCGACGCCGAAGGCACCATCTACGCGGTGAACGGCGCCGCGCGGGACGGCCTGCAGATCTCACCGGAGCCCACGCTCACCAGCGACGAAGCCGTCGCCGCCGCGCAGGCGCACCTCGGCCGCGAGCCCAGCTACCAGGCGCAACGGCTCACCTACGTGCTGACCACCGCCGGGGACGCGCTGCACCTCGCGTGGGAGGTGCGGGTGGAAGGTGAGAACGGCGATCTCCCCATGCGCGACCTGCTCTACGTGGACGCGCACGGCGGCGAAGTCGTGGACCGGCGCCCGCAGATCCACTCCGCGCTCAACCGCCGCATCTACAGCGCCAACAACGGCAGCTCGCTGCCGGGCTCGCTCAGGCGGTCAGAAGGGAGCGCCCCCGTCTCCGACGCAGTGGTGAACGTCGCGTACGACAACGTGGGCCACGTGCACGGCTTCTACAAGACCTGGTTCAACCGCGACTCGTACAACGGCAACGGCGCCACGCTGAACACCACCGTCCACTACGGCTACAAGTACGGCAACGCCTACTGGGACGGGTACCGGATGGTGTTCGGCTCCGGTGACGGCTACCAGTTCGGCAACCTCGCGCACTCGCTGGACATCACCGCCCACGAGCTCACCCACGCGGTCATCGACTACACCGCCGGGCTCGCGTACCAGAACGAGCCGGGCGCGCTGAACGAAGGCTTCGCGGACATCCTCGCCGCCGCCGCCGAGTCCTGGGTGAGGGGCAGCGTCAACGCGGACACCTGGAAGATCGGCGAAGACGTCTACACGCCCAACACCCCCGGGGACGCGCTCCGCTACATGGGCAACCCGCGCCAGGATGGCACCTCGTACGACTACTACCCGGAGCGGTACACCGGGTCGCAGGACTACGGCGGGGTGCACCTGAACTCGGGCATCGCCAACCTCGCGTTCAAGCTGCTGGTCACCGGCGGCACCCACCCGCGCAACAAGACCTCCATCAACGTGCCCGGCATCGGCATGGAGAAGGCGACGCGGATCTTCTACCGGGCGCTCGCGCAGTACATGACGTCCAACACCCACTTCGCCGGCGCGCGCACGGCCACCCGTCAGGCGGCGCTGGACCTCTACGGCCAGACCGAGGCCAACGCGGTGGACGCCGCCTGGTCCGCGGTGGGCGTGCCCGGTGGCACCACCGGCGGCTCGGGCGGGACCGGCGGCGGCACCGGCACGGCCACTGCGCTGCAGAACGGCGTGGCGAAGACCCACCTCTCCGGCGGCGCCGGGAGCACCGCGGCCTTCACCTTCGCCGTCCCCGCGGGCGCCACCAACCTCCAGTTCAAGATGAGCGGCGGCTCCGGCGACGCGGATCTCTACGTCCGCTTCGGCGCCGCCCCCACCCAGAGCACCTGGGACGCGCGGCCGTACCTCAACGGCAACAACGAGACCGCGGCGATCACCACCGCCACCGCCGGCACCTGGCACGTGATGATCCACGGCTACTCCGCGTACTCGGGCGTTTCGCTGACGGCCTCGTACACGGCGCCGTCTGGCGGCGGGGGCTCAGGCGGCCTGCAGAACGGCGTCGCGGTGCCGCTGTCCGGCGCGACCAACTCGGAGAAGTTCTTCACGGTGCAGGTGCCGTCCGGCGCGAAGAACCTCCAGTTCAGGATCAGTGGCGGCTCGGGCGACGCGGACCTCTACGTGCGCTACGGCCAGAAGCCCACCACGTCCGCCTGGGACTTCCGGCCCTACCTCGCCGGCAACAACGAGACCGTGAGCGCGCCCGGACAGGCTGGCACCTGGCACGTGATGGTGAAGGCGTACCAGGCGTACAGCGGCGTCTCGCTGGTCGTGACCTGGCAGTAGGGCGCTTCACAGTTCGGCCCGCGCCTCGCACATCGGCCACGCGCGACCGCCCGAAGTGCTGCCATCCTCCGGGCGATGAGGCCAGGCGCATCCAGGCTCAAGCTCAGCGGGGCATACGTCCCGCCGGGCGCGCGCACCTCGCGCTCGCCAAAGGCCGCGGCCCTCGGACTGTGCCTGCCGCTGTGCCTCGCCGCGACGAGCGGCTGCTACTCCACCCGCGCCACCTCGCCCGAGCCGCTTCGGACCCTGCGCACGAAGCCGCCCGCCGAAGACGCCGGGCTCCTCGACGGCCTGCGGTTGGATCCCTCCTCGAGACTCCGCCTGCAGCGCACCGACGGCACCTGGACGCCCTGGGTGAAGGCGCGCCACCTGCACCTGTCCGACGACGGGCTCTTCGTCGGGGTCCGCCCCGTGCCGTGGGAGGACATCGCCACTGCGGAGGTGCTGGGCGCATCGGCAGGTCTGGAGGAGGCGCTCTTCTCCCTGCCGAAGCCGCCGGGCGCGCGGGTGGACGCCACCGCGAGAGGCATCCTGCTGCAGGCCGGGACCCGCTCGCTCGCCGCGTGGCTTGCGACCCTGCCCGAATCGCCCGGCGCGCAGTGGCGGCTGCGGACGCGGCAGCGGCAGCCGTTGCCCATGGTCTCTGACGAAGAGCTCCGGGCGAGCCTCGGCGGCGCGCTGCAGGTCGCGGACGGGGTCCGCTTCGCCGACGTGTCGCAGGTGGAGCTCAACAACTTCAACGGCGGCATCACCTACCTGACCCTGCTGTGGGCCTTCGGGACCTCGGTGGTCGGGGGCCCCTTGTGGACCGTGCTCGGCGCCCCGGCAGGCGCGCGCGCGCCGCCCACGTTGGAGGTGACAAAGGACGCCGGGCGCATCTTCTCTGCCGCCAACGTCCCCCCGCCGCGCCCCGAAGCGCCGCGCCCGCTGTTCACCGACGGTGCGGTCCGTCGCTCCCGGGTGCGCCTGCTGGCCTTCGCCGGCGCTGGCGCCGAGCCGAGCCTGGCCCTGACCAACGCGACGCTGAGGGCCGGGGTGGGCGCCCGCTTCGTGGACGTCTTTGAGGTCGCGCTCCTCGCCCAGCCCCAGTGGCCCGCGCCCCTCTCCACCGGTGGGCTGTTGCCGGGAGATCCGCTCGCGCCCGGGGCGCCGGCCCATGAGCCCCAGTGGTTCGGGGGGGTGCGCGTGGGGTTGCACCTCGAGGTGGACGCACCCAGGCGACTGGCGCTGCCCCTGGCGTTGGAGGCGGGGCGAGGACCCCACGCGCAGACGCTCGCGCGCTTCCGGTTCGGCGTGCGCCTGCGGCCGCTCGAGGCGACGAACCTGTGGCTGGGCCTGCACCCGTTCAACCCCACGCGCACGAGGGGCACCGGGTGGACGTTCCCCACCTCCTTGGAGTTGATGTACGACCTGTGAGGCGCGCGCTGTCGCAAGTTCGACGGCGCGTGCGGGTGGGGCGTGCAGGGTGGACTTCACTGTGAGTAGGTCCGCCGCGTCCGCCATGCCCCAGACCCTCGAGTTCTTCCGCGCCGTCTTCGAGGCCTCACCGAACCCGTACGCCCTGCTGAACCGGGACCTGCGCTTCGTGGCGGTGAACCCCGCGTACGCGCAGGTCACCGGCGCAAGCCAGGCGGCGGTGTTGGGGCGGCGCCCGGAGGAGCTCACGCCCGCGGCGGAGGGCCACCCCGACGCGCCGACCCTGCGGCGCGTGCTGGACTCGATGCGGCGGGTGCTGGAGACCTGTGCCCGGGACGTGCTGCCGCTGGTGGCCTACGGCGACCGCCTCTGGAGCACCACCCACTCCCCCATCAAGGCGCCGGACGGCAGCGTGGCGTACGTGCTGCAACACACGGTGGACGTCACCGAGGTAGAGCGTCCGGCCGCAGCGGACGCGAACGCCGAAGCAGCGCTCGCGCGGGCGGAGCGGATGCAGGCGCGGAACGTGGCGCTGGGGTCGTCGCTGCGGCGCCTGGAGGAGGTGTTCGCCCAGGCGCCCGGCTTCATGTGCTACCTGCGCGCGCCGCACTACACCTTCGAATTGGCGAACGACGCCTACAAGCACCTGGTGGGCCGCGAGACCCTCCTCGGGCTGCGCATCAAAGACGCGCTGCCGGAGATCGGCGAGCAGGGGTTCGTGAAGCTCCTGCAGCAGGTGGTGGAAGAGGGGCGGCCCTACGTCGGCAAGGCGCAACGCGCGCTCTTGCGCCGGGGCCCGGACGGACCGCTCGAGGAGTTCTTCGTGGACTTCGTCTTCCAGCCCATCTTCGGGCCGGACGGGGTGGCGGACGGGGTCCTGGTGCAGGGCCACGACATCACCGCCGAGCACCGCGCCAGGGCCGAAGCGCAGCGGGCGCTCGCGCAGCTCGAGGCCATCCTCGAGTCCTTCCCCGAACCGCTCTTCGTGGGGGATGCAGGCGGCATCAAGCGGGTGAACCGCGCCGCGCTGAACCTGGTGGGGGCGGAGCACGAAGGCGAGCTGTTGGGGGAGCACGCGCGCGCGGTGCAGTGGGTGCGGCCGCGGCGGGTGGACACGGGCGAGGCGCTCGGGCCGTCCGAGACGCCGTTCGGCAAGGCGGTGCGCGGGCAGCGCAGCGACGAAGAGCTCGTCATCTACAACGCGCGGCTCGGGGAGGACCGGGTGATCCGCGCCAGCGGCGCGCCGATCATCGAAGAGGGCCGGGTGACCGGCGGGGTGGTGTCGTACCGGGATGTGACCGAGCAGCGAGAGATGGAGGACTCGCTGGTGCGGCTCGCGCGGGTGCTCGACGAGACGCGGGACTTCGTGGGCATCTCGGACCTGGAGGGGCGGCCCCTGTACATCAATGACGCCGGCTGCGCGCTGCTGGGCGTGCGGCGGGAGGACTTGCCCCAGAAGCAGTTGTTGGACGCCTTCGCCGAGCGAGACCGGGAGCGGGTGACGCGCGAGGTCCTGCCCTCGGCGCTGCGAGATGGGCACTGGGAGGGCGCGCTGACCTTCCGCCACCTCGTGACCGGGGAGGAGATCCCCGTCCTCTACTCGGTGTTCACGCTGAAGGACGCGCGCGGGACGGTGAACGCGCTGGCCACCATCACCCGGGATCTGCGCGCGCAGAAGGCGCACGAGCGGGAGCGGCAGGCGCTGTTGGAGGCGGAGCAGGCGGCGCGCTCCCAGGCGGAGCGGGCGAGCCGCATCAAGGACGACTTCCTCGCCACCGTGAGCCACGAATTGCGCACCCCGCTGACGTCGATGTTGGGGTGGATCCAGATGCTGAAGGCCGGGCGGGTGGCCGAATCCAAACGGCAGCGGGCCCTGGAGACGGTGGAGCGGGCCACCCGCGCGCAGGCGCAGCTCATCGAAGATCTCCTCGACGTCAGCCGGATCCTGAGCGGCAAGCTGAACCTGGAGCGAGCGCCGTTGGATCTCGGCGCGGTGCTGGCGTCAGCGGTGGAGACGGTGCGGCCGCAGGCGGAGGGCAAGGGCGTGGCGCTGGAGGTGGCGGTGGACGAGGCCATGGTCACCGGCGACGCGCAAAGGCTGCAGCAGGTGGTGTGGAACCTGCTCTCCAACGCCGTGAAGTTCACGCCGCCCGGCGGGAAGGTGACCCTGACCCTGGAGCGCGACGAGCGGACCGTGGCCTTCCGCGTGAGTGACACCGGGGAGGGCATCGCCGAGGACCTGCTGCCGCACGTGTTCGACCGGTTCCGGCAGGGAGAGGTCGGCATCGGGCGGCGGACGGGTGGGCTCGGGCTCGGGTTGTCGATAGCGCGGCACCTGGTGGAGGTGCACGGCGGCGAGGTGACCGCGCAGAGCGGCGGGGTGGGGAAGGGGTCGACGTTCGTGGTGCGGCTGCCGCTCCTGCGGGGCGTGCGCGGGTATGGGGGCCGGGATGGCGCCGGGCGGATGGGGGAGGCGCAGGCGCTGCGGGGCCTGCACGTGCTGGTGGTGGACGACGAGGACGACACCCGCGAGTTCCTCCGGATGCTGCTCGAGGGCCACGGCGCCAAGGTGACCGAGGCGCGGACGGCGGGCTCCGCCCTGAGCGTGCTCGGGAGCGTGAAGGTGGACGTGCTCCTGAGTGACATCGGGATGCCGGGGGAGGACGGGTACCAGCTCATCGCGAAGGTGCGCGCGTTGCCGCCGGAGCAGGGCGGCCGGGTCCCCGCGGTGGCGCTGACCGCCTACGCCCGCATGGAAGATCGCGCCCGCGCGCTGCAGGCCGGGTTCGAAGGGCACGTGACCAAGCCCGTGCGCGCGCAGGAGCTGATAGCCGCGCTGTGCAAGGTCGCCGAACAGTCGTCGTTGGACCTCCGCGAGCGCGCCTGAGAAGGCCCGGGGAAGAGGGCGCGGCGGATGCGGTCAGCCGAACGTCGCCAGCCACTGCTGCACTTTGCGGAGCGGCTCCGGGCGCACCGCGTAGACGCGCAGTCGTGACTTCGGCCGCACGTGCACCAGGCCCGCGTCGCGCAGCACGCGCAGGTGGCGGGAGACGAGCGGCTGCGGCAGGCCGAGCGCCTCGGTGATGCCGGTGACCGGGGAGGCGCCGCCCTTGAGGAACTCCAGGATGCGCAGGCGGTTCGGTTCAGCCAGGGCGGCGAGCGTGGTCAGCACGGCGCCAGTATGCCCGCGCAGCTATATGCGCCCAAGCAGATGGAAGGAGGAGCCCGTAAGTCGCCGTGGAGGCTGACGTTTTCGCTCGCCGGAGGATTCTGGAGGGGACGAGGAAGGTCTTTGCGGACGGTGTGAAGGAGGTTCGCGCGTGGCTGAAGGTCTTCCGAACGAGGCGGAAGGAGCGCCGCGCGACGAGGAAGGAGCGCCGCGCGCGGAGGAGGGCCGCGGAGCCGACTGTGAAGGTCTCGTCGGGCGGTGGGAAACCCGCGCGGGAGCGGAGGAAGGCGACGGCGGACAAGAAGAAGCCGCCCGGCGGGTGTCACCGGACGGCTTCGGGGAGCGGGAAGGGCGGGGCGGGCTAGGCGACTTCTAGATCTGCGTCGGGGACGGCCTTGCTCTTCCTGGAGGTGGAGGGGAAGGGGCCGAGCAGTTCGCGGAGGGTGGCGTCTTCGTCGGCGAACTCGAGGCCGATGGAGATGCGCAGGCGGTTGAGGAGGCTGTAGAGGTCGCGGTGGAGGGAGTCGCGGGTGGCGGTGCTGGCCTTGGCGGCGTCCTTCGCGCCCTCCTGCTTGAAGTTGATGCCGCGCAGCTCCGGGAGGAACGCCTTGAGGGCCGCGAGGTCCACCGCCTGCAGGCCCGCGTTGGCGGCCTCGGTCGGGTAGAGGGTCATCGCCTCGATGAAGGTCTGCAGGGCCTTGAGGGTGTTGGGGAAGTCCTTCGGGCTGATGTCGATGTCGAGGCCGAAGAGCTTCCGGGTGTACGCGTCGCGCGTGTAGGTGAGGCGGATGGCGTTGCGGGCGCGGACGAGCTTCCTGTGGGCGGCCTCCAGCGCGACGGCGAGCTTGCCGGTGGCGCCGGAGCGCTGCGCCACCTTCTCCGAGCGGCCCCCGATGGCGTCTTCGAAGTCATCGGTGAGCTGATCGAGCGCGTTGAACCAGGCCTCGTCATGCCCGCGCGGCCCGAGCCGCGCCAGGTAGCGCCGGCAGGCAGGAGAGAGCAGCCGCGCCGCGGCGATCGTCGGAAGCGGCTTCCATGGGATCTTCGTCGTCGACATGTGTGTGAACCCCCTTGCTCGGTGGTCGAGCGAGAGGACGATCGATCAGGTCTGGAATCCCCGTCAAGTCAGCGGCCACGGGAGCTCGGCCCGTCCAGGAACTGACGACCGGTTCTACGCGCTCGGCTCGCCTTGACGAGGGTGTTCGACCAGGACCGCGATGGGCGTGGTGTCGTCGCTGGCGGCGTAGCTCTTCCGCGCGGGGTTGTCGGAGCGGAGCGTCCAGCCTGCGCCTTCGCCGACCAGGCGCTTGAGCTGGTACGCGTAGCCGTCGCCTCCGGCCTCGGGGACCTGGACCAGGACCACGCGGCCTTCGAGGGATGACAGGGACGCGCCGCGGGCGAAGCGCATCACCAGCCAGTCTCCGTCCTTGATGGGCTCTCTGCCGCCGTCCATCGAGTCTCCCACGGCGCGGACGGCGAAGAGATCGTCCGAGGGCGTGCTGCGGTAGGGGAGGGTGATCTCCTCCTCGTCTGGGCCACCGACGACGGCCCCGTTCACCGCTCCGGCTGCTGCGCGAAGTGACGGGAAGGCGCGAATGCGCTGCGGCGCGAGGAACGGCAGCACCTGCGCGTCCACCGGCTCCACCTGCCAGCCGTCTGCGCCGCGGGTGAAGCGGACGGTGAAGGTCGTGCCGGGCATCCCGGCGCGCGGTCCGAACCAGCGCCGCAGCAGGTCCGGCAACTGGTTGCGCTGGGCGCCCACCGGCCGGGCCACGTTGCAGAACTCCGCCATCAGCCGGAACGTCCATGCCGCGCCGTCCGGCAGGCGCACCGGCGTCTCACCGCGAGGCACATCAGGGCGCTGCGTCCGGTTGGGCAGCTTGAGGATGGGGTCACGCTGGTTCCAGGTCACCTTCGCGGTGAACGCGCCGGCGTCGGTCTCCGACTGCCCGCGCCGCTGCCGGTACTGCGCGAGCCGGAGGTCCACCAACTCCGCCGTCATGTCGTCGAACGTGGCCCGCTGCGCCTGGGGCACCTCCACCGTGAAGCGGAACTCTGCGCCCTCCAGCGCGAAGTAGGGCGTACCGGTCCACGCCTGCACCGGGTTCGTCCGCCAGTAGCGCGTCCAGGTCTCCGCGCTCGCGGTGCGCGCATCTCCCAACTCCCGCACCTGCGCCACGTCTCCGAACAGCTCCGGCGAACGCAGGAGCAGCTCCTTCGCGCGCGTCCCCAACTCGCCGATGGGCATCGAGGCGTGCAGTCGCTCCGCGTCCAGCAGCGCCTGCAGCGTGACCATCTTGAAGCTCCGGGTCATCGCCGTGGTCTGCAGCGTCTCGAACCAGCCGCTGAAGGACTTCCATGTCGCCAGCTCTTCGCCGGTCAGGTCCCCCTCCTGCGCGACGAACTCGAACCAGGGAACCCGCAAGGTCCGGAGGTTGGCGCCGAGCCGGTGCAACTCTCCTGCTCTCGGCCGTTCGGCTCGCGCGTCCCGGAGCTCCTGGTACATCCGCTCCACCTCGCTCGCGCCGCGCGGGAGGAGCTGCTCGAGCAGAGCCTTCGCTTCGACCTCCAGCTCCACACGACAGCCGGCAGGCAGCCCGGCAGCGCGCGGATCGTCGATGAAGTCACGCAGGGAGGATGCGCGTTCCCCCAGTGACGCCAGCGTCCGCACCTTGTCCAGGAACGACCGGTGGTTGCCCACGAAGTCGATCACCGTGAGCTGCTCCTTCTCGGGGCCGCTGATGCGCAGGCCGCGCCCGAGCTGCTGTAGGAAGATCACGGGCGACTCGGTGGGCCGCAGCATCACCACCCGGTCAATCTCCCGGACGTCGATGCCTTCGTTGAACAGGTCCACCGTGCAGAGCACCGGCAGCGTCCCCGCGGCCAACTCACGCAGCGCCTGCGCCCTGTCCGCCGTCCCGGGGCCAGAGTGAACGGCGACCGCCTTCAGCCCCTGCTCCTCCCGGAGCCAGCGCGCCGCGTACTCCGCATGCGCGATGGAGACGCAGAAGACCAGGGTCCGTGTCCCCGGATGCGCCTCCCACGCGCGCCAGAGCTGCGCCATGCGCTCGCCCGTCGCGGCATGCTCGGCCAGCACCGCCGGATCGAAGCGCCGGTTCCGCCAGGGCACGTGCGCGTAGTCGATGGTGTCCTTGATGCCGAAGTAGTGGAACGGCACCAGCAGGCTCGAAGCGATGCCCTCGCCGATGGGCGCCTCGAAGGCGACGTGGTCATCGAACAGCCCGAGCACATCGCCCGCGTCAGCGCGCTCCGGCGTCGCGGTCAGCCCCAGCACGAAGGCGTCGCCCAGGGCGACGAGCACCTTGCGGTAGCTCGGGGCGTGCGCGTGGTGCACCTCGTCGACGACGACGTAGTCGAACCGCTGCTCGCGCAGCGCCTCCAGCCACCTCGCCCCGGCGAGCTTCTGCACGCTGGCGACGACGAAGTCCCCGGTGAGCTCTCCCTGCTCCCCGACGCACCAGGAGACCTTCAGCTCGCGGTCCGCCTTCCGGAACGTGTCCACGGCCTGGCCGAGCAGCTCTGCCCGGTGCGCCACGAACAGCGCGCGGATCTCCCGGCCGGCGGCGCGCCTGAACGCGAGGAAGTCCAGCGCCGCGAGGAGCGTCTTCCCGAGGCCGGTGGCCATCACCACCAACGCCCGCTTGCGTCCCTCCATGCGCGCACGGACCAACGCCTGCAGCGCGCGCTCCTGCACGCGGTGCGGCGGCGGTAGCTCCGCGAGCGGCTCGGCCTCCTGTTCGCCGGGTGGAAGTGGGAAGGGCGCGCGATGGACCCGCCGCGCGTAGCGATCAATCCAGGCTTCATCGAGCGGCCTGGCCTTCTTCCACCAGGCCTCGAAGCCTTCGACCACGAGGCCATACGCGCGCGGGTCGCGCTCGCGGTCCAGGCGCAGGCTCCACTCGATGCCGCCCTTCAAGGCTGAGCGCGAGACGTTGCTCGAGCCCACCCACGCCTGGCCTGCGTCAGCGCCTTCGAGGAACCAGCACTTCGGGTGGAAGGCGCGCCCGCCGATGGACGCGGTCTCCACCACGCGCGCCTCGAAGCCGCCGGGGTGGTTCGCTTCGGCCTCTTGCGAGCGCTCGGCGGTGCTCTCCCGCGTCCAGTCCAGCAGCTTGCGCAGCGCCTGCACCTGGGAGATCGCCAGGTAGTCGCCGGTGAGGATCCGCACCGAGGCGCCACGCCGCCGCGCCGACGTGATGTCCGGCTGCAGGAACGCCAGTCCGCTGTCCTGGACGAACGCGGAGAGGATGTCGAGGCGGGAGGCGGCAGGGAAGTAGCGCCGGAGCTGATCGATGAGCGGCTCTTCGTCTCCGCCGCGCACCAGCGCCTGGGGCCGGGAGAGCAGGTAGTTCCCCTTGCCGGGGATGACGTGCCGCACGCCGCCGCGCGGGTCGGGGACGTCACCTTCGTAGCGGGGGATGACGTGCACGTGCAGGTGCATCACCGTCTGCCCCGCGGCCTCGCCCACGTTGATGCCGATGTTGTAGCCGGACGGCTTGGGGCGCCCGGCGTCCAGGCTCGCCTTCACCTCCGCCACCAGCGCCATCAGCGCCTGCTGCTCCTCGAGCGTGGCGTCGAACCAGGTGGGGACCGCCCGCCGCGGGATGACCAGCGTGTGCCCTTCGCTGACGGGGTAGCGATCCGGGATCGCGAAGCAGAGGTCGTTGGACGCGACCCACGCGGAGGGCGGGATGCTGAGGAACGGTGAAGCCAAGAGGACTGGGTTCTACCGCACCTCCCACAGCGACCGGTTGACTGCGTGCTGATGCGCGAGTGCCCCAGCGATGGGGTTCGCCGGGGCACTCACCCCCACCCTGGCCCTCTCCCAGGGGGAGAGGGGATGCGGCGTCGGCGCACGCGGTGACATGGGGCGCGGCTCCATCACTTCGGGTACCTTCCATGACGTCCATGATCGACCTGCTCCCGAGAGACCACGCCGAGCTTCCCGACGACGCGCAGGTGGTGCTCGAGGCCCTCTACGACCAGTTCGAGCGCACCGGGGAGCCGGTGTCGCCGATGGACCTCGCGTTTGCGTTGCAGGGGAAGGTGAGGGGCGTCACCGGTGTGATTGGGCGAGACGATCTGTCGCAGTACGTCCGGAGAGTGGGTCAAGAAGATCAGGTCGTGCCCACGCTGCGTGCGGCGCTCAAGCTGTGGAAGGTCGAGGACCTCGAGCTGGTCGACCGCTTCTACGACTGGCTCAGGGAGATGTACGAGCCCGGGCGCCAGCACCTGCCCATGAACGAGTTCATTGGCTGGTGTCCGCGCGAGGCCGATCGCAATCGGTTGAAGTGGCTGCTTCAGGGAGAGCGCTTCGCGAGGATCTCGCTGGCGGATGATCCAGGTCGCACCGCGATCTCCATGCAGCCCATCCTGCTCGACGCGCCCTCCCTCGCGGAGTACCTGGCGGAGCGGGGCTACTCCCCCCTGCGTCAGGTCACTGCCACGCAGGCCCCTCGCGTCGACACCTTTCTGCGTGGGCTCGAGCTGCGAGGCTTCAGATCGTTCGTGGATGCGCGGGTGGACGGACTGCCCAACTTCTTCGCACTGGCGGGACGCAATGAGGCCGGGAAGAGCTCCGTCCTTCGGGCGCTCCGGCTGCTCTCTTCCGCGGCCGGACACGGGGTGCAGCCGGCGATGGAGGCGGCAGGCGGCCATCGCGCCCTCAAGTCCCGGTTCGCTCAGGCGCCGCCGGTCATGCGCCTCGTCGCCGACCTCCAGGGCAACGAGGCCGCAGCGCAGTACGGCTTCGAGATCGGCAAGGGGCCCGCCCCACGGGTGGCGCGGGAATGGCTTCGTGAGACGGGAACGCTTGCACCGGTATCGCTCGTCGAGCTGGACGGCTCCCTGGCGAAGGTGCTCGTAGAGGGCGCGGCCAACCCAGAACAGCTCTACCTCGCATCTGGTGAATCCGCCCTCGCAGCCCTCCGCGACATTCACCGGTTCCGCCGGGCGATCGCGGTGCGCGAAGGGCTGCAGAGCTGGCGGTTCTTCGACTTCAGCCCAAGCGCCGCTCGGACGCCGCACCTGGGCATCGCGGACTCCTCGAGCTTCATCCTCGGCGCGGATGGGTCGAACCTCCCGGAGGCAATCAACTGGCTCGGCCGCGAGCACCCGGAGCGGCTGCGCTCGCTCGCCGATGACTACCGAGACATCCTGCCCGCGGTTGAGTCCCTTGGCTCCGAGACGTCCCTGGGCGGGAACCCGATGGTCATCTTGCGTGAGCAGGGCCTGACCGACCCGCTGACCCACGCAGACCTCTCGGACGGCGCGCTGCGCATCCTCTGCCTGCTCTTTCTCGCCCACCACCCGACGCCACCCGCACTGGTCGGGATCGAGGAGCCGGAGAACGGGCTGTATCCGCGGATCATCGAGGCGCTCGTCGAGGTCTTGCGTCGGCTCTCGCAGCGCTGCCAGGTCGTGGTGACGACGCACTCGGTCACGCTGCTCAATCGCCTTCGGCCAGAGGAGCTGGTGCTCGTCCTGCGCGACGACAGGGGATCTCGTCTGCAGCGCGCGAGCTCTCGCGCGGATCTGATGGAACTCGCTGCGGAGTTCGGGCTCGGCGATCAGCTGCGGATGGGTGCGGTGGAGGAGGAAAGTTGATCATCGGGCCCGTCGTTGAGGGAGCGACGGAGGAGCGCGCTGTCCCGCGGCTCCTCGACAAACACGGCCTCAAACGCCGGCCTCCCCTCGTTGCCGAGGGAAAGAACGACCTGCTGCGGCGTGCACGGAACTACGCGGTCGCTCAGCGGAAGAAGGGCGCGACGATCGTCCTGTTCTGCTTCGATGCCGACCTGGACGAACCGGCCGAACTCCGCGTGCGGCTGCGTGCTGGCTGCGAAGGGATACCTGGCTGCGCGTTCATTCCCGTGGTGACGCTGGAGAACTGGCTGCTCGCGGACGAGGGCGCGCTTTCGCACTTCCTCGGAGGCGTGTCAGTTCCGCCGATCCGCAACCCTGAAGCGGAGCAGGACCCAGAAGGTCGCCTCAATCACATCTTCCGCGCGGCAGGTCGAGCCAGCGGCTACCGCAAACCCTGGGATGCGGCGCGGATCCTCGAGGCTGCGACGGATCGAAAACTGCGCAAGTGCCCCAGCTATGTGACGTCGCTGGAGGCGCTCGCGCAGCTCACGGGTGTCAGTTCCTGACGGCACCCCCACCCTGGCCCTCTCCCAGCGGCGTCAGCGCAGGTCGAGCTGCACCACGACCTCCGACGGGCCGCTCTTCGCGGGGAGGCGCTGCGCGCGCAGGCCATCCTGCAGGCGCTTCACGCTCTTGCCGGAGCCGGTCCCGGCGTGGACGAGCACCACCTGCGTCACCTGGCCGTCTGCGCCCACCAGGAGCTTCAGCGTCACCTTGCCGCGGTAGCCCTCTGCTCTGAGCTGCGCGTGCAGCTTGGTCAGCACGTTCGTCACCGCGCGCTCCACCTCTGCCTTCGTCAGCGGCCCCTTCACCACCACGCCCTCCACCCGCGCGGACAGGGCTCGCACCTGCTGCTTCTCCTCGGCGACGGGCTTCGGCTCGGCGGGGGAGACGTCCCGCGTCTTGCGCTTTGACGGGCCAGGCGCGCCGTCCGGCTTCATCAGCGCCCCCTCCACCGACGAGTCGTCGAACTGCATGGGCGCTGAGCGGCGCATCATGAGAAGCGCGGGCGGCGGCGCGCCACCCACCCCCGTCGCCACCGGGGCGCCAGCGCCGGTGGCCCCGAACGCCTGGTGCTGCGTCCCCTCCGGGATGGGCAACGGCTGCACCACCGTGGCCGGCGCGCCTTCACCCGCCCGCGCCACCTCGTCCACCGCCACGAACGAGGTGTACTTGCTCATCAGCCGGTGCTGCAGCGCCGTCTTCGTCACCGCCTCGACCAGCTCCGGCTTCTCGCCGCCGTACAGCTGCGACATCAGGTGCTCGACCTTCGCCCGGCCGAACATCGACGCCAGCGCGGCGTTCTCCGCCTGCACGGCAGTGGGCAAGGACACCTCGATGCGCTCTTCGTACGGCCGGTTGGCGATGCGCCCCTTCAGCGTGAACTTCCCCGTCCCGCCACCCTCGAACCGCCCGGTGACGATCAAGGGCTGCGCGGCGTACAGGTCCCGGAGGGTCCGCGGATACACCTCGGTCACGCCCAGATCGCCGAAGTCCAGGGACAGGTCCACGAGGTACGGCTTCGCGATCCGCTCATAGAACTTCTCCACCGACGCCCGGGTGTCCTCGGTGGGCGGCGAATACTGGTAGTAGCCGCGCCCCACCTCCGCCATCCGCTGCAGAAGGAAGTGGTTCACCGACGAGCCCACGCCGTACGTGAACATCCGCGCGCTGCCCACCTGCTTCTGCACCGCGTCGATGATCTGGTTGTCGTTCCCCACGTAGCCATCCGAGAGGAACAGCAGCATCCGCAGCCGGTCCTTGTCCTGCGGTTGCCCGAGCGCCTGGTTCACGCCGTGCAACATCTCGGTCCCACCGTTGGCCTGCAGCGCGTCCACGAACGCCTTCGCCTTCGCCACGTTCGCAGGCGTGTTCGGCAGGGACCTCGGCGAGAAGAACTGCACGCCGGAGTGGAAGGTGATCACGTTGAAGGTGTCCCGCGGGTGCAGCTTCGAGAGCGCCTCGTGGATGATCCCCTTCTGCTTCTCCATGGGCAGCCCGGACTGCGAGCACGACTGGTCGATGACGAAGAACATCTCCTTCGGCGTCACCTCCTCGCTCCGGAAGTCCGCCTGCGGCTGCAGCATCAGCGTGAAGAAGCCGCCGCGCTCGTCGCGGTGGGTGAGGATGCCCGCCTGCAGCCTTTCGCCGGCGACGTCGTAGCGGAGGATGAAGTCCTTGTTGGGCACGGTGTCGTGCGGCTCGAGCGTGACCGTGGCCTCGCGCATCCCCTTCCGGGTGATCTCCACGTCGTGCGACGGCGAGACGAGCTTGCGCAGCGGCATCCCTGCGTCCAGCTTCAGGGTCAGGGAAATGTCGTGCCCGCTGCGCGTGCCTTCAGGCAGAAGCGGCGGGGAGAGCTTCTGCGCGTCCTTCACGCTCCCGTCCAGGGGCATGTAGCGGGGCCCCACCACCATCGGGAAGTTGAAGGTGTAGCGCCCGTCGTCGTACTGCAGCGGCGCCACGTAGGTCAGGGTCACCTGCACCTCCTCGCCGGGCAGGATGTTCGCCACCTGCTGCGTGAAGATGTTCGGCCGCTCCTGGTCGAGCAGCGCCGCCGTCCTCCCCTGGGTCTTCGCGGCCTCGTACAGCGCCCGCGCCTCCTCGCGCCGCTTGATCTCCCCGCGGATGGTGCGCCGGCCCACCTGCATCACCATCCCGTCCACCGCGCCGTTGTCCGGCAAAGGGAACACGTAGACGGCCTCGATCCGCTGCTCGAACGGGTTGTGGAAGGTCTGCACCACCTCCACCCGCGAGACGAACCCGGAGACCTCCGCCGAGACCTTCGTGTGCTTCAGCGGCAGGGGCACCACCTTGCCGTCTTCGAGCTGCGTCTTGAGCTCGCCGCCGGGATCCCCCCGGTCGCGCGCAGCGTCTGGCGCCCCCTGGGCGAAGGACAGGAGCGGGGTGAGCAGGGCGACGACGAGCAGGGTGGGCCGGAGCCTGGGCATGCGTGGTTCCTTCCGTGAGCGGGTGGCACGCTCAAACGGGCGGCGCAAAGAAAGGATCTATTCCCGGCCGAGCTGTGGGCTATCCACGTAGGGCCGCGCGTCACAGAGGATGTCGATGGTGAAGCTGGTCCCCCGCTCCGGGAGGCTGTCCACCGCCGCGCTCCCGGCGTGCGCCTCCGCCGCGCCCCGCACCTGGGCGAGCCCCAGGCCCCAGCCCCGATGACCGCTGCGCTCCGCCGCGCCCAGACGCTGGAACACCTGGAACAGCGTCTCCTGCTGCTCGGCGGGGATGGTGCCGCCGTGGTTGTGCATCACCATCACCGCGCGCTCATGCACGCGCCGCACCGTCAGGGTGATCGGCCGGGTGCCGGAGCCATACTTCACGGCGTTCGCCCCGAGGTTCTCCAACGCCCGGCGCAGGAGGTCACGCGAGAAGTGGCCGCGGACCGGCTCCGGCGCCGTCAGGATGAAGCGGTCCCCATGCACCATGCTGAGGTTGTCGAGCGCCTCCCGGGCGATGTCCACCAGGTCCACCTCCTCGTCGAGCTGCACCGGCAACCGCCCGCCGGACTGCACCCGCATCGCGTCGAGCAGGTCCACCAGCATCCGGTCCGTGCGCTCGAGCGCGTCCGTGGCGCGCCCCGCCCACCGCGGCACCTGCTCACCGGACGGCTGGCGCAGCACCAGCGACAGGTTGAACTTCGCCGCGCTGAGCGGGCCTCGCAGGTCGTGGGCGAGCACCGCGAAGAGCTGCTCACGCAGCAGGGTCTCCACGAGCGCATAGGCGGTGCACGACTTCATCAGCGCCTGGTCTATCGAGGAGTTCAGGACCGCCCGCTCGGCCCCCGTCAGCGAGGCCTCCGCCGTGTCCAGCACCTCCAGCAGCACCTCCCGCAGGAGCTTGTACTCGTGCACGAGATCCTCGAGCCGGTACTTCGTCAGCCGCACCCGCTCTCCGCCGTGCTCCTCCGCGACCGAGCTGCCCTCCGTCGCCGTCCGCCGGGGATGCTCCGGAGA
>CAZQVZ010000021.1:0-29104 GCA_964596895.1 uncultured Myxococcaceae bacterium
CACGCGGGTGAAGATCACCTCGCGCACGCTGGTCTTGGACGGCCAGGAGGGCATCCTCTCCGCGGTCTGCAAGGGCTCGGGGCTGATCGCTCCGCAGCTGGCCACCCTGATCGTGGTGGTCACCACCGACTGCGCCATCTCCGCCTCCGCGCTGGACCGGGCGCTCACCGCGGCCATGGCCCCCTCCTTCAACAACCTCACCGTCGACGACGACATGAGCACCAACGACGCGGTGTTCGCGCTCGCCAACGGCAAGGCCCAGAACCCGCGCATCACCGACCCCGGCCCCGCCTTCGACGCGTTCTCGGCCGCGCTGCGCGAGGTGTGCGTGGAGCTGGCCCGGGAGATCGCCTTCGACGGCGAAGGCGCCACCAAGCTCCTCGAGACCACCGTCAAGGGCGCGCCCTCCCTCGACATCGCCCGGGACCTCGCCCGGAGCATCTGCGGCTCCTCCCTGGTGAAGGCGGCCATCTTCGGCGCGGACCCCAACTGGGGGCGCATCCTCGCCACCGTGGGCGCCCGCGCGGGCTCCCAGGGCTACCAGACCATCCAGCCTGCCGAGGCCATGGTGCATATTCAGGGAATTCCAGTGTACGACCGCGCCCCCTGCCCGCAGGACCCGCTGGCGCTGCGCCGGAAGCTGCGCGAGCCGGAGGTGAAGGTGGTGGTGGACCTGCGCGCCGGCACCGCCGAGACCTGCGCGTGGGGCTGCGATCTGTCGTACGACTACGTGAAGATCAACGCGGACTACACCTCCCTCATCGTCCCCACGACGTCGGGCGGGGTGGCCAAGGATGACCGGCTCACCAACTACAGCCCGGCCTTCAAGGTGAAGCTGCTGGTGGAAGCGCTCTCGTACATCCAGCGCTTCAGCGGGCGCCGCTGCGTCATCAAGTACGGCGGCAACGGCGCGGACAAGACCTCCCTCAAGAAGACCTTCTGTGACGACGTGGCGCTCCTGCGCAGCGTGGGGCTCAAGCCGCTGGTGGTGCACGGCGGCGGGGCCCACAAGGCGGCCACGCTCGAGGAGCAGAGCGAGCTGGTGGCGCTGCTCAACCGCCACGGCCACCACGCGGTGGGCGTCTCCGGCAAGGACGGCGGCCTCTTGCGGGTGCGCCCGGGCGCAGGCGGCGTGCCCGACATCCAGGTGAACACCCAGTTCCTCGAGCTGCTCCTGCAGCAGGGCTACGTGCCGGTGGTGACGCCCCTCGGCATCGGGGAGGACGGACAGGGCCATGACCTGGACGCGGACCAGACCGCGGCGGGCGTGGCGCGGGCCCTGGGCGTGGAGAAGCTGGTGTACCTCGCGGACGCGCCGGGCATCCTGGACGCGGACGAGCTCCTGCCCGAGCTGACCTCCGCCGGGCTGCGGCAGCGGCTGGACGGCGGGGCGCTGCTCAACGGCGCCGCGGCGAGGGCGCGCGCCATCCTCTCCGCGCTCGATGGCGGCGTGCAGCAGGTCCACGTGGTGGATGGGCGGACGCCGCACTCGGTCATCGCCGAGCTCTTCACCGACAAGGGCGTGGGCACCCTGGTCACGCGCGGGGAGGGGTAGGCACGCCATGGCCCGCGCCTCCAACGACCCTGACTTCCGCCGCTCCGCCATCCGGGGGCTCATCCGCTCGAAGCGGGTGGCCACCCAGGAGGAGCTGCGCCAACTGCTCGCGGACGAAGGCTTCGACGTGACCCAGGCCACCTTGTCCCGGGATCTCGCGCACATCGGGGCGCGGCGGGTGAGCCTGCCGGAGGGCGGCACCGCCTACGAAGTGGACGACGCGCGGGTGCCGGACGGACCGGACGCCCTGCGCGCCTACCGGGAGATGGTGACGCGGCTGGTGGACACCGACTCCCTGGTCATCGTCCACACGATGCCCGGCGCGGCGTCCGCGGTGGCGTTGGCCATTGACCGGGCGAGGCTTCCGCAGGTAGCCGGCACGCTCGCCGGGGACGACGCCATCTTCGTCGCCCCCTCCAGGGGAACCACGCCGGTGAAGCTCGGCCGGCACCTCAACACGCTGTGGCTGAAGGGAAGAACCGAATGAGCATGATGGCGAAGACGGAGGCCGCGGGCGCAACCGGGCTGCACCCCGAGGTGCTGGCGTTCTCCACCTCCCTGCCCCTGGACATCCAGCTTCTGCGCGAAGACCTGGTGGGGAGCCTGGCGCACCTGCTCATGCTCGCGCGCCGGGAGATCGTCCCCCAGGACGCTGCCTCCGCCATCCACGGGGGGCTGGTGCGCATCTGGCGGGAGGCGGACGAAGGCACCCTGCAGCTTCCTGAAGAGGAGGACGTGCACATGGCGGTGGAGGCGCTGCTGACCTCCCGGCTCGGCGTGGCCGCGGGGCTCCTGCACAGCGCGCGCTCTCGCAATGACCAGGTGGCTTTGGACCTGCGGCTTCACGTCCGGGAGATGTGCGCGCAGATCCTCGAGGCGCTCTGTGGGCTCTCGAAGCTGCTCGCGGACCGGGCGGAGGCGGAGTTGGACACCGTCATCCCCTCCTACACGCACCGGCAGCGGGCGCAGCCGGTCTCGCTGGGGTACCACTTCGCCTGCTACGGGGCCATGTTCGCCCGGGACGCGGACGCGTTCCGCTATGTGCTCTCGCAGGTGGACGCGCTGCCCCTGGGCGTGGGCGCCATCGCCGGGACGTCCCTGCCCACGGACCGGAACATCACCCGCGAGCTGTTGAAGTTCAGCAAGCTCACCCTCAACGGCATGGACACGGTGGGGGACCGGGACTTCGCGCTCGACTACACCTACGCCACCGCGCGTTTCATGCTCCACGCCAGCCGGCTGGCGGCGGACTTCATCGACTTCACCTCGGCCGAGTTCGGCTACGCGAAGCTGGACGGGGAGATCGCCTGCGGCTCGTCGATGATGCCGCAGAAGCGCAACCCCGACGTCTTCGAGCTCATCCGCGGCAAGAGCGGCCGCGCGGTGGGCAACCTCATGAACCTGCTGGTGACGGTGAAGGGCCTGCCCGCCGGCTACAACCGCGACCTGCAGGAGGACCGCGCGCCGCTCCTGGAGACGGGGCCCCTGGTGCTGGGCGTCCTCAACATCCTGAAGCTCGCCCTGCCGCGCGTGAAGTTCGACGCGGCGAAGACCCGCGCCGCCGTGGAGGGGGACGCCATGCAGGCCACCGACATCGCCGAGGCGCTGGTGAAGAAGGGGATGCCCTTCCGCACCGCGTACAAGGCCACCGGCGCCCTGGTGCGCAAGTGCCAGGAGGCCGGCATCCCGCTGGCGAAGGTGACGCTCGAGATGGGGCAGGTGGTGGACCCGGCCCTGGACGCCGAGGTCCTGCGCGCGGCGGACCCCTTCATCGCCGTCGCGGCGAAGAAGTCCCTCGGCGGGACCGCGCCCGAAGCGGTGCGCGCCCAGCTCTCCGCCCTGCGCGAGGCGGCAGCGCAGACCGCCCGTGATGCCGCGGGCATTCCCAGGCTTCCGTCCCTGTTCCACTCGCTCGCGGCGCAGTCGCTCTGACGCACCTTCGATGCACCCTTCAGGAGGTCCCCACCATGGCCCGTCACTTCCTCCGCCTCGCTGACCTCACCCTCCAGGAGCACCGGACGCTGTTCGCGCGCGCCGCCGAGCTCAAGGCCCTGCGCAAGGCGCGCACACCTGTGAGCACGCTCGCGGGCCGCACCCTGGTCTGCATCTTCGAGAAGGCGTCCACGCGCACCCGCGTGTCCTTCGAGGCGGGGATGCAGCAGCTGGGCGGGAACACGGTGACGCTCACCACCGGGGACTCGCAGTTGGGGCGCGGCGAGCCCATCAGCGACACCGCGCGGGTCCTCTCCGGCTACGCGGACGCGGTGATGATCCGCACCTTCGCCGACGCGCGGCTGGAGGAGTTCGCCCGCCACGCCTCCGTCCCCGTCATCAACGGCCTCACCGACGGGGCGCACCCCTGCCAGCTGCTGGCGGACGTGTTCACCGTGCAGGAGCGGCTGGGCGGCATCGAAGGGAGGACGGTGGCCTGGGTGGGTGACGGCGCGAGCAACATGGCGCGCTCGTGGGCGGAGGCCGCAGCGCTCTACGGCTTCGACTTGCGCATCTGCGCGCCGGCCGGGTTCCGGATGAGCGCCGGGGAGCTCGCCGCGTACGGCGGCAGGGTGCAGCTGGTGGAGTCTCCCCGGGAGGCGGCGGCGGGCGCGGACGTGGTGACCACGGATGTGTGGACCAGCATGGGCCAGGAGTCGGAGAACGCGGCGCGCAGGCGCGCCTTCTCCGGCTACCAGGTGGACACCGCGCTGCTCGGGCGCGCGAAGGCGGAGGCGGTGGTCCTCCACTGCCTGCCCGCGCACCGCGGCGAGGAGATCACCGAAGAGGTGATGAACCTGCCGGGGTCCGCCATCTGGGACGAAGCGGAGAACCGGATGCACGTCCAGAAGGCGCTGCTCGAAGAGCTCATCCTCGGCGGCGAAGGGGAGGACGGCCGATGAAGGTGCTGGTCCTGGGCGCAGGCCCGAAGGTGATTGGCCAGGGCGGGGAGTATGACCACGCGGCCACGTCCGCCCTGCGCGCGCTGCGCGAGGCGGGCCACGAGGTGCTCCTGCTCGACTCCAACCCGTCCACGGTGATGGCGGATCCCCAGCCTTCGCAGAAGACGTACCTGGAGCCGGTGACGGCCCCGAACGCGGCCGCGCTCATCTCCGAGGAGCGGCCGGACGCGCTATTGGCCACCGTGGGCGGGCAGTCCGCGCTGGCCATCACGCAGGCGCTGATCTCGGACGGCACGCTCGAAAGGCACGGCGTGCGGCTGCTCGGGGTGAGCGCGGAGGCGCTCGCGGCCTGCGCGGACCGGGAGGGCTTCGCGGCGTTCGTGAAGGCGCAGGGGCTGCAGGCTCCCCCCCAGACGGTGGTGGCGGACGCCTCCAGCGCGCATCCGGTCGCGGAGTCGCTCGGGTTTCCGTTGCTGGCGCGCGCGGTGGACGCGTCCGGGCAGCAGCCGGGCACGCTGCTGGTGCATGAACACGCGCAGCTCGCCTCCTTGAAGTACCCGGCGGTGCTCTCGCGCTTTCTGCGCAACGCGGTGCAGGCGGAGGTGGAGCTGCTCCGGGACGCGGCGGGCAACGTCTTCGTGGCAGGCGTGCTCGAGCACATCGAAGAGGCGGGCGTGCACGCCGGTGACGCCGCCTGCGCGCTGCCGCCGTATTCGCTCAGCGTGGAGGTGGTGGAGCGGCTCAAGGACCAGGCGTCGCTGCTGGTCAACGCGCTGGAGGTGTGTGGCCACGCCAACGTGCGCTTCGCGGTGCAGGGCAAGGCGGCGTGGGTGCTGGAGGTGAACCCCCGGGCCACCCGGACGGTGCCTTTCGTCACCCGCGCCACCGGCGTGCCCCTGGCGGCGCTCGGGGCGCAGTGTGCGCTGGGCGCCTCTTTGCCCCAGCTCGGCTACGAACGGGAGGCAGCGCCGAAGGCGGTGGCGGTGAGGGAGGCGGTCTTCCCCTTCGCGCGCTCGCCGCAGACGGACGTGCTCCTCGGCACGCAGATGCAGTCCACCGGGGAGGTCATCGGCCTCTCGCACGACCACGCCACCGCCTTCGCCAAGGCGCAGCTCGCGGCGGGCGTCCGCTTCCCCGAAGAGGGCGCCGGCGTGTTCCTGTCGGTGCGGGACGAGGACAAGCCGGCCATGGTGGACCTGGCCCGGCGGCTGCGGACGCTGGGGTTCACGCTGTGGACCACCGGGGGCACCGGCGCCTATCTCGCGGAGAAGCGCATCCCCACCGAGCCGTTGGCCAAGGTGGCGCTCGGCAGCCCGAACGCCGTGGACCTGCTGCGAGACGGGCGCATCCAGATGGTCATCAACACCACCCACGGGCGCCAGTCGGTGAGCGACGGGTACCTCGTCCGCCGGGAGGCGCTCACCCGCGGGATGGCCTACTTCACCACCGCGCAGGCCGCGCGGATGGCGGTGGAGGCGCTGGAGGCCCTGCGCAAGGGCCCGCTCACGCTCCGCCCCCTGTAGAGGGCTTGTCGCCGGTCAAAGGTCGCCGTCCCCGCCCGTGTCATAGGTGGCGTCACGGTGAGACCATGACCCAGGACATTCGCCCGCACGTCGTCATCATTGGCGGCGGGTTCGCAGGCATCCGCGCAGCCCGCAAGCTCCGGCAGGAGGACGTGCGGGTGACGGTGGTGGATCGCAGGAACCACCACCTCTTCCAGCCGCTGCTCTACCAGGTGGCGAGCGCGGCCCTGAACCCCGCGGACATCGCGGTCCCCATCCGGGGGCTTCTGCGCCGGCACTCCGCAGACGTGCTCCTGGGCGAGGTCACCTCCGTCGACCCCGAGAACCGCCGCGTCATCCTCAAGGACGGCGAGCTCGACTACGACTACCTGATCCTCGCCTCGGGCGCGTCGCACTCCTACTTCGGCAACGACCCGTGGGCGAAGCACGCGCCCGGCCTCAAGACCATGGATGACGCGTTGAGCATCCGCCGCCGGGTGCTGCTCGCGTACGAGGCCGCGGAGCGCGAGCCGGATCCTGTGCGCCGCGAAGAGCTGCTCACCTTCGTCATCGTCGGTGGCGGCGCCACCGGGGTGGAGATGGCCGGGGCGCTCTCCGAGATCGCCCACCACTCGCTGGCCGACGACTTCAACCGCATCGACCCACGCACTGCGCGCGTCATCCTCGTCGAAGGCCGCGACAAGGTGCTCGGGGAGTACCCGGCGGACCTCTCCGACGAGGCCGCGCGGTCTCTGGGCGAGCACGGCGTGGAGGTGCGCTGCGGCGTGAAGGTGACGGACGTGGACGGCACCGGGGTGCAGCTCAATGGCTCCGAATGGATCCGCGCGCACACCGTCATCTGGGCCGCCGGCGTCGCCGCCTCGCCCCTGTCGAAGAGCCTGGGCGCGCCGCTGGACGGCATCGGCCGGGTGAAGGTGACGCCGGAGTTGACCGTGCCCGGGCGCCCCGAGATCTTCGTGGTGGGTGACCTCGCCCACGTGGAGCAGGACGGCAAGATCCTGAGCCAGGTGGCGCCGGCCGCCATGCAGATGGGCAACGCCGCGGGGGACAACCTGCGCCGCCAGCTCCATGGCCGGCCCATGAAGCCGTTCCGCTACTGGGACCGGGGGACCTTCGCGGTGATCGGCCGCGGCGCCGCGGTGGGCGTGGCCTTCAACGCGGTGCGGATGCAGGGCGTGCTGGCGTGGCTCTCCTGGCTGTTCATCCACGTCCTCTTCCTGGTCGGCTTCCGGAACAAGGCGGTGGTGCTCTTCCAGTGGGCCTACTCGTACCTGACCCTGCGCAGGTCGGGGCGGATCATCACCGGACCCACGCCTGACCTGCGGCTGACCTCGCCGCAGCTGGTCAAGCGGCGCCGCGACAAGGCGGCCTGAAGCGGTATCCTCCGGGCGTGTCGTCTCCCGCGTCCGACTCCGCCGTGCTCCCCGCCTTCGTCCGCCAGCTCGACGTGCTGGTGCGCGCGCGCTACCCGCTCGTGTACCTGGTGTCGTGGGAGGAGCAGCGGCTGGACGCCCTCCTCGCGGATCTCGCCAGGTCCCACGGCCGCGCGCTCTTCGAGTGGACCGCCACCCGCGGGATGCGCCAGGTCTCCGGCGGCAGGGCGGTCACGCCTCCGGAGGAGACGCGGGAGCCGGTGCCGGCGTTGATGCACATCCAGGAGATCCGCGAGCCCTCCCTGGTGGTCCTCAAGGACTTCCACCCGTACCTGGACTCCCCGGTGGCGGTGAGGGCCATGCGGGACCTGGCGCACTACCTCAAGAGCACCCACACCACCGTCCTGCTCCTCTCGCCGGTCCTCTCCATCCCGGTGGAGCTGGAGAAGGAGGTGACGGTGCTGGACGTGCCCCTGCCCACCTTCGAAGACCTGGTGACCCTGCTGCGGGACATCGTGGCGGTGGTGCGCAAGGGCAACAAGGCCGCCATCGACCTGTCGCGCGCGGACGCGGAGGCGCTGGTGAAGGCCGCCATGGGCCTCACGCTCTCCGAAGCGGAGAACGCCTTCGCCAAGGCCATTGCGCAGGACGCGCGGCTGGACGCGGCGGACGTGAAGCTGGTCCAGGACGAGAAGCGGCAGGTCATCCGCAAGAGCGGGCTGCTCGAGTTCTACCCCGCGGACGACAGCTTGAAGGACGTGGGCGGCCTGGACGGCCTCAAGGAGTGGCTGTCCCGGCGCACCGCGGCCTTCGGCGAAGACGCGCGGCGCTTCGGCCTGCCGGAGCCACGCGGGGTCCTGCTGCTCGGCGTGCAGGGCTGCGGCAAGTCGCTCACCGCCAAGGCCATCTCCGCGCACTGGCGGCTGCCGCTGTTGCGCCTGGACGTGGGGCGGATCTTCAGCGGGCTCGTCGGCTCGTCGGAAGAGAACCTGCGGCGCGCCATCAAGGTGGCGGAGGGCGTGGCCCCGGCGGTCCTGTGGATAGACGAACTGGAGAAGGGGCTCGCGGGCGCGGGCGGCTCAGGCGGCAACGACACCGGCGTCACCCAGCGGATCTTCGGCGCGCTGCTCACCTGGCTGCAGGAGAAGACCGCGCCGGTCTTCGTCGTCGCCACCGCCAACCGCATCGACCTCTTGCCGCCGGAGCTGCTGCGCAAGGGCCGCTTCGACGAGATCTTCTTCGTGGACCTGCCGAGCGGCGCCGAGCGGGAGGAGATCTTCCGCATCCACCTGCGCAGGCGGCAGCGGGACCCTTCCGCGTTCGACACCGCGGCGCTGGCGGACCTGGCGCGCGGCTTCAGCGGCTCGGAGATTGAGCAGGCCATCGTCTCGGGGCTGTATGACGCGTTCGCGGAAGGGGCGGAGCTGCAGCACCGGCACATCGAGGTGGCGCTGCGGGAGACCTTTCCGCTCTCCACCACCATGGCCCACGAGATCGACAAGCTGCGGCAGTGGGCGAAGCAGCGCACCCGGATGGCCTCCAGCCGCGCCGTCGAGGACCGCTAGCCGTGGGCCGCTTCAACCGCTTCTTGCACCTCGAACGTGAGCGCACGCAGAAGGACCCCGCCGCGCCCGATGACAGAGGGAGCGCCTCGCAGGACCCCCGCGCCGCCCGCTTCGGCGCCGTGCAGACGGATGCCGCGGCGCCGTCACCGTCACCGGAGCAGCACGCCACCGAAGGGGCCCACACCGCGCGGTTCGACGAGACGAGGAAGCCCGCGCTGACGCTGGAGGACAAGCGCGCAGAGGACCAGCCCTTCATCCGCTGCTGCCACTGCGAAGGCGACAACTCCCGCTACGCCCGCGAGTGCCAGAACTGCCACGCGGACCTGGACACCCCCGCGCAGCGCGCCTTCAACGAGCGGCTGTGGGCGGAGCGGCGGGCGCAGCGTGAAGCGGAGGCGCAAGCCCTGGCCGAGGCACGCGCGGCGCAGGAGCAGGCGGCGGAGGAGGAGGCGAAGCAGAAGCGCGCGCTCTTCGAGCAGATGGCGCAGGACGTCCGCCGCCAGACCGAAGGCCGCCTGGACGCCGCGTTCGGGGAGTCCACCGCTTTTCGCTGGCGCGGCCGGGGCGTCCGGCTCGGCGGCACGCGGGGAGACTTCGCAGGGTTCGGCATCGCCGCGGTGGTGCTGCTCGCCGCGGCGGGGCTCGTCGGCTCCTGCCGGACGGCGCTGGCGCTGTTGCCGCTGTTCGTCGTTGCGGGCGGGGCCTTCGCCCTGCGCTGGTGGCTGCGGCGCTGAGACGCAGGCGAGGCTATGCCCACCGCACCTCGTAGGTGCAGCCCTGCGCGTCCCGCGACGCGAGCGACACGTCAATCTGCTTCCCGCCGGCTATCTCCACCGCCGCGTACAACAGCCCTGCCACGTAGCGCGGGTGGAGCTGCGCCTCGTTCACCCAGACTTCCGCCGAGCCGTCCGGCAGGTCCGCGTAGCGCGTCTCGTTGTAGTTGCTGGCGGAGCGCAGGTTGCGCGTCATCCGCGCCAGCATCCGCCGCGGGCCCATCAGCCTGGCCACGCCCACCAGCGCCCGGCCCACCAGCGTCTGCGAGTAGCCGATGACCACCGACCGGCCGATCTGGAAGTAGGCCTCATCCTCCTGCAGCTCCGGGAAGGCGCAGGTCCGCACGGCGGTCAGAAGCGCGTTCCAGGTGGCGCGCGGGTAGGCAGGATAGAGCCGTCCGTCGAGCTCCACGCCCAGCTCTCGCGCGCGCTGCACGAGCGCTGGGGTCAGCCGCCTGGGGATGCCGTGCTCGAAGAGCCCCTCGACGGCCTGCTGGAAGACGACTTCGTTCTCCGCCATGTCGGCGCGGACTGTAGCGCTCTATCGCGACCGCACCCACTTCGCGGCGCCGGCTGCGAACCCCGCGCCCGCGTACAGCCCCACCGTCGTCAGCGCCGTCCAGAAGGAGCGCGAGGTGTGCTCCGGCCCGAGCCTCAGAAGGCGCGGCCCCAACACCGCCGCCACGCCGGTGAGGGCGCCCAGCGCCGTGCCGCGCGCCACCGCCTGGTTCGCCGGCGCGGCGCCCACCGCGCCGAACAGGAGAGCGTCCGAGCCGACGTTGCCCGCAAGCCAGCTCCAGGCGCGCGCGGCCTTCGGCGGCTCCAGGCCCAGCTTTCCGAACCCCACCTTCAGCGCCTCTTCGCCCCAGACGTCCATGCGCGGCGCGTCCTTGAGCAGGTAGCGGGCGAGCTGGTGCAGGCCCGCCACCGCCGCAGCACCGACCACGCCCGATGATGCCAGGTGCCCGAAGGCCCGGCTCTCACGCAGTCCCATGCGAAAGAGGATGCTCACGCCCACGCGAGCGAGCAGGCGGCTGCAGGCGAGCGGACGGGCGCCCCTGACGAGGGCAGGTCAGCGGGGCCGGCCGCTGCGCTCCGGTGCGCCGTGCGAGACCATCCACCCGCTCGGGGCGAGCTTCAGCCCGGGCACGTCGAACGCGGCGAGGCTGGCCTGCGCGTGCACGACTTCGGTCACCACCCGGCCGGCGAAAGGCGTCAGGTGGGCGTGGTGCGCCAGCATGGGCAAGGGGCAGTGCCAGACCTCCTGGCCCTGCGGGCTCACCTTCACCAGGTACTCGCTGCCGACGAAGTCGCCGTAGGTGCGGACCATCAGCATCTCCGCAGCGTCGGTCAGGACCAGGTCCCCCACCCACTGCGTCTGGTCCATGTCCAGCATCCAGTTCGCCGCGCCAGTCAGGAGGTCCCACTGGACGAGCTGGTAGGCGCCGCTGCCGGGACGCCACCGCAGGGACCAGACCCGCCCGCCGCCGACCACCGCGGGTGCGACGACCCCGGGCGCGTGGGCCCACCGCGACGCGCCGCTCGTCACGTCCAGGGCTTCGACCCCTGCGAGCACGAGCGACCCGCCGAAGACCGCGGGATAGGCCGCCTGCGTGGCCGGCATCTGCCAGCGCACCTGGCCTGCGGAGGTGAAGGCGCGGGCGGTGAAGAGGGGGCTCTGCTGTCCTGGCAGCCAGGGATCATCGCTGGCGACGAAGGTCTCTCCAGACAGCCCCGAGGCGACGCGGCCATACCTCCCGTCTTCGAGCGCCTGCCAGAGGGTCCCGCCCGTCTGCGGGTCCAGGGCCACGACCAACAGTCCTGTGTGGGTCGCATGTCCGGCGATGACGCGCGTGCCCTCCAGCGGGACCACCACGCGGCCTTGCGCGTCCGCGCCGGGCGAACCGAGCGTGTAGCGCCGTTCCGCCTCCGGCACCGCCGCGTCGAAGAGGGCGCCGCCGTGGTCCGCCGCCAGGTTGCGCATCCACAGGGTCTGACCGTCCGAGCGCCGCTGCGCCACCGTCAGCGTGTTGCCCAGGAAGGTGAACAGCGCGTCGCCGGAGACGAACTGCCGCAGCACCGCGTCCTGCGCCGTCACCAGGCCGCCATGATGGATGCGGCTGCGCCAGCGGATGACGCCGTCCCGGTTCGCGGAGACGGTGTCGCAGCGCGGGCAGTCAGACGCCTTGCACTGCGATTCGCACTCGGTCCAGTAGAGGTTCTCCTGCGCGTCCGCCACGCCTTCGAAGGAGAGCTGGATGTGGGCAGGCGGCGCGTACGTCCACACCGGCTGCAGCGCGTTGGGGATGGGCTGGATGCAGTGCCCGTTGGAGCAGGTCCCGGCCGCCTGGCAGGGCGAGCCCTGCCCGCACGCTGCGCCCTCCGGAACCGGGACGGCCTTGCACGCGCCTGCGATGCACACGTTCGCGCTCACGCAGTCGGCTGGGCCGCAGGAGACGCCGTCCGCCACGTCCGCCACGCCGCAGCCGCTCTGCGGATCACAGAAGGGCACCTTGCACGGGTCTGCGGACGCCGGGCACACCTGCGCCGGATCTGCGATGTGCACGCAGCCATGGGTGTCTTCACAGGCGTCCAGGGTGCAGGGGTTGCCGTCGCCACAGAAGACGGGTTCGCCCCTGCAGGCGCCGTCCTGGCATGTGGCGCCGACGAGGCAGGCAGAGGTCTCGGCGCACGGGGTGTCATCCGGCCGGGGCACGCCCACGCAGCGCCCCTGCTCCGGATCGAAGTGCTCGGACCGGCAGGGGTGCGCGGTGTCACAGCCGGGGGGCACCACCGCCACCGCGGACAGGGGCACCACGCGTCCGCCGCCCTCGGTCTCCAGGGTCAGCGTGCCCGCCAGCGCGCCCGTGCCCCAGGCGTGGGCGAACAGCGCCAGGTCCACCTCGGCCGCGCCGGGGAGGTGGAGCCTGGTCCCCTCCGAAGTGAAGGGCCCCTCCAGCCGCACCGTCACCGTCACCGCTGTACGGGAGGTGTTCTGCACCGCCACCACGCCGCGCCCGGGGTGCCCCACCCACACCTGCCCGAAGTCGAGCTCTTCGGGACGCACCGAGAGCGCGCCCTCCGTTTGCAGCAGCCGGTCCGACGGACACCCCACCAGAAGGGGCAGCAAGAGCAACGCGAGGGGGCCGTGGCGCATGGGTGGGCCGCCCTTCTGCAACCCGCGCGCCCCCTCCAACCCCGCGGGAGGACACGCTGTGCGCCGGGCGCTGGGCAACAGGCTTCTGCGGCCGCCCACAGTTTCCTGACGCCGCAGCGCACCTTTGCTTCGATGAGTTTCGGCACACCGCGGCGTCCACAGGTCCGACAGATCCTGCTACGAGGCACCCCCCTTGGACCCCATCATCTCCATCAGCGGGCTCGGCAAGACCTACGGCTCGGGCCAGGTGGCGCTCACCGGCGTGGATCTCGACATCCACAAAGGAGAGCTGTTCGCCCTGCTCGGCCCCAACGGCGCCGGGAAGACCACGCTCATCAGCACCGTCTGCGGCATCGTCGTGCCCACCTCCGGCACCGTCCGGGTGGATGGTCACGACATCGTCCGGGACTACCGGGACGCCCGCGCGCGCATCGGGCTCGTGCCCCAGGAGTTGGCCACCGACGTGTTCGAGACCGTCTGGGCCACGGTGAGCTTCAGCCGCGGGCTCTTCGGCAAGGCGCCGGACGACAGCTATCTGGAGACGCTGCTGCGGGACCTGTCCCTGTACGACCGCCGCCAGTCGAAGATCATGGCGCTCTCCGGTGGCATGAAGCGGCGCGTGCTCATCGCCAAGGCGCTCTCCCACGAGCCGGACATCCTCTTCCTCGACGAACCCACCGCCGGCGTGGACGTGAAGCTGCGGCGCGACATGTGGAAGCTCGTCCACCGCCTGCGCGAGCGCGGCGTCACCATCATCCTCACCACCCACTACATCGAAGAGGCGGAGGAGATGGCGGACCGCATCGGCGTCATCAACAAGGGGCGGCTGGTGCTGGTGGAGGAGAAGGCGGCCCTGATGAAGAAGCTGGGGCGCAGGCAGCTCACCCTCACCCTGGACGCGCCTTTGGCGAAGGTGCCGGACGCGCTGGCGAGCTGGGCGCTGGAGCTCTCGGACGAAGGGCGGGCGCTGGTCTACCGGTTCGACGCCAACGGCGAGCACCCGGGGATTCCCCCGCTCCTGCACGCGCTCGCCGCGCACGGCATCGCCTACACGGACCTCGCCACCCAGAACAGCTCGCTGGAGGAGATCTTCGTGCGCCTGGTGGAAGAGGAGGCGGCGTGAGCTTCCCCGCGTTCAACAGCCGGGGCGTGGCCGCCATCTACAAGTTCGAGATGGCGCGGGCCCGGCGCACGCTCTGGCAGAGCCTGGCTGCGCCCGTGATCACCACGTCCCTGTACTTCGTGGTCTTCGGTGGGGCCATTGGCTCGCGGATGCAGGAGGTGGACGGGGTGGAGTACGGCGCCTTCATCGTCCCGGGCCTGCTGATGCTGTCGCTGCTCACGCAGAGCATCTCCAACGCGTCCATCGGCATCTACTTCCCGCGCTTCACCGGCACCGTCTACGAGATCCTCTCCGCGCCGGTGTCCCCGCTGGAGATAGTCCTCGCCTACGTGGGCGCGGCGGCGAGCAAGAGCATCATCGTGGGTGGGGTGATCCTCGGCACCGCGGCGCTGTTCGTGCCGGTGCGCATCGATCATCCGGTGTGGATGGTGACCTTCCTGGTCCTCACCTCGGTCACCTTCAGCCTCTTCGGGTTCATCCTCGGGCTGTGGGCGAAGGGCTTCGAGCAGCTCAGCTTCGTGCCGATGCTGGTGGTGACGCCGCTGACCTTCCTGGGCGGCGCCTTCTACTCCATCGACATGCTGCCGCCCCTGTGGCGGCAGGTGAGCCTCTTCAACCCGGTGGTCTACCTGGTCAGCGGGATGCGCTGGAGCTTCTACGGGCTGGGGGACGTGCAGATTGGCATCAGCCTCGGGGCCACCGTGGGCATTCTGCTCATCTGCCTCGTCCTCATCGGCTGGCTCTTCCGGACGGGCTACCGGCTGAAGGAGTAGCTCAGGCCTTCATCAGCAGGACGCTGATGGCCTTCACCACCACCTTCACCTTGTCGCCCGGCTGCAGCCCCAGCTCCGCGAGCGACTCCATGGTCATCACCGACGCCATCTGGGCGGGCGTGGCGACATCGAGCTTCACCTCGCACATCACGTCGCCCTTCTTGATGTCGGTGACGGTGCCGGTGAGCTGGTTGCGCGCGCCAATCTTCGTGGTCATTCCTCTTCCCTCCGTGTGTGGCCGCCAGATGGTGACGACGCGGCCGCACTAACGCGCGTTCAGCCGCCCGCGTCCACCGCCGTGCGCGGCCGCGGATAGACGAGACACAGCACCGGGAACTGCCGGTCGCCGTCCTCGTCGTAGTAGGCGGTGAGCGCGCGCGCCACGTCCGCCAACTCCATCCCGAAGGACGGGACGATGCAGCTCTCGGTGGCGCCAGGGAACCGGTCCTTGAGCTTCGCCACGCCGGCGCGGAGCTTCGCCAGATCCCACTGCCCGCCCCGCAAGGGCACCGACGGCCCGTTCGGGTCATGGCCCTTCAACTTGCCGAGGTTGGTCTGCAACTCGAACCCGTCCGCGCGGTGGATGATCCGGATCTGCCCCGCGGTGGACTGGTCCACCCAGTTGCGAAAGTCCACCTCGTCGCTCAACGTCACCCGGAACGCGACCTGACCTTCGGGATGCAAGAGGAAGGTGCGGACGCCCGCTTCGTCCAGCAGCGCGAAGAGCGGCGACGCCTGCACGAGGTACGTCTCCTCATCCGGCATCAACAACACGGGCCTCTGCGCGGCGGCCAGGGCCCCCAGCCGCCCCTGTGCGTCTGGCGCCGCGAGGACGAACGGGGCGCCGTCCCAGCGCAGCTCTTCGCCCTTCAGCGCCAACCGCGCCGCGTCCTGGGGGATGCCGTCACCGTGCACCCGGATGGGGGCGACCTCGTAGGCCTGCTCCCGCTCTTGCCCATCCACAGAAGCGGGGTCCGAGATCTGCGGCAACGGCGGCGGCGTCAGCTCCCGCAGCGCCGGCGCCTTCTCTTCCCGCTCCTTGCATGCGCTCGCGCCCGCCGCGCCCACGGCACAGGCGACCACCAGCAGCGCTCCAGCGCGCAGGCTCACTCCCCGAAGGCCTCGTCGAAGCACGCCTGCCGGATGAAGCCCTTGCTCACCGCGTCCTTCGCAGCCTCGCGCGCGTCGTCGAAGACGACCATGCCCTCGAAGCGGGAGCGGTCTTCGGTGCGGCCCACGTCATGGATGTAGATGGCGAGCACCCGGTCGGGGAACTCCTGGCGGATCTCCGCGTACACCTCCGGGTCGTGTTCACCCGAGTCCCCCACGAAGATGACCCCCTGCTCCATTCGGTTCATCAGCTTGCGGAGGGTGGGCTGCTTGTAGCCGGAGAGCGTCTTCGGCCCGAGGTCCCGGAGGTAGAGCGCGGACAGGGGGAACTGGTGCTTCACCAGGAAGCCACCGATGCGCGAGGCGAACTGGTGCGGAGACCCGCTGACGAACGCCAGCCCCGGCGTGGGGAACCGGTCTTCGATGAGGCAGCGGTAGAACGCGCTCATCTTCGGCACCGCCGGCTGCGTCTCCGAGTCCATCAAGAGGGCGCTCTTGAGGAGCCGGCGCTTGCTGAGGACGTTGGTCACCGCCACCGTGTCGTCGAAGTCCGAGACCACGAAGAACGGCGCCTTCGGATCCATCACCCTCACCGTGCTGCGCGCCGCGGCGCCGGGGACGCTCGCCTTCACCTCGTGAAGTCCGGGGGACAGCGTCAGCTCCGGCGCGCGGAAGACGACCTCGAAGATGCCCTCGTCGTTGGCCCGGGTGGTCTTCGTCTGGCCGGCCACCGTGACCTCCACCGGCGCGCCCTCCCAGTCCGAGGTCATCAGCCGCCGCAGGTTCTTCGACAGCGTGTTGCTGCCCGAGGTGGGCGCCTGCTTGAGGACCCGGCCGAAGACCGCCACCTCGTCTGGCTGCCCGAGGACCGGGAAGAGGAGGATGTGCGGCGTGGCGAAGGCGGGGACCGCCACGAGCAGCGCCAGGGCCAGGGCGGCCCGGTGTCGAGAGAGTGTGTGCATGGGTGCTCGAAGGGCGGAGGGGGCCCGGGGCATGTTAGCCTCCGGCCGAACCCACTGGGCGAGGAACGCATTCCGTGTCCGAGGCGCAGGCCTTCGGCAAATACGACCTCATCGAACGGCTCGCCACCGGCGGGATGGCGGAGATCTACCGCGCGAACTACCGCGCCGCGGCCGGCATCACCAAGCCGGTGGTGATCAAGAAGATCCTCCCCCACTACGCCGGCAACCGCGCCTTCGTCCGGATGTTCATGGACGAGGCGAAGATCGTCGTCGGCCTCTCCCACGGCAACATCGCCCAGGTCTTCGACTTCGGAGAGATAGACGGCGAGTTCTTCCTCGCCATGGAGCTGGTGCACGGCCAGGCCCTCTCCAGGGTGGTCCGCCGCGCGCGCGAGAAGCAGATCCCGGTCATCCCCACGCCCTTCGCCGTCTTCGTCGCCATGGAGATGTGTAAGGGGCTGCACTACGCGCACACCCGCTCCGACGAACGCGGCCAGGCCCTGGGCATCGTCCACCGGGACGTGTCGCCGCAGAACGTGATCCTCGCCTACGACGGCCAGGTGAAGCTCGTGGACTTCGGCATCGCCAAGGCGCGCACCGCGGGCCGCAGCGAGACCGAAGTCGGCGCCCTCAAGGGCAAGTACGTGTACTTCGCGCCGGAGCAGGCCCGCGGCCGGGAGCTGGACGCGCGCACGGACGTATTCGCCGCCGGCATCGTGCTCTACGAGATGCTCTGCGGCCGCCTCCCCTTCGAAGGGAAGATGATGGACGTCCTCGCCAAGGTCGTCCGCTGCGAGTTCCCCCGGCCCCGAAGCCTGAACCCGGACATCACCCCGGCGCTGGAGCGGATCATCCTCACGGCGATGGCGGCCCAGAAGGAGGACCGCTACCCCAGCGCGCAGGCCCTCCAGGAGGCGCTCGCGGGGTACCTGTTCGCCAACGCGCCCACCTTCTCCAACAGCCACCTCGTGCAGCTGCTCGGCTACCTCTTCGAAGAGGAGCTCGTGGCCGAAGGCCGCCCGGTGCCCCTGCCGCGCGAGTTCCTCGAGCAGGTCCCCCTCTGGCAGAAGCAGCTGCCGGGGACGCCGGGGGCCTCCTCCCAGGTGACCTCCGCGGGCCGCAGCGGGCGCAAGTCCAGGCCCTCCGCCGTGGGGGGCTCACAGCGCAGCCAGAGAGGCTCGCGTCCCGGCTCCACGGACGAAACCCGCGCCGCCGCCTCCAGTCATGGCGCTGCCCACCGCACCGCCAACGGCTTCCGGGAGGCGCAGACGGCGTTCGCCGGCGGCAGGTCGAAGTGGCTCCTCGCCGGGGTGCCGCTCTTGGCGGCGGTGGTGGCAGGCGGCATCGTCCTCGCGGTGGAGCACTACGGGAAGTTCTCCGTGCAGCTCACCTCCAGCCCGCCGGGAGCCGGCGTGCGGCTCAACGGCCAGGAGGTCCCCGGCAACACGCCGCTGCTCATCTCGGGGCTGGCCGCCAACCGCGCCCACGTGGTGGAGGTGACGGCGCCGGGCATGAAGCCCTGGTCCCAGACCCTCCAGCCCGCCCGCGGCACCACCCTCCCCGTGCACGTCGCGCTCGAGACGGACAGGCTGCCGCAGACGCTGGACCCCGAACCTGCGCTCCCGCGAGACCTGGAGCACGCCGCCCTGGGCCCCGGCGGAGAGGCCGGGCCCACCGGCGAGCGCGAGGTCGCGGGAACGGAGCCTGAGCACGCGGCCAAAGTGCGCACGCCGGCGAAGGAGAACGTGTGGCCGGTGGCGGAGGTGGCGCTGCACCCGCGGCATCACGGCTTCACGGTGGCGCCCACCCAGGCGGCGCGCGTGCGGCTGGATCCAAAGAAGTCCTACACGGTGTGGACGGAGGGGCAGCTCTCCATCGGCGGCGTGGGGGACATCATGCAGCCCAACGAGCTCTTCTACTTCGTCGAAGGGACGGCGGACCTCCCCGGCGACGAGACCTTCGGGGAGCTGGCCGAAGGGAAGAAGAACGCCCTCACCATCAAGAACGCCACCGCGCTCTACGCGTTCGTGCTCGACGAGCACCCGGCCGACAACAGCGGCTCGGTGCGCCTGCGCGTGCAGCCCCGCGGCTCGAAGAACGTCACCACCGTGCTCGTGGACGCCAAGGCCAACGCGGTGGTCCCTGAAGAGAGCCAGCGCTTCACCCTGCGCGGGCTCGACCAGCGGATGAGTTACAACCTGCGCATCGTCCAGGGGGACCCCGGCGCGCAGGTGCGGCCTGGCAAGAACGGCAAGATCTCGCGGGTGGTGATGCTCCAGGGCGCCGCGGCGCTCATCATCCTCGGCCACCCGATTGACGACTACGCGAGGGTCCTCGAGGTGGGAAAGACCTACACCGTCACCGGCACCCCCAGCCTGATCTTCACCTTCCCGGACGACGCGCTCGAGGACAACGAAGGGAAGCTGGTGGTCGAACTCGAGACCGCCATCGGCGGGTCCAACATGTTCAAGGCCTTCGGCTTCAGCAACGCCCGCTGAGCTGCGCTTCGGGCCCAGGGCCACAGCCCTGTGTCCACCTGTAGCCTTCTTGAAGCCCAGCCGTCCCAGGGCGGCGACAGGCCCGGCGCTCCGCCTTGAATGCACACCGCGCGCGCGACGGGTGACACCCGCCATCGCTGGTGCTACGACCTCCCCTCTTCGAGAGGGAGGCCATGGCCGACGCAGCGCCCGCTTTGACCCTCAACGCCGGAGATCGGGTCGTGTACCCGAACCAGGGCGTTTGCCGGGTGACGGGGACGGAAGAGAAGGAGGTCGCAGGCCAGAAGCTGGTCTTCGTCTCCATGCAGCGCGAAGAGGATGGCGCGCGGCTCTTCGTCCCCCAGCCCAAACTCCAGAGCATCGGGATCCGCAAGGTCTCCACCACCGACGACGTGGACCGCATGTTCGCGTTCCTCAAGGCGGACACCGAGAAGGCGGACCTCGACTGGAAACAACGCGCCCGCACCAACCTGGACCGGATGACCACCGGCGGGCTGCTGGGGCTCGCCGAGGTCGTGAAGGGCCTGCAGATCCTCTCCGAGCTGCGGCCGTTGCCCACGAAGGAGCGGGAGCTGTACGACAACGCCCGGCACCTGCTCGTGGCGGAGGTCTCCGCGGCGCTGGGCGTGGAGGAGAAGACCGCCGAAGACGCGGTGGACGTCGCCCTCTTCCCGCCGGGCAAGGAGCGCCCCAAGCGCACCGCCGAAGAGTTCAAGCGCCGCGGTGAAGACGAGGACGACCTCGACATCGGGGACGACCTGCTCGGCATCGGCGGGGATCTGGACCTGCCGCCGGACGAACCCGAAGAGGCGGCCGAAGAAGAGGAAGGCGGCGAATCCGAAGACGGCGGGGACGAAGACGGCGCTCCGGCCAAAGGCAAGGCGAAGGCGGGGAAGAAGCCCGCTGCCGCGAAGGCCGCCCTGTCGGATGACGACGTCACCCAGCCCATGGGGACCGCGCTGGTCCCGGACGGAGCGCTCCCGCCCAAGCGCAAGCGCGGCCGCCCACCCAGGCCGAAGCCGGAGGGCGCAGAAGCCGCCTTGCCCAAGAAGCGCGGCCGTCCCCCCAAGCCGAAGCCGGAGGGCGCCGAGCCCGCCGCGCCGAAGAAGCGCGGACGTCCGCCCAAGCCGAAGCCGGAAGGCGCCGCGGCGTCCACCACCGCAACGAAGAAGAAGAAGTAGGAGCGACGGATGATCCGCGTCGTCACGCTGGACGAGTTCGACGAGAAGCAGCTCGGCAAGTTCTGCCAGACGCTCTACACGGCGTTCGGCGTGGGCTGCGAGCACACCAGCAGCTCGCGGGCGCCGGTGAACCTCACCGAGCCCTTCGACGCCGAGCAGGTCATCGCCCAGATGCCGCGGGTGGCCGCCTACCAGGACGACAAGATCCTCTTCCTCACCAAGCGCCGGCTGGCGGAGCGGGAGCTGCCGTCCGGCAAGGCCCCCACCCCGGGCTTCGCGCTGCAGGGCCGGGACAAGGCGGTGGTCACCACCTTCCCCCACAAGGATCTGGAGGAGGGGCTGAAGTTCGCCGCGCGTCAGGCCATGCACCAGGTGGGGCACCTGTGGGAGCTCCACCACTGCCTGGATCCGCGCTGCGCCATGTATCCGCCGTGGACGCCGGCCTTCCAGACCGGGGACGCCATCTTCTGCACCTTCTGCCGCGAGAAGAGCGAGCAGAAGATCCGCCTTGCCAAGTCCTGAGGTCCGGCCCGCGCAGCTGGTCGTCGCCGGCGTCCTCATCGCCGCGGCGCTGTGGGCGCTGGTCTTTCACCTGAGGCTCCCGGGGCGCCTGCCTTCGGAGGCGGATCACCAGCGCGCCGCCGCGCACCTCACCCAGAACGCCCGGCCAGGGGACGTGGTCCTGCTCTTCCCCTGGTGGACCGAGCGCGCGCGGCTCTTCCTCCCGGAGTCGCTCCCGGTGGTGGGCTACCTGGACTCGGCAGAAGACCCGCTCGTGCACCACCCGCGGATCTGGGTGCTGGCCCAGCCGCTTCTGCCGCGCGCAGACGAAGCCGCCTTCGACGACGCCTTCGCGCCCGGCCGCACGACGGTGGGCGAGCCTCTCTGGTTCGGGAACCTCCGGGTGCAGCTCTACGAAAACGGCCGGCACCGGCCCGCTTCGCTGGTGCTTTCGGACGCCGTGGCGCGCGGCGAGGTCTCCGTCTTCGTGGACCGGCCGGGCAGCGGGCGCCAGCGCTGCGCGCGCGTGGGCGAAGGCTACCGCTGCCCCGGCGGGACGGGCGTGAGCACCCAATGGCACGAGGTCTTCTACGAGCCGCGCCGGTGCGTCTTCCTCCGTCCCCCCGGCGGTGACGCGCGCCTGCTGATCGAAGCGCAGGCGCCGCAGGCGGGCGAAGCGCTGCTGGAGGCGGGCATCATCTGGGAGCACGCCATGAAGCGGAGCGGGATTGGCGAAACCCGGGTGCAGCTCGAGACCCCGGACGTGGCGCTGGTGCTGCCGCCGGGCAAGGAGGGCTTCGCCCGCGGCAGGGCGCAGGTCGAGGCGGGGGCGCCCTTGCGCCTGTGGGTGCAGGCGCCAAACCCGCGGGACCGCGAGGTGTGCCTGGAGCTCTCGCTCTTCGGAGGCGCGGGATGAGCGGGCAGCCCGTGGACCTCGCCCCCGCGCAGGCGGCAGAGGAGACTGCCAGCGCCGCTGCAGGCGCACCGGCGGCCGTCGTCGAGACCGGTCCGGGTGCACGGCCACCAGGCGACGGGTGGCTCTGGCAGCGGACGGTGGACGGCTCGCGCGCGGATCTCTTCGTGTCCTGGGCGCTCTTCGCCCTGCCCTTCGCGCTGCTCTGGCTCACCGAACGCGCCGTGGGCTACCCCCGCGACGAAGGCACCTACTTCGCCGCCGCGCAATTGCACGCGGGCTGGTTCGACCTGCTCTTCACCCGCCCGGCGGAGGCCTTGAAGGATGCGGCCATCGTCCGGGCCTTCGAGCGCCCCATCGGGTACGGGATGGTCGAACACCCGGCGGTGATGAAGAACCTCTTCGGCCTCTCCTACTGGCTCTTCCACCAGAAGCTGGGGCTCCTCGAGCCGGCCACGGCGCTGCGGCTGCCGGCGTTCGCTGTGGCGGCGCTGGTGGGGCCTTTGTCGTATCGGCTCGGGGCGGGCGTCTTCTGCCGGGGCGCCGGGCTCTTCGCCGCGGTGGCGTTCTTCCTCGTCCCCCGGCAGGTCTTCAATTCGTACCTCGCCGCCTTCGACGTGCCGGTGGCGGCCCTCTGGCTCTTCACCGTCTACGCGTTCTGGCGGGCCATGCTCCGGCCCCGGTGGTGGCTCATCGCCGGCGCGGCGTTCGGGGTTGCGCTGTGCACCAAGCACAACAGCTTCTTCCTGCCGCTCCTGGCCGTGCCGTTCGCCGTGGGCCTGTTCTGGGTCCGCACAAAGGACGCGCGCGAAGCGAGACGGACGGGGCTCGCCTTCCTCGGCATCTGGGCGGGCGCCGCCGCGCTCTATGGCCTGCTGGCCCTCCTCCTTCGGGAGAAGTTCCTCGAGCGGTTCACCCTGCTTTCGCCGCACACCTTCCTCTTCCTCGCCGCCGCCCTCTCCTC
The DNA here is from genome assembly GCA_964596895.1 of uncultured Myxococcaceae bacterium. Taxonomy (GTDB): domain Bacteria; phylum Myxococcota; class Myxococcia; order Myxococcales; family Myxococcaceae; genus JAFAFL01. Next base: position 22,866 of record CAZQVZ010000021.1, read on the forward strand.
CGCCGTCCTCCTCTGGCCCCTGCGCGCGCGCGCACACGACGCCTTCCGGCCCCTGGCCACCCTGTGGGCCATGGCGGTGCTGGGGCCTGCGCTCCTCTACGCGCTGTGGCCGTACCTCTGGCACGACCCGGTCCCCCGCGTGGCCCACTGGCTCGGCTTCCACGCCCGGCACAACCACTACGCCTGGTTCTATTTGGGGGTGCTGCAGCGCGAGCCACCCTTCCCCTGGGCCTATGTCCTGGTGAAGACCGCGCTCACGGTGCCCCTGAGCCTCTTCGTGCCCATGGTGCTGGGGTTTGGCTCCGTCGCGCTGAGGCTCCTGGCGCGGCCGGTGTCAGCGCTGCGCGCCTACGTGGCCGCCGCGGACTGGCAGGAGGCGCTCATCTTCGCCAACGCGGTGCTCTCCATCGCCGTCATCAGCCACCCCGACGTGCCCATCTTCGGCGGGGTGAAGCACTGGTTCCCGTCGATGCCGTTTCTGGGCCTGCTCGCCGGGGCCACCGTCGCCGCCAGCGCGCGCGCGCTCTTCGCCTTCCTCTGTACGCGCACGGCCACGGCAAGGGTCCCGTCGTGGGCCGTGGCCGCAGCCTTCGCCGCGCTGCTCTTCGCGCCGGCGGTGTGGGCCACGGTGAGGGTGTTGCCCTGGGGCACCAGCTACTACTCGGAGCTTGGCGGGGGGCTCCCCGGCGCCGCCAGCCTGGGGATGCAGAGGCAGTTCTGGTCCCAGAATGTCACCGGCGTCCTCCCGTGGATCAACGAGCACGCCCCGCCCAACGCGCGGGTGTGGCTCCACGAGGTCACCGGTCAGTCCTTCCACCAGTACCAACGGGACGGTCAGCTCCGGCGGGACCTGCGCATGGCCCATGGCGCGGCGGGCGCGGACATCGCCGCGTACCAGTACCACCAGGAGTTCCGCGAGCAGGAGTTCGGCATCTGGGAGGCCTTCGGGACCACCCGGCCGTCATTCGGGCTCTACCTCGATGAGACGCCGCAGGTGATGGTGTACCGCCGTCACCAGCCGTAGCGCGCGCGCAGGTACAGGCAGGTCTCCACCTCCGCCACGAACGGCGAGGAGGGGATGGTGCCGGAGAGCTCCAGGCGGGCCTGGGCGGTTCGCGCCTTCACGAATGGCAGCAGATCGATGCGCGGGCCTGCTTGGGTGCGGACCTCGTACGCGTCCGCGGTGTCCTGCCGCTGGTATCTCAAGGCCTCCACCGCTTCGGTCTCGGGGTTGGGCCGCAGGAAGATGGACGCCTGTTCGACGAAGGAGAGGTCCCCCGACGCAGGCGACGTCTTCACCCGCACCCGGACCACCTGAAGCTCAGCCTCGAACGCGTCGGAGGGGATCTCCTCGGGCAGCTCGAACTCGAGCTCATCGGTGAAGGCCAGCGGCACCGGCGGCCCCGTCAGCTCGAAGGCCACGTCCCCCCGGGTGTCACACAGCTCCTCCACCTCCACCTCGGCGAAGAGCAGCTGTTGGTCCTCGCCGCAGCCCACAGCACAGAGCCCGGTGGCGATGCACGCACAGAGGAAGGTCGCTCGCATCTGAGGCCTCACAGGTTCACCACCACGCCGAGCTTCACCGAAGGGCCGCGCAGCCGCAGGTTCACGCCGCGCACGTCCACGTTGCCGCCCGTCTCCCACTGCCCGGCGTCGAACTCGGCGAGCCGCGCGTGCACCTGGCCGAGCCCGGCGCGCGCGAAGACCGCGAACTTGCGCGTCCCCACCTCCAGGCCCACCTGGAAGTTGGCGAAGTCATACGACACGCGCTCGGCGAGCCCGGTGTAGCGGTCCGCGCCGGCGAAGTTGAGGACCCACGGCACCTGCCCTTCGAAGATGCGCCCCACCTCCACGCCCACGGTGGGCCGCAGAAAGCCGCCCAGCGGCATCAGATGAACGCCCACCCGCGCGCCCGCAGACACCCCGGTGGTCACGGCGCCGGCGGACAGGTTCACCAGCCGCACCGGCCGGAAGACGAACGAGGCGCCAATGCCGTCCGGGAGCCCGGCATCGAGCTGGAGCCCGAACTTCGGGAACGGGTCGGACCGCGCAGGCTCAGGCGGCGCGGCGCCCTCCCCTGCGGCGGCGAGGAGCAGCACCGGAAGCAGTCCCATCATGTCCCTCTTCGTACTCCCTACAGGCGGAGGATGACCACGTTCAATTCGGGCTGGATGGCGGTGCTGTTGTCGCCGCCCACCGTGGCGGCGGAACCACCGTTGAGCCGGGCGCGCACGCTGAAGGTGTGGGTGCCCGGGGGTACCGGCACCAGGCTGCTCATGCCCCAGAACGCGAAGTTCCCGCTGACGCCGCCGTTGTTGGCGGCGATGTGCCGCTGCCACACGCCGTTCGTAGGCACCCCGCCGTTCACGTGAAGGGCCACGTCCACCGACGAGTAGCCCCCGCTGCCGGTGCCGGTGGTCTGGATGCCGCCGTAGGTGTGCACGAGCACCGCGCTGTTGGGCGGGACGTTCACCGTCACCGACAGTCCGGGCACCTGGACGAAGCTGCCGGTGGTGCTGAGGTTCAACGAAGAGGTGCCCCACACCGCCTGGGCCGCCTGACCTGCCGTCCCCGACGGACCGGTGGCGCCCACCGGGCCCTGCGGACCCACGCCGCCTGTGGGCCCCGCTGGCCCCGCCACACCCTGTGGGCCCTGCGGACCTGCCGGCCCCAACAGCCCCTGCGGTCCCTGGGGCCCCTGCGCGCCGGCCACGCCCTGCGGTCCGGTGGGACCTGCAGGCCCGGTGGCGCCCGGTGCGCCGGCGGGGCCCTGGGCCCCCGTCGCGCCCACCGCGCCGGCGGGGCCCGGAGGACCTGCGATGCCCGCCATGCCGGTGGCCCCGGTGGGCCCCTGCGGACCGACCAGCCCCGTCGCGCCGGTGGCCCCGGTGGGCCCCTGCGGACCGACCAGTCCCGTCGCGCCCGTGGCGCCGGTGGGCCCCTGCGGGCCGATGACGCCCGTGGCCCCGGTGGCGCCGGTGGGACCTTGCGGCCCCAGTGGCCCGGTGGCCCCCGTCGCACCGGTGGGCCCCGCAGGCCCGGCCACGCCCGCAGGCCCCGCGGGCCCGGCAGCCCCCGCCACGCCGGCGGCCCCGTGACACGCAAAGGTGTGCGCGCCGTTCACGGTGAAGCGCACGCCGCCGTGCGCGCAGTTCGCATCCCCCGGCGAGAGCGCCAGCGCGACCACCGATGCGCCCGCAGGTCCCACAGGCCCTGCCGAGCCCGGCGTCCCGTGACAGGCATAGGTGTCCTGCCCTCCGAGCGTGAAGCGCACGCCGCCCTGGGGGCAGTTGGCATCGCCGGCTGAAAGGCCCGTCGCCACCACCGACTCGCCGTCCACCCCCGCGGGACCGGCGGCGCCCGGCTGGCCGTGACACGCGAAGGTGTGCTGACCGGCCACGGTGAAGCGCACGCCGCCGTGGGGACAGGTGGCGTTGCCGGGCTGCAGGACCTGCGTGGCCACCGACTCGCCCGGCGGACCCTCGGGTCCCACCAGCCCGCTGTTGGGGCCCACCCAGTTGCCTTCGAAGTCGATGACCTCGGCGCCGTTGATGCTGACGGTGGACGGGTTGATGTGCCCGCGCACGTCCCCGGCGAGCAGCGCATACGGCACGCTGACGATCTCCTCGCGCGGCGTCATCTCCGGGTCCTCCTGCACGCTGATGCCGAGGAACACCGGCAGCCCGTCGAACAGGTCCGGCGACAGCGCCTCCTTCGTTCCCAGCACCACCGCGAAGTACCCGTCGTCCAGGCCCACCTCGACGGTCTCCTGCCAGATGGGCTCACCTTCGGTGGGCTGCCGGTACAGCGCGAAGCGCATGTTCACCTTCCCGTCGATGGGCCGGCCCACGACGTCCAGAAGCCGCCCCTGCTGCGCCAGGAACCGCGGGGCCGCCTGGACCACCGGCGCCAGGGACAACATCCCCAGGACCAGGGCCGCCGCCAGAAGCTGCGTCTTCGCCTGCCAGCGCGCGGGCATCACTGCACCTCCACGGTGGACTGGGTGCCGCCCACCACGCCGCTTCGGACGGTGAACGAGCCAGACGAGGGGTTGCCGCCCGACGGCGAGGTGCTGGTGATGAGCTGGTAGTTCGGGCTGCGCGCCTTCACCGCTCCGGCCACCGCCGCCTGGCCGGCGGCTGGGTTCGGAGGCGTGTTGGGAACCTCCACCACGCTCCCGCAGTCACACCCCGCTGCGGAGAGCGCGAGGGCCAGCAGTACAGCGCAACTGATGCGATCCATGGGCGTCGCTCCCGAGATGTAGGAGCTGATCCTACGACGCGGGGCCGCCCGGAAAGCAAGCAGGCGGGGGTCGGTCAGAAGGCCGCGCGGGCGATGCCGAGCAGGTCTGCCTCGGTGCAAGGCCGCGGGTTGGCGCCGTGCGAGGCGTCCTCGAAGGCCCTGGCGGCGATCTTCGGGAGGTCCTCTTCGCGCACGCCCGCATCGCGCAGCCGCGCAGGCAGGCCGAGCGCCGCGTTCAGCGCCCGCACCCGGTTGATGGCCTTCGTCGCCAGGGTCTCGTCGCTCGCGCTCGAGCCTTCGCCCATGGCCCGGGCCACCTGCGCGAGCCTGCCGGGAGACGCCGCGAGGTTGAACGCCATCACCGCCGGCAGCACCACCGCATTGGCGAGCCCGTGGTGCAGCCCGCTGATGGGCGTGAGCGCGTGCGCCAGCGCGTGGCAGGCGCCCAGGCCCTTCTGGAAGGCCATGGCCCCCTGCATGGCCGCCACCATCATGTCCGTCCGCGCCACCAGGTCCGCGCCGTTCTTGAAGGCCACGGGCAACGAGCGCGCCACCCGCCGGATGCCGTCGATGGCCACCGCGTCCGCCATGGGATGGAAGCCCTTCGCCACGTACGCCTCGAGGCAGTGCGTGAGGGCGTCCATGCCGGTGGCCGCGGTGATGGGCGCAGGCAGCCCCACCGTCAGCTCCGGGTCACACAGCGCCACCTTCGGCAGGAGGTAGGGGCTGAAGATGACCGTCTTGCGGCCCGTGTCCGGCAAGGTGGCCACCCCGCTGCGCCCCACTTCGGAGCCCGTCCCCGCGGTGGTGGGGAGGGCGATGAGCGGGGGCATGTTGTCCAGGATGTACTGGTCGCCGCCCTTCGCGTCGTCGTACCGGGACAGGGGCGCAGGGTGCGTCACCCGCACCTGGACCAGCTTGGCCGCGTCCAGGGCGCTGCCGCCGCCGAGCGCGATGATGCCGTCGCACCCGCCGGCCTGGTACGCCGCGAGCCCGCGCTCTGCGTCCTCGTCCGTGGGGTTGGCCTGCACCTCCTCGAACCGCGCGAAGGGCAGGTCCGCCGCGGTGAGCGCGTCGTAGATGCGCTGGGCAAGCTGCGCCTTCACCACGCCGGGGTCGGTCACCACCAGCGGCCGCTTCATGCCGAGCCGCTGGGCGTGCGCCCCCAACCGGGAGAGAGCGCCGGGCCCGAGCACCACGCGGGTGGGCCAGGACATCTCGATGACGGAGAGCTCCGCCGGGAAGTCGAAGGGGATCATGGTGTGTGGCTCCGTGTCAGATCAGCTCGAGGTAGCGCTCGAGCTCCCAGTTGGTCACCGCGCGCTCGAACTGGCGGACCTCCCATTCGCGCGTGCGCACGAAGTGGTCCACGAACCCGTCCCCCAGGACCTCCCGCGCCCGGTCCGACTTGCGCAGAAGCTCGGTGGCGTCCCGCAGGTTCCGCGGCAAGGGCTTCGCCTCCCCGTTGGCGTAGGCGTTTCCTTCGCACGGGGTGGGCGGCTCCACCTCGTTTTCGATGCCCCACAGCCCCGCGGCGAGCGAGGCCGCCATCCCGATGAAGGGGTTCATGTCCGCGCCGAGCTGCCGGTACTCCAGCCGCATCGACTTCGGCGAATCACCGATGACGCGGATGGCGGTGGTGCGGTTCTCCACGCCCCAGGTGGCGGTGGTGGGCGCCCAGGTGTTCTCCACGCTTCGCTTGTAGCTGTTGATGGTGGGCCAGTAGAGCGCGGTCAGCTCCGGCATCAGCTCCATCTGCCCGCCGAGGAAGTGGCGCAGGGTCCGGCTCATCCCGTGCGGCTGCGACGGATCATGGAACGCGTTCTTCGCGCCCTTGAGGTCCCACAGGGACTGGTGCACATGCCCCGAGCAGCCCGGCAGCTTCGGGTTCCCCTTGGCCATGAAGCAGGCGGTGAGCCCGTGGCGCGCGCAGACCTCCTTGACCACCGTCTTGAACAGCGCGCTTCTGTCCGCCGCCTTCTCCAGGTCGTCGAAGA
>CAZQVZ010000022.1:0-28845 GCA_964596895.1 uncultured Myxococcaceae bacterium
CATGCAGGTGGCGGAGTTCTGGGTGGAGGTGGAGGAGCGCTCCAACCCGCTCATCGCTGCGCTGCGCCGGTCGGAGGCCACCCGCTTCGGCGGCGGCGCCCGGCACCCCATCACCCCCCTGGGCGAAGAGCCCTTCATCGCCGTCCCGCTCGGCCGCCAGAGCCCGGATCAGCTGGCGCTGGGGCTCCTGCTGCTGGCGGGAAGCGGCGTCACCCGCTCACCCAACGTGCAGTGGGTGGTGGAGGTCCTCTCCGACAAGTACCTGAGCCTGCGCTCCCGCCATCTCGCCGCGGAGAGCCGCCTGGGCCGGGAGCGGACCCTGCTCCATCACGCCATCAACGCGGTGACCGACCCCATCCTGCTCACGGATGCGGACGGGCGCCTGGTCATCGCCAACACCCGCGCGGACCTGCTCTTCTCCGCCCGCGAGGATGACAGCGAAGGCAGGCGGCGCGCCGTCTCCCTGAACAACATGCTCCTGTCCGCCGCCCTCACCGGCAAGGCCATGGAGAGCGCGGAGAGCATGCGCAACGAGCTGCTGCTCGTGGATCCGAACGAAGGGTCGGACCTGCTCTTCGAACTTCTGAGCCAGCCTGTGCGCGAACCCACCGGGGACGTGGGCGTGGTCTCGGTGTTGCGCAACGTGACCGACCTCGGCCGGGCGTCCGCAGAGCTGGGCGAGAGCCACCAGAAGCTGCAGCTCGCGGTCGCGCAGGCGCAGAGCGAACGGCACCGGCTGGACCTCATCATCGACTCGGTGGCGGACCCCATCATCGTCACCGACGCCGCGGGCGACATCGTCCTCATGAACAAGCCGGCGGAGCGGCTGTTCACCGTGCGGGACGGGCTGGAGGCAGACGCAGAGCGGCACATCCGCGCCAACGACGCGCACTTCTCCTCCTTCATCTCCGCCCTGCTCTTCTCCGGCCCGGAGACCCGGGTCTCGGACTTCGTCACCCTGACGGATCCGGACACCAGGGAGCCCCTGCCGGTGGAGGCGGTGGCCGGGAAGGTGATCTCGGCGCGCGGTGAATTGACCACCGTGGTGACCATCCTCCACGACCAGCGGGAGGCGCACGAAAAGGCGAAGCTGTACGAGCAGCTCAAGCAGTTCTCGGACGAGCTCGAGCTGCGCGTGCAGGTGGCCACCGCGGAGCTCGCCCAGCAGAACGAGCTGCTCCGGCGCCAGGCCATCGAGCTCGAGCAGGCGTCCCAGGCGAAGAGCCAGTTCCTCGCCAACATGTCGCACGAGTTCAGAACGCCGCTGAACGCCATCCTCGGCTACACCAGCATGCTCCTGCAGGGCGTCTCCGGACCCCTGCAGCCCGGACAGACGCGGAACCTCTCGCGCATCGACTCCAACGCGCGGCACCTGACCGAGGTCATCAACGAGATCCTCGACATCACCCGCATCGAGAGCGGGAAGATGCCGCTGCACGCCTCCTCCTTCGCGCTGCCGGACCTGGTGGCGGAGGTGATGGCGGAGTTGGATCCGATCATCGCCCGCTCTCCGGCGCAGGTGAGCGCAAGGCTGCAGCCCGGGCTGCCCACGCTCCACACCGACCGGCAGAAGGTGAAGCAGATCCTGGTGAACCTCCTGGGCAACGCGCTCAAGTTCACCCACAAGGGCTCCATCCGCGTCACCGCGCGCTACGACAAGACCGCCCGCCTCTTCGAGGTCGCCGTGGCGGACACCGGCATCGGCATCCCCGAGGACCACCACCAGAAGGTGTTCGAAGACTTCCGGCAGGTGGACGCGTCCACCACGCGCGCGTACGGTGGCACCGGGCTCGGGTTGTCCATCTGCCGTCGCCTCGCCACCATCCTCGAAGGGAAGATCTCCCTGCAGAGCAAGGTGGGCGAAGGCTCCACGTTCACCCTCACCTTCCCCCGCCGGCCCAAGCGCGCATGAGCTCCGCACCCGTGAACACCCTGCCCCTCGTGCTCGTGGTGGACGACTACGAAGACGCCCGGGACATGTACTGCGAGTACCTCGAGTTCTCCGGGTTCCGCACCGCCCAGGCGGGCAATGGGCTCGAGGCCCTCAAGCAGGCGACCTCGCTGTTGCCGGACATCATCCTCATGGACCTCTCCCTGCCCGAGATGGACGGATGGGAGGCCACGCGGCGCCTGAAGAAGAGCGCCCGCACCCGCGACATTCCGGTGGTGGCGCTCACCGGACACGCCCTGACCGGACACGCCGAGAGCGCGCGCGAGGCCGGGTGTGATGCGTTCGTCGCCAAGCCCTGCCTGCCGGAGGATCTGGTGGTGCAGGTGCGCAAGCTGCTCGGCGCCCGCTCCGGCGCCAAAGCCCAGGCGGCGGCGCGGAGCCCCGCGAAGAAGCGCGCGGCACCCAAGGCGAAGACCGTGAGCGCCGCGCGAAAGAAGAAGACCCCCTCGGCGCGCCCGCGCGCCCGGAGCTAGAGGACCATGGCCAGGACCCCCGTGAAGAAGAAGGCCGCGAAGGCCCCCGCCAAGGCGAAGAAGCCGGCCGCCCGTCCCGCAAAGGCCGCGCCGCGCAAGGCCAAGTCCAAGCCCAGGGCCAGGGCCGCCGTGAAGGCCGCCACCGTCTCCCGGAGCAAGCCGTCCGCCAAGGTGGTGCCGCTGCGGCCTGCGCGCCCGGCGCCGAAGGCGGTGCCGCAGGCCCGCGCGCCGGTGACGCGCAACGACGAGCACGACCATGAAGAGCTGCGCGCGGCCATGGTCTCCGAGCCGTCCCTGTCGTCCCAGCCGGCCGCGACGCGGCGGACCGGTTCGGAGGGCAGCCCCAGCCGCGGCAAGTACGTGTACTGCATCATCCGTTCGGAGCGGGACCTGGGCTTCGGGAAGATTGGCATCGGGACCACGGCCAGCGAGGTCCACACCATCCTCTACAAGGACCTGGCGGCGGTGGTGAGCGACACGCCCATCGGCGTTCTGGATCCCACCCGGGAGAACGTGCTCGCGCACCAGCGGGTGAACGAGACGGTGATGCGGGACCACACCGTGCTCCCCATGTCCTTCGGGACGGTGTTCAAGACCCGGGACGACATCGTGGAGCTCCTCAAGAGCGCGTACCAGCCGTTCGGCGACGTGCTCAAGAAGATGGAGGACAAGGTCGAGTTCGGGCTCAAGGTCATCTGGGACCGGGACCAGGTCATCAAGGAGATTGAAGCCGAAGACGAGAGCCTGCGCCGGCTGAAGAACGAGATCGGCTCGCAGAAGGGCTCCACCTACTTCGCCCGCATGCAGTACGGCCGGCTGGTGGACGCGGCGCTGCAGGCGCACAGCGAGCGCTATGTGGCGGAGATCTTCCAGGCCCTCCGGGACGTGTCGGTGGCGTCGCGGACCAACAAGCCCATCGGCGACAAGATGATCTTGAACGCCGCGTTCCTCGTGGCCCGGCAGAAGGAGGCCGCCTTCGACGCCAAGGTGAAGGAGATCGGCTCGCGGCTGGACAAGCTGACGTTCAAGTACACGGGCCCGTGGCCGGCGTACAACTTCGTCAACATCCGCCTCAAGCTGGAGCGCGCCGGAGCCAAGTAGCCGTGCTCCTCTTCGACAAGCTGCTGATCGGCGGCGTCCGGTTCGTCCTGGACAAGCTCGCCGTGTCGGTGGACGGGGAGCTCAACGACGACACCCGCCTGCGCGAAGAGCTGCTCGCGGCGCAGATGCGGGTGGAGCTGGGCGAAATGTCGCAGGAGGCGTTCGAGGCGCTGGAGGACGAGGTCCTCGCGCGCATCAGGGAGATCCGCGCGCGCCGGGGTGAAGGCGGCCCCATCGACTTCTCCGGCGGCGGCGGCGAGGGCGAAGACGCGGACGGCGGCGCGATGTCGCTGGAGTCCGCCAGCATCGGCGTGGAGGCGGACTTCGTCGCAGACGACTGGTACCCCGATCACGTCCCCGCGGAGGTCGAAGGCGAAGTGGTGGCGGTGGAGGAGGTGCCTGCTTCGCCGCTGCCGATGCTGCCCGCGTCGACTGAAGGGGAAGAGGCGCCGAAGCGGCCGAGGCGCGGGAGCCGGAAGAAGCCCGCGAAGGCCGCGCCCAAAGCCAGGCCCAAGGCGAAGGCCCCGGCAAAGGCAAAGGCAAAGTCGAAGACCGGCGCGAAGCCGAAGCCGAAGACCGCCGCGCGCAAGGGCCGCTGAGCACCGGGGCCCGGGGCCCGGGGAGGCGAGCCCACCCCGCTGCATGACGGGCCCCGCCGGACTGCCTTGCGTGGTCAGGTGCCCGCTGTCATCTTGGCTCCGGCCTTCACGCCCCCTCATTCGCCAGTGGCAATGGCAACCCGCGCACCCAGAACGAAAGCGAAGGCGCAGCCCGAAGAGCCCCCGAAGCCGGAGGGGATCATCTGGCTGTACTGCCTGCTCAAGTCGGCCAAGAAGCCCGCCCTGGGCAAGACGCCGCCAGGTCCGCCGGAGGCGGAGGCACCTCGTCTGCTGGACGCGGGAGGTGGGCTGTGGCTCCTGGTCTCGGACGCACCGTCCATCACCTACGGAGAGGCGCCGCTGAACGCGCGGCTGTCGGACCTGGACTGGGTGGGCGAGTGCGCCCTGGCCCACGAGGCAGTGGTCACCCACGCCCGCGGCAAGGTCAAATCCGTGGCGCCCATGAAGCTCTTCACCCTCTTCCGGGACGAAGCCCGCGCGCTCACCTTCGTGACGAGCGACCGGAAGCGGCTGGAGCGGGTGCTCTCCCGCGTGGAGGGCTGCGCGGAGTTCGGGGTGCGGCTGTCCCTGGACCAGGCGAAGGCGCGCGCCCACGCCGAGGCCGAAGCGGCGAAGCGGGCGCCCGCGGCCTCGAGCGGCATGGGCTTCCTCGCGCGCAAGCAGGCCATGAAGCAGGCAGCGGTGAACCTCGACGTGCGAGGACAGCAGGAGGCCTCCTCCCTCTTCGCCTCTCTGGAGGAGGTGGCCCAGGCCGCGCGGCGCCGTCCCGAGGTGGAGGGCCTGTCTGAAGGCACGCGGCTCTTGATGGACGGGGTGTTCCTCGTGCAGGACGACAGGGCGGCGGCGTTCCGCAAGAAGGCGCAGGCGGCGGAGCGCGCCCTGCAGAGGGAGGGCTTCACCGTGACGCTCACCGGGCCGTGGCCGGCCTATCACTTCGTGGTGGACGCGGCGTGAAGACGAACGTGCCCCGCTCCCGGCCGAAGAGCACGCCCAGGCCGGCTCCTCCGAAGCGACCCGCCCCGCCGAGGCCGCGCAAGTTCGCGCCGCCAAAGCCGCCAGAGCGGGTGCAGACATCTTCGGTCCCCGAGCGCTCCACCCTCCCCCCGCACCTCTCACAGCGGGACTCGGACGTGGACCTCGAGGAGAAGACCATCCTGGACCTGGTGGACAACCTGCTGAACCAGGGCGTGGTCATCAACGGGGAGCTGATCCTCGGCGTGGCGGGCGTGGATCTCGTCTACCTGCGGCTGTCCGCGCTGCTCGCCGCCGCGGACCGGGTCTTGCCCCGGCTGCCGCCCGCCCAGAAGTGAGCGGCGCCCGCTACCTCTACGCGCTGGTTCAGGCGACGGCCGCGTCCGCGCCCGTGACCGGCGTGCGCGTGGGCGGGCGAAGGTACGCGCTCTTGCCCGTGGCCTCGGGGCTGTGGGCGGTGGCAGGCGCCCCACCGAAGGGAGAGGGATTGGACGCGCTGCGCGCCCATGATGACGCGGTCCGCGCGCTGCACCGCCGGTTCGACGCGCTGTTGCCGTTCCGCTTCGACACCCGTGTGGATTCGGACCCCGCGTTGAAGCGGGCGCTCTCGCCCCAGGCGAAGGCGCTGCGCTCGGCGCTCTCGCAGGTGAAGTTCCGTGAGCAGATGGCGCTGCGGCTGGTGGGCGCGCCGCCGGAGGTGAAGCCCGCGAAGCCCGGGCGGACACGCCCCTCCCCAAAGGGCGCGGGCACAGCCTTCCTCGAGGCCCGGGCCGTCCGGCTCAAGGTGCCGGAGCTGGATGGGGTGCGGGAGGCGGTGCGGGACCTGGTCATGTCAGAGCGGACCGCGCGGCCGGAGCAGGGGCCCTTGCAGGCGTGCGTCTACCACCTGGTGGAGCGCGGCGCGGCCGGGGCCTACCGTGACGCGGCGGAGCGGGCGGGGTTCACACACGAAGGGCTGCGCCTGGTGGTCTCCGGGCCGGATCCCGCGTGGGCCTTCGCGCCGGAGGTGGACGCATGGCGGTGAAGAAGCAGCGGGTGCGGCCTTTGGCGGCGAAGGAGATTGACCAGGTCCGGAAGCAGCTCGAGCGGGAGGTGGCGCGGCACGGCCAGCCCTCCTGGAACCCGAACCCGGACGACGTGCAGCGGTCGGTGGTGCGCCTGGTGCTGACCCTGGTGGAGTTCTTGCGCAAGGTCATGGAGCGCCAGGCCATCCGCCGGATGGAAGAGGGCACCCTGAACGAAGAGGAGATCGAGGCGGTGGGCCAGGCCTTGATGAAGCTGGAGGAGACCATCCTCGACCTCGCCCGGCGCTTCGACATCCCAGTAGACCAGCTCAACCTCGAGCTCGGCCCGCTGGGGAAGCTGATGTAGGCGCGCCCAGTGCGGCTCGATCTTTCGGGCCGCTCCCTGCACAATGGCCGCCTCACCTCGGGGGGTGCTGCGAATGGTTGTCGCTCAACCGGACGGGATCTGCGCCGCGGCATGACGGCAGATGCGACCAGACGCCGCGTCCTCGCGGTGGATGACGAGCCGGCGGTGACGCTGCTCATCTCCCGCGTGCTGCAGCGGGCCGGATACGACGTGGTCACCGCCGGGTCCGGAGAAGAGGGCCTCGAGCTGGCGCGGCGGAGCGCCCCGGACCTGCTCATCGTGGACAAGAACCTGCCGCGGATGAGCGGCTTCGACCTGCTCAAGAAGGTGCGCGCGCTCTACCCCAGCGTCCCGGTCATCATCATCACCGCGGCCCCTGAGCCCTTCTCGTCCATGACCGAGCGGGTGGACGGCTACCTGGCCAAGCCCTTCAAGTCGCTGGACGCGCTCCGGCAGGCCGTCACCGAAGCCTTCGAGCGGCAGCGGGTGGCGCAGGAGCGGCAAGACCTGAAGGCCAAGCTCGACGAGGTGATGGCGCAGCTTCGAAGGCCCTGAAGCGCGTAACATTTCCGTCTCATGGCCGGCGGAGGCGGAAAGGAAGACCTGGAGACGCTGTTCGCGCGCCGGCGGGAGCTGGACCGGGCGCTGATGGAGCAGCACGCCCGCGAGGTCGCCCTCCTCTTCACCGACATCGTCGGGTCCACGGCGTACTTCGAGCAGCACGGTGACCTCGCCGGGCTGGAGCTGGTGCAGCGGCACAACGCGCTGCTCTTCCCGGTGGTGGCGGCGCACGCTGGCTGGATCGTCAAGACCATTGGCGATGCGATCATGGCCGTCTTCGAAGAGCCGGCGGGCGCGGTGCGCTGCGCGGTGCAGATGCAGCAGGTGCTCGCGCGAGCGAACGCGGAGGCAGGCGGCGAACCCATCCGGATCCGCGTGGGCGCCCACTTCGGCCGCGCGCTGGTGGATGACGCGAAGGACGTCTACGGCGACGCCGTGAACACCGCCGCGCGCGTGGTGAACGAAGCGGACGGAGGGCAGATCGTCATCTCCTGCGCGCTCGCGTCGCGGCTGCCCGAGGACCTGGGGCAGGTGCTGGTGCCCTGGGGCAGCTTCCAGCCGAAGGGCAAGGCCGAACCGCTGCCGGTGGTGCTGGTGCACTGGGAGGACGGGGCGGCGCCGGCGCCGAAGGCGCAGTCGCGCGTGCAGCCGGTCCGGGCGTCCGCGCCCGGCCCCGCACCTTTGCCCAGGGACGCGTCACGGGGGCCAGAGCTCTTCGTGCTCGAGGTCCAGGCCTCTGGCCCCAACCTCAAGGTGGTGGCGCTCGATGGCGCAGCGGACAAGGGAACCGTGAAGGCCTACGCGGAGGTGCCCTGCTCCGCGGCCCGGCTGGACGAGCTGACGGCGCAGTACGGCACCTTCATGCGCGGCGGCGGGGAGGCGTCCTACGTGGCGCGGGTGGCCGCCCTGGGGAGCACGCTCTTCGACGAGGCGCTGTCGGACCGGGCGCGCCGCAGGCTGAAAGAGACGCAGGTGGACTTCCTGCGCCTTCAGCTCGACGACGCGCTGGTGCACGTGCCGTGGGAGCTGCTCCATGACGGCGAGGAGTTCCTCGCCCTGCGGCTCGCGATGGGGCGGGTGGTCAGCGCGCGCGCGGAGGTCTCGCCGTCCTTGCGCGCACCTTCGGGGAACGCCGGCGGGCATGCGCTGGTGGTCAGCAACCCCTCTGGAGATCTGCCGGCGGCGCTGCGCGAGGGCGAGGCGGTGGCGGGGCTGCTGGCAGACCGCTTCGCGGGCGAGGTCCGCCACCTGCGAGGGCCCGTGGGCCGAAGGGAGCTGCTCGCGGCCTTGAAGGGGTGCGCGGTGCTCCACTTCGCCGGACACGCAGAGCGGCCCTCGCAGGAGGGGCCTGGTGGCTTCCGGCTGCTGGACGGGGTGGCGACGCCCGAGGAGGTGGCAGCGGCGGTGGGTGACGCAGCGCCGGCGCTGGTGTTCGCCAACTCCTGCTGGTCGTCCTCGGGCGCCGGCTTCCGCGGGGACGAAGGGGGGCCGGATCTCGCGTCCGCGCTCCTGCTCCGTGGCACGCGCCACTTCGTGGGGCCCCGGTGGGACATCGCCGACGTGGACGCGCTGGCATTTGCGCTGCGGTTCTATGAGCGGGCGCTGGGAGGAGAACGGCTGGGCGAGGCGGTGCGGGACGCGCGGCAGGCGCTTCGCTCGTTGGACCACCGGCCCCTGTCGTTCGCCGGGTACGTCCTCTACGGCGAGCCGCGAGACCGGATGCCGGGGGCGGTGGCCTCGGCCGGGGCGCAGGTGATGACGCGTTCGGTGTCCACCGAGTCGCTGCCGGTGTCCTCCGCAGCGAGGCGCGCGGCCCGGCCGCCGAGGGGGGCACAAGCGGGCGGCGGCGCGCGGAGGCGTCTCCTCCTCGCCGCGGGCGCGCTGCTGCTCCTGGGGGCGGCGGCGGTCGCGGTGTTCGCCACCGGGCCCAGCCGAGCGAAGCCCCCGTCCGCTGACGCGGTGAAGGGCGTGACGGATGGCCCTCCGCGGGTGGACCGGTTGCCCGCCTCGCGCACCGGCCCGGTGCGCCTGTCGATGCTGGAGTTCAGGAACATCGGCGGGGACGCCCAGCTGGCGTTTCTCTCCGCGGGGCTGACCGAGTCGATGATGACCGACTTCGGAGAGCAGCGCGGGGTGCGGCTCATCGAGCGGGCGCAGCTTGAGCTGGACCTGAAGGAGCTGGAGTTCTCGCAGTCGAAGTACGTGGATCCGAAGGCGCGCGCGGAGCTGGGGAAGATCGCCGGCGCGGAGGTGGTGGTGCTCGGCGGGTTCCAACGCGCGGGCAACGTTGTGCGGGCGCACGCGCGCTTCGTAGACGTGGAGACCGGCGAGGTCCTGCACGCCCTGCGCGTGGAGCAGGTCCTGAAGGACGGGGACGACGGCGCCTTGTTCGACCTGCAGAACAAGCTGTCGGAGGAGGTTCGCACCGCGGTGCCCCAGCTGCTGCGGCGCGTGCGGCCGTGAGGAACGTCCCCTCCCCCTGACCTCGCGGACCTACTTCCCGCCGACGACCTGCTCGCGCTCCTCCACCAACTGCCGGGCGCCGCCGTGCAGGCGCACCCAGCCCGCGGTGTGCTCGGTGCGGGCGAAGAGGTCCTCGCCGGCCTTCGCCAGCTCCAGGTGGCCCACGGACCGGGTGCCGCGCAGGTACTCCACCCGGACCTGGACCTCGGGCACGCCCGCCGCAGGATCTTCACCGCGGCCGAGCACCTCCAGCCCTGCCCCCTGGCTCCACACGCGCCCGTGCCAGTTGGTGGCGAACTCGTCCACGGCGCCGCTGCCCGGCTCCGCGAGCGCCTTGCCCGCCTTCACCAACGTGCGCTCCTTGTCGCCCACGACGATGCGGAGGGCGTCGTACGCGTCCTCCCGGAACGTGTGCAGGCGCCTGTCCACCAGCCGGCTGGCGGCGAACTCCAGGTCCGCCAGGAGCGTGCCGCGCAAGAGGTAGACCTGCCCGTCGTCTTCACTGCGCGCGTAGGGCGAACCCGAGCCCTGTCCGGCGGTGGCCAGCCGGAACGTCGCCGTCGTCCCGCGCGCGGTCACCTCCAGCGTCCGCTCCGACGAGGCCAGCCCCAGCTCCGCCAGCTTCTCCTCGGACAGCACGCCCAGGGCGCGCAGCGCGCGCAGGGGCGCGAACTTGTCCACCAGCCGGTCCGCGGTCTCGTTGGCCTTGTACTCCCGCGTCTTCGCAGCGGGCGCCGGCGCCGGCTCAGGCGGATGCTCAGCCAGCGCCGAGGCGGGCTGCACCCCGCCGTCTGAAGCGGCCTCGGTGGCGATGGGGGGAGGTGGAGGAGGCGCCGGCGGCTTCTCCGTCTGCCGGACCCAGGTGCCGTCCCTGGCGGTCACCACCTCCACCACGCGCTTTCCATCTTCGTAGCGGATGCGCTCCAGCGCCGCGCGGGAGAGGTCGAGGACCGTGGCCTCGGTGTCCCTCTCCTCCGCCGGCCGCTGCCAGGTGGTGTACGCGGCGACGAGCCCCACTGCCGCCAGGGCGCCCATGGCCGCTGCGCTCTGCGCCTTCATCGTGAAGCCTCCTTGCGCGCCTTGCGCCGGCCGCCGCGGCTCACCAGGAGCCCCACGCCGAGCACCAGCGCCGGCACCAGGACCACCGTCGAGTAGAACCAGGCCACGTCCTGCTTGCGGGTGTGCTCCACCGGCACGTCCTCCTCGGTGTTCACCTCGCCCACCAGCTGCTCTTCGCCGAGCAGCCACTTGAGGCCATCCAGCGCGATGTACGCGTTGCCCGCGTAGTCGATGACCGGGTCTCCCAGCAGGTCCGAGTCCGCGAGGACCAGAAGCCGCGTCTCGGGGCCGCCCTCCCGCGTCTTCGACACCGCGGCGGCGAGCGGGAAGCGCTCCCTGGGCTCCCCTTCATCCGCCTCGAAGTTGCCGTTGGCGTCCGCGAACGTCGCGTCGTGCGCGCGCACGGTGACGTCCACGCGCACGCCCTCCGGTGCGGCCCCCGTCTGCAGCGCACCCGAGCGGACGAACAGGGACGCACCCTGCTCCCCGAGCCGCACCGGCGTGGTGACCGACGGGTGCGAGGAGTAGGTGGCGGTGATGAGGTTCACCCGGTGCTGCGGCGCCCCGGTGTTCGTCCGGAAGACGCGGTCGTTGGCGAGCACCGTGGGCAGGTACGACAGCCCGTACGGCGACAGCAGCGGCTCGAAGGAGTGTCCAGGCTCCGGATCCAGGGCGAGCAGCACCCGCCCGCCGCGCTCCAGGTAGCGAAGCAGGGACGCCTCCACCTCCGGCATCAACGCGTCGGTAGGCCCGGCGATGATGACCGCCGCCGCGTCCTCGGGCACGTCATTGCCCAGCCCGTGCGCGAGCCCCAGGGCCTTCACGTCGTGATTCAGGCGGCGGAAGTGGTCGCGCAGCTTGCGCACCGTCCAGCGCTGGTCCACCGCGTCCATCTTGTCGTCGCTGCGCTCGCCGTGGCCGACGGTGAAGTACACGGTCTGCCGCGGGCGGGTCAGCGTAGACAGCCGCTTGTGGAAGTCCCGGTCCAAAGACCGCAGCTGGCCGCGCGCGCTGCGCAGCTCGAGTCCCAGGGCGAAGAGCTCCTTCCGGTCCCCGCGCATCAGCACCACGGTGCCGTTGCCGGTGACGCCCAGCTCCTTCGCCCGCGTGGGCTCCAGCGCCTGGTCCAGGGTGGTGACCACCAGGTTCGGGGACTCGCGCTCCAGGGTCTTCAGATACGCCACCACCTCCTCGCGCACCTCGTTGGCGGGCGGGAAGAAGGCGTAGACCTCCAGGGGCTCCTCCATGGCGCGCACCAGGTTCAAGGTGGCGTCACCGGGCCGGGTGGTGCGGAAGTAGGAGAAGTCCCAGCGCACGTCGCGCTCCGAGGCGACGTAGTAGGCGGAGAAGCCGAAGACGAGCACCGCGGCCAGCCCCGCGCCGGAGAGCGCAGCGTCTCGCACCCTGCCCGCCTCCACCTGCGGTGAGCGGTGCATGGCGGCGAAGGCCAGCTCACCGAAGAGCGTGGGCAGAAGCCCCGCCGCCAGGATGGCCGGCCAGAGCGCCGCGAGCACCGTGGCAAGCCTGGGCGAGCTCCGCTCCAGCCGCACGTCCGCGAGGTGCGCCCACAGGTCGGATTGGACGCCGTAGAGCACGAGCGCGAAGGCCACCACCAGGCCCAGCAGGAAGAACAGCCGCTCCGCCCGGCGGCGGTCACCGTCGGTGCGCAGGAAGCGCAGCGCCCGGACGCCGAGGGCGCCCACCATCAGCAGGACGCCCAGGACGCCCAGCACGCCGCGCCCGGTCCCCACCGCGACGAGGCGCTCGCCGGCAAAGAGCGAGAGCAGGCCCGCGAACAGCACCAGCGACCACACGAAGCTCCGGGCCTTCATCGCCACCGCCTCCCTTCGAGCACGCGCGTCGCCGCGAAGAGCGCCACGAAGGTGACCAGCAGGTAGTAGACGACGCCGCGCAGGTGGATGACGCCCTGCTGGAAGGGCGGGAAGTGCTTGCCCCACAGCGCCAGCGAGGTGAACACGTCCGAGAACGGGCGGCTGGTGACGTTGGAGAGGTACCAGCAGACCAGCAGCGAGACGAGGATGACCCCGCCGACGATGGCGGCCACCACCTGGTTCTTCGCCAGCGCGGACCCGAAGGTGCCGATGGCCAAAGACGCGCTGCCGAGCAGCACCAGCCCCAGGTAACCGGAGGCCAGGTGCCCCACCGAGATCTTCCCGTTCACCATCACCAGGAGCGGCATGAACAGGGTCAGCGCGAGCAGCAGCGTGAGGAACGCCAGCGCGGAGAGGAACTTGCCGGCGACGATCTCCACGTCGCGCACCGGCGAGGAGTACAGCAGCGCCAGGGTCCCGGTCTGTCGCTCCTCGGCGAGCAGCCGCATGGAGAGGAGGATGGAGGCGATCATCACCATCCCGCTGCAGATGTAGAAGAACTGGGCGATGACCTGGGCGGAGAGCTTCGAGCCCTGGCCCATCACGAAGCCGTTGAAGAGCAGGCCGGTGACCGCCAGCACCCCGGCGATGATCACCCAGCCGCTCATGGTGCGCAGGTACCCGGCCAACTCCCGCCGGGCGATGAGGAGCACAGCGCCCATCACGCGACCTCCTTCTGTGCCGTGGGCGGCTCCAGGGGCGCGGGCGCGCTTCCCTGGGTGAGCCGCATGAAGATGGACTCCAGCTTCTGGGTGGACCGGTCGAGCCGGAGCAGGTCCAGCCCGCCGCCCACCACCGCGCGCGCCAGGGCCGGCCGCACATCCCCTGCGCCTTCCACCCGGAAGAGCACCGCGCCCCGCTGTTCGCGGATGAGCTCCACCGCGCCCACGCCGGGGACGGACCTCAAGAGGGACTCGGCCGCCGCTGCCTCGCCGCGGACCTCCAGCTCCAGGCGGCCTTCGCCGCCGAAGCGCCGCGCCAGCTCCTCCTCGGTCCCCTGCGCGACGATCTGGCCCTCCTGGATGACCAGCAGCCGGTCACAGATCTGGCTGATCTCCGAGAGGATGTGGCTGGAGACGAGCACCGTGTGCCCGCCCTTGAGCCGGCGGATGAGGTTGCGCATCTCGACGATCTGCACCGGGTCGAGGCCACTGGAGGGCTCGTCGAGGATGAGCAGCTGCGGCTTGTGGACCATGGCCTGCGCCACGCCCACCCGCTGCCGGTAGCCGTGGCTGAGGTCTCCGAGCCGCGCGTCG
Organism: uncultured Myxococcaceae bacterium; assembly: GCA_964596895.1. GTDB lineage: Bacteria > Myxococcota > Myxococcia > Myxococcales > Myxococcaceae > JAFAFL01. Next base: position 13,720 of record CAZQVZ010000022.1, read on the forward strand.
TGCACGTCGGTGAGCGCGGTCTGCGCTTCGACCTCGGCCACGTGGGAGGCGACGAGCGCGCCCGGCACGCCGCGCAGCTTCGCCACGAAGGCGAGGTAGGCATCCACCGTCATCTCTTCGTAGAGCGGCGGCGTGTCCGGCAGAAAGCCGATGCGCTTCCGGATGTCGTGCGGATGGGTGACGACGTCGAACCCGTCGATGGTGACCCGCCCGCTGGTGGGGAGCAGAACGCAGCCCAGCACCTTGAGGGTGGTGGTCTTCCCCGCGCCGTTGAGCCCGAGGAAGCCGACCACCTCTCCGCGATCAATCTGGAACGCGAGGTCCCGGATCGCGGCGTGCGGGCCGTAGTACTTGGACAGCCCTTCAACCTGGATCATGGCGGACCGAGTTATTCCGGTGACTTGCCGTCCGGGTCAAGGGGGTACGCGTCGAAGGGCGCCGTGGTAAGCCGCCCGCATGTCCAGCGCAGAGGGCGTGGCGGCAGCGGTGCAGGTGCTTCGGGAGGGCGGGCTCGTCGCCTTGCCCACCGAGACCGTGTACGGGCTGGCCGCGGACGCCTCGAATGAGCTGGCGGTGCGGCGGATCTTCGCGGCGAAGGGCCGGCCGGCGTCGCATCCCTTAATCGTCCACCTGGCGGGCGAGCAGGCGCTGCCGCTGTACGCCGCGGAGGTCCCCGAGCGAGCACGCAAGCTCGCGTCGGCGTTCTGGCCGGGGCCACTGACGCTGGTCTTGAAGAAGAGCGCCCGCGTGAGCGACGCGGTGACCGGCGGGCAGGACACGGTCGCCCTGCGGGTGCCGGCGCACCCTTTGGCGCGGGCGGTGCTGGCGCAGTTCGGCGGCGGGCTCGCGGCGCCTTCCGCGAACAAGTTCGGACACGTGAGCCCGACCACCGCGGAGCACGTGCGCGCGGACCTGGGCGAAGAGGTGGACCTCATCCTGGATGGCGGCCCGTGTGAGGTGGGCGTGGAGTCCACCATCGTCGATCTCAGCGGGCCTCTGCCGGCGCTGCTGCGGTCCGGGGGGGTGCCCGCGGAAGACGTGGAGCGGGTGCTGGGCGAAAGGCTCAGCGCGCCCCTCTCGCCCGTGCGCGCGCCGGGCATGCTGGCGTCCCACTACGCGCCGCGCGCGGGGCTGCTGCTCGTGGAGGCAAACGCGGTGGTTGCCGAAGTCGCGCGCCAGGTGGAGGCGGGGCTCGAGGTCGCTGTGATGGCGCCCGGGTCACCTACCCTGCCCTCGGGCAAGGGTTCGCGCCTGTTCCGCCTCCCCGAAGACCCCGCCGGCTTCGCCCGCGCGCTCTACGCCACGCTCCGCGAGATCGACGCCGCGGGCTTCGACGTCATCGTCGCCGCGCCGCCGGAAGGAGCGGGCCTCGGCGTCGCCGTGAGGGATCGCCTGCGCCGCGCCTCCGCGCCGCGTCGATAGCCGGAAATTGAAGCAGCGGCTCCTGGCAGCTTGATCGCCTCGGTGATCCTTCAGGCGCTTTCGCTTCTGGCTCCGAAACCGCTCTTCGGACGTCCAGCCGGAGAAGGCCTGCGGATGCTGGTGATTTCGCGGGCTCTACAGTCCGAACCGTTACCGGGCCCGGTCCACCCACTCCTCGCTCGGCCGCCAGCGCGTCGTCCTTCGCCACGAGAGTCACCGCGCCGCCGGAAGGTGCGGGGATCGGGGTTGCCTGAAAGACTGCTGCGCCAAGCCTGCGCGCCTGCGCGCCGCGCGGCCGATGCGGGACGCGCAGGCGCAGGCTGGTGCAAGCGCGCCGGGGCCTGCGCCCGCCCGACCTCCTACGGCGTGTGGAAGTGGCTCCAGCCGAGCGTGACCGAGTGGGCCCCCTGCCCCCAGAAGGTCGCCGTCTCGTTCGTGCCGTCGACGGTGATGTCCCACAGGTAGCGGGCACCAGAATGCTCCCCCTGCTTGAAGATGGCGCCGCTCTCGTCGAAGCCCACGACGCCGAATGAGGACCGGTTGTCCGAGTAGCTGAACGCCCAGTAGGTGAGGTTGGCGCAGGCGACCACCGGGCAGGTGACGGAGATGTAGTCGTTTGGGCCGGCGTAGCAGTCCACGCGCATCCCCGTCGGCATGGACGGCGGCGAGCCCGTGGCAGGCACAACGGTGGGGGTGCACGGCTGGCAGGACCCACCCGCGCAGTCATGACCGTCCGCGCACTCGTTGCCGCAGGCGCCGCAGTTGTTCCGGTCGGAGGAGGTGTCCGAGCAGTATTCGGCGCCACCCGCCGCGGCGGCACAGCGGGTCTGACCCACGCCGCAGTGGCGCTCACACGAACCGCTGGTGCAGACCTCTTCGGAGGCGCAGGCAACGCCACACCCGCCACAGTTCGCGGGGTCGTTCTGGAGGTCCGCGCAGAAGGCGTTTCCGGCGCCGTCGTCACAGTGCGTGAGGCCGCCGCCGCAGGTGGTGGCGCAGGCGCCGGACAGGCACGCGGTACCGGGCCCGCAGGTGTTGCCGCAGGCACCGCAGTGGGCGTTGTCGGTCTCGGTGTTCGCGCAGTACGCGGCCGCGGTCCCGCCGCCACAGAGGGTAAGTGCGTCGCTGCAGGTGGTGGCGCATGCACCGTCCGAGCAGACCTCGCCCGCCGCGCAGGCGTTGCCGCAGGCGCCGCAGTGGGCGTTGTCGGTCTCGGTGTTCGCGCAGAAGGCGTCCGCCGTCCCGCCGCCGCAGAGGGTGAGCGCCACGCTGCAGGTCGTCGCGCCGGCGGCGGCGGCCAGCGTCTCGCGCCGCCACTCCGGATCGCGCAGCTTCTCCGCCAGCGCCGGGCTCAGCGCACCACGCACGAATGGATCGTCCAGCCATTCGGGGTGCTCCGCGTAGAGGTACTCGCCCTCGTTGATGTTGATCGTCGGCACGTACCACGCGCCTCGCTCGCGCATCGCGTCGATGAACGCCTGGTCGACAGGCTGGTCGCGGACGCCGTGGCCAATCACGTCCACCCCGGCCGCCAGCACTCCTTTGGCGTCCACCAGGTCATGGACGTGCGCCGCGATCTTCAGCCCCCGTTCGTGCGCGCGCTCGATGGCCGCCTGGTAGACCTCGGGTGAAAGCCTGGGCACCGTGCCGCTCAGGTCGTCCACCCAGATCTTGACCATGTCGACGCCGGCATCGGCCATTCGGTCCACCGCAGCGGCCGACTCTTGCGGCGTGCGCGGCCGCTCGACCTGATCAGGCTGCGGGCGCATGCTGGCGGGCGGCGCGCCCTCGACCGCGCCCACGCCCGGCCCCGCGCCATAGAGGTCCGCGCCGCCGTGGGCGCCACTCCGCCACTGCGTCCGCAACGGGTGGAAGAGCGGCCGGTTCATGCCCAGCGCGTTGACCGCCACCACGCCGTAGCGCTGGAACTGCGCCAGGTCTCGCGCGACCACCTCGCGCGTGTAGTTGTGCCCGCCCTGATCCAGGCCGTCCACCATGCCCACATGCGAATGCGCGGCGATGAGGCCGGGGATGATCGTCCGTCCCGACAGGTCGATGCGCCGCGCTCCCGGCGGCGCCGCCGTCTCCGCCGCTGGCCCCGCTGCGACGACGCGGCCGTCACGCAACACCAGCCGCGCATCTTCGACCACCGACTTGCCGTCGAACAGGCGGGCGCCATCGAGCACGGTCGTCTCCGTCCGCCGCTGCGTGGTCGCGCAACCGGCCAACAGCAGCGCTGCGGTGATGGCCACGGCGGCAAAGCGACGGGTCGAGGACATCCCTTCCTCCCAATCGACTGAAAGCCTGGATGATGTACCTGGCCACGCGGCCGTAAGCCCTACCCGCGCGTCCGGGCCACCAACTCCTCGCTCAGCGTCCACAGCCCCGCGGCCAGCGCGTCGTCCTTCGCGGCGGGAAGGGTGGAAGCGCGACGCATGTCGTGGAAGTAGCCGCCGTTGTGCTCGGAGGACGCGGCCTCGGGCGCGGTGGCCAGCCACAGCAGCGTCTGGGCGCCCTTCTGCGGCGTGCGGCCGAAGAGGCGCGCCAGACCGCCGGTGGCGGTCTTCACCATTCCCTCGTTGTTGAGCGCGAAGCCGGTGCGCACGAAGCCGGGGTGGAAGCAGGTGGCCACCGCGGTCGAGCCCTCCAGCCGCTTCGCCAGCTCCCGGGTGAAGAGGATGTTGGCGAGCTTGGAGTTGGCGTAGGTGCGGAAGCCCCCCTTGCCGCCGCCGCTGGGGAGGGTCTTCAAGTCGATCCGCCCGAGCTTGTGCGCGTCGCTGGAGGTGCTCACCACCCGCGCGCCCGGCGTGCTCCGCAGCAGGTCCAGCAGCTCCACGGTGAGCTGGAAGTACCCCAGATGGTTGAGCGCGAAGGTGAGCTCGAAGCCATCCGCGCTCTGGTGGAACTCCCAGAACATGGCGCCGGCGTTGTTGATGAGCACGTCCAGCCGGCCCTGCGCGTCGCGGAACTGCCGCGCGACCTGCCGCACGTCCGCCATCTTCGACAGGTCACCCAGGAGCGAAGTGACGTTGGGGTTGTCCCCCTCCTTGCGCAGCACCTCCACGGTGGAGGTGGTCTTCTGCGGGTTGCGCCCCACCACCACCAGGGTCGCCCCGCGCCGCGCCAGCTCGTGCGCCGCCGCCTTGCCGATGCCCTCGGTGCCTCCGGTGAGGAGGATCACCTTCCCTTCGAGATCCCGTCCAGTTTGCATGGACGCACTTGTAAGCGCGGCCCCCCGGCCGCGCACGAGCGACATCACGCGGATCGTTCGGTCTGCGGAGCGGGCGCCAAAGAGGGCGCCAGCGCGAGCACCCGGTGCACCTCCACCGGCTGCGCCTTCCCCTTCACCTGCACCTGCCCGCGCGCCTCGCTGACCACGCCTTCGCCGAGCCTGGAGAGCGTGGTGGCGCTCACCACCACCTCGCCCGCGGCGGCCAGCCCCTGCATCCTTTCTGCGAGGTTCACCGCGTCACCGATGGCGGTGTATTCCATGCGCTGCGAGCTGCCGACGTTGCCGATGACCGCCGGCCCGGTGTTGATGCCCGCGCCGATGCCCGCCACCGGCAGGCCCTCTGCCTGGCGCCGCTGGTTCAACGCGCCGAGCGCCTCCTGGACCTCCAGCGCGGTGCGCACCGCGCGGGCTTCGGGGTCCGGCAAGACCCGCGGCACGCCGTACATCACCATCACCGCATCACCGATGAACTTCATCACCACGCCCTCGTGCCGCGTGGCGACCTCCACGATGCGCTCGAAGTACGCGTTGAGCAGCTCCACCACCTGCTTCGGCGCCAGCTGTTCCGACAGCCGGGTGAACCCGCGCACGTCGAGGAAGAGGATGGTCACCTCCACCTGCTCTCCCTCCACCTCGAGGTCGGAGGACTCGCGCAAGATGCGCTCGGCCACGGCGCCGGAGAGGTAGCGCTTGAAGGACTGGTGCAGCCGCGCGCGCTCGCGAAGCCCCTGCATCATCCCGTTGAAGGCGCGCCCCACCCGGGCCAGCTCGTCGTTGCCGCGCAGCGGGACGTGCGCCTCGAGGTCTCCTCCCTCCACCCGTCTCGCCGCGGACTCGAGCGCCCCCAGGGGACGGGTCACCACCCTCACCGCGGTGAAGGCCAGCACCGCCGCGAGCAGCAGGCCCACCGCGGCCCAGACCGCCGCCTCCTGGTACTGCCGCTGCACCGCGGCCAGCGCCTCGCGCCCGTCCTGGGACACCACCACCTCCCAGCCCGTGCTCCCCAGCCGCGCCCGCGCCTCGATGCGCTCCCCGGCCGCCGCGGCCCGGGCCCCCTGCCAGACCACCTCGCCCCGGCCATCCAGAAGGTGCGCTGCGCCCGTCTCGCCAATGCGGGTGGCGTCCAACTGCGCGACCACCCCCGACAAGCTCAGCTCCACCAGCACCACCCACGCCTCTCCTTCGGGCGCCCGGGCCTGCGCGCCCACCACCACGCGCGGGAACCCATCCGCCGGCGACGCATACGGAGGACCGATGACCACCCCGCCGGTCTGGACGACCTCGCGGAAGGGAGCGTGCGAAGCGAAGGCGGACAGCCCCGCGTCCTCATTGGCCCCGTCCCCGCGCGCGTGGGGCCCGCGCACCGGCGCGGTGATGGCCGCTCCGTCTGCGTCCACCAGCGCCGCCCACGTCGCAGATGGGGTCTGCGCGGCGAGTATGCCCAACGAGCGAAGCAGGGCCTCCTGCTCGGCGTCCTCCTCCCGCGCGAGCTCCGCGAAGTCCACCGACCGGGCGAAGGAGCCGACCGCGTTGGCCGAGCCGTCCAGCCGGGCCTCGAGCTCGCGCGCCAGGGAGACCGCGGTGGCCTGGTAGAGCGCGTCGAGCTGGGCCTGCAGATCCGCCGCCGCGCGTGGCACGGTGATGCCGGTGGAGAGCAGGAGCGGACCGGCGCTGGCGAGCGCGAGCAGAAGGGCAAGCTTGTAGGCGAGGCGCATGCGAGCGGCGGCACCTTAACCTTTTGCTACGATGCCTGGCATGCACGTGGGGCGACTCGTGGGGATCGTGACGCTGGGGCTCGTCGCGGCGTCTTGCCGGTGTGGCGAGCCCCCCGGGCCCGTGACCGTGGCCTTCGAACCGCCGCCCGTCCCCGTCACCCAGCCCGCGCCGGACCCCGTCCCCCCACCCGAGGCGCCTGCGCGCGCGTGGGACGCGAAGGTGGTGGAGGCCAAAGGACGGGTGGAGGTCATGCGCGGGGGCGGCACCGGGTGGGCGGCCGTGAGCGTGGGTGACCGGCTGGCCGAGGACGACGCGGTCCGGACCTTCGACGAGTCGCGGCTGTCCATCGAGCTGTCGGGCATCGCGGTCACCGTGGACGAGCGCTCCGAGCTGCGGGTGCGCGAGGTGCGTGAGTCCGCCCTGCGCGCCAGCTTCCGGGGCCGCGTGGAGTCCACGGTGACAGAAGACGCCGGCGCCGAAGTCGAGCTCGCCGTGGAGGGCACGGACGCGGTGGTGAAGAGCACCGGCGGCAGGTTCGCGGTCAACGCGGATGGCCGCGGCACCGTGGCGGTGGCGACGGTCAGCGGCCGGGTGGACTTCTCGGCCCGCGGCCAGAAGGTCACCGTGGGCGCAGGCGAGGTGAGCCACGCCGCAGCGGACGCGCCGCCCCGGGCGCCGAAGTCCGCGCTCGAGCGGGTGATGCTCAGCGTGAGCTGGCCGGACCAGAAGGAGACCAACCAGAAGGAGGTCCCGGTGCGCGGCGTGGTGGAGGTGGGCGCCCGGGTGCGGGTGCAGGGCCAGTACGTGGAGGTGGACGGCCAGGGCCGCTTCGCCGCGCGGGTGCGGCTCAAGCAGGGCGAACAGACGCTGGCGGTCGTCGCCACCGACGTGCTCGGCCGGCGCGGGAAGAAGCAGACCCGGGTCTCCGCGGACCACCAGGCCCCGGATGTCGACAGAAAGAACCGCCCATGGGAGTAGCGCTCGTCCTGTGCGTGGCCGCGCTGTCCGCTTCGGCCCCGGGCGCGCAGCTGCAGGCGGAGCCGCCCTTCGCCGAAGCGGGCGCAACCTCGCAGGTGGTCCTCACCTTCCGGCTCCCTGAAGGCACTGGAAAGCCTTCCGCGGTGGACCTGCAGGCGAGCATCGGTGAAGTCGGCGCGGTGGAGGTGACGGCGGAAGGGACCTTCCGCGCCGTGTGGCAGCCGCCGCCGCAGCGCTTCCCCCAGCTCGCGTTCTTTCACGCCGTGGCGGAGGTGGACGGCAGCGTGCACACCGCGGCGCGGGTGCTGCCGGTGCACGGCCGGGACAGGCTCGAGCTGAAGACCAAGCCGCGCTCGAAGGTGACGGTGGAGTTGGCCGGCCGGACGTTCAGCGGCGTGGCGGACCGCAAGGGGGACGTGGCGGTGACCATCTACGTCCCGCCGGGGGTGGACACCGCCACCGTGGACTCGGTGGACCGGGTCGGCAACCGCACCCGAAAGCCCCTGCCCCTGCACCCGCCGCCCTATCCGCGGGCGTTCGCCGCGCTGGCCCGCGCCTCTCGTGCCGCGTCCTGGGCAGACGATGCGCCGGCGTGGGTGGAGGTCATCGCCGCGACGGCGAAGGGCGCGCCGCTGCCGGAGGCCGACGGCGTAGGCCTGGGCGCTGCGCGCGGAAGGACGGAGGCCCTGGCAGCCCACGGCCCCGGCCGGTGGCGCACGCGGTACCACGCCCCGCGCGAAGTGGCCGATGGAGTGGACGCGTTCACGGTGTCGCTCCCCGGCGGGGAGCAGGCAGGCGGCGGCAAGACCACCGTGTTGCCGGGGCCGCCTGCGCAGGTGCAGGTGGTCTTCGAGCCACAGGTCTTCGTCGCCGGCGAGCAGGAGCACGTGCTCGTCCGGGTGGTGGTGCGCGACGCGGCCGACAACGAGGTGCCCGCGCCCGAAGGCCTGCAGCTCACCTCCGACATGGGCGAGCTGGTCACCACCGAAGACGGGGAGCCGCGCCTGCTGTTGCCGGCCTCGTTCGGTGGCCGCACCGCGGCGCGGGTGGACGTGGTGGTGGGTGAAGTCCGCCACACAGGTGAGGTGCCGCTGCGTCCGGGGCCGCCGGTCCAGGGCGCGCTGGTGCTCTCCCGCCGCATGGCCCGCGCCGGGGTTGCGCCAGCGGTGGGCGAAGTGCACCTGTCGGATCGCTTCGGCAATCCGGTCAGCGGCGAGAAGCTCGAGGTGCGCGTCCCCGGCTCGCAGGCGGAGGCGACTTCGGAGGAGCTGGGGGGAGGCCGCTACCTCGTCGGCTACCAGCCGCCTTCGGAGCATGCGCCAGGAGAGTCCGCGTTGGAGGTGCGGCCCAGGGGTTCAGCGCTGGCCTTGAGCCAGCCGTTGGTGGTGCTGCCCTGGCGTCGCGACGTGGGCCTGCACGTCGGCCTCTGGGCGCTGGGGCACCACAACCTCGGCGCGGTGCGCGGCGCCTCGCCTTCGGTGGAGGTGGGCGTGCGGCCGGGGCAGCTCCCCCTGGACGTCGTGGTCCAGGGCACCCTGGTTCGCTACGCGCGGGTGTCCTTGCCGCACGCAGGCGCGGGCGACGGCGTGGTGCGCCGGGTGGACCTGGACAGACAACAGCTCGCCGCGGGCGCAAGGCTGTCCCTGCCGCTGAACGCGCGCTGGAGCGTGCAGGGTGCCGTGCTCGGCGGCGCCAGCCGGACCCGCTCCACCGTCTCGGTCGAAGGGCTCCGGGATGCGCCGCCGCCGGTGGAAGAGGGGCCGCGCTTCGCGCCGCTGGTGAGCGCCGGGGCCGGCGTGTCCCTTCGGCTGGGGCCGGGCCGGCTGATGCTGGAGGGGCGCGGGACCTGGGCGCCCGCCTCAGGTCAGGTGCAGGGCAACCTCGACGGCGCGGCGGCCGCCGTCGGCTATCTGTTCGAGGTGCTGTGATGAGGTCCTCCGCCGCTGCGGCCGTTCTCCTACCCGCCCTGGTCTGCGGCGCCGTCGCCAGCGCCGGGACAACCCCCTCCGTGGACGTCCTTCCCTCACCCGTGGCGCTGCCGGGCCGCCATTTCGTGGAGGAGGCGCAGGCGTCCTTTCGCCGCGAAGGCTGTGCGTGGGTCACCTCCCGCGCGAGCTGGCGTGTGGAGGTCTCCTCCACGGGCGAAATCTCGCTGAGGGCCTTCGGGCCGCCGGCCCACAGTCCGCCTGAAGAGGCCTGCGCGCCTTCCCCGCGGGTGGCAGCCAGCGACGTGTTCGGGCTCGGCACGGTCGCGCTCGGGCGCGGCGAACCCTCCCTGCTGCCTCCCTCCGCGCCCGCCCCCGGCGAAGGCGGCGCGCTCTTCATTCAGCGCGGCCCGGCGCGTGAACGGCTGCGCAACACCGCCGAAGGGTTGGAGCAGACCTGGCACTTCGAGCGCGCGCCGGAGGGCGAAGGCGACCTCCGCGTCCGGGTGCAGACCTTCGGCTTGCGGCACCTGGCCACCTCCGCCAGGGGCCACCACTTCGCGGATCCGGCCGGGCGCGGCTTTCTCTATGGCGCGGCCACGGGGGTGGACGCGCACGGCCTGCGCACGCCTGTGCCGGTGGCGCACCGCGAGGGCCTCCTGGAGCTGGTGGTGCCGAACGCCGTGCTGGCCGCGTCTGCGTATCCCGCGGTGCTGGACCCGCTGCTGTCCCCCGAGTTCGCGCTGGGGCCCATCGGGTCCACGGTCTCGTGGACGACGGCGGCGCCGAAGATTGCCCCCAACCCGGTCACCGGCGGCTTCCTCGTTGGCTGGGACCACCTCGAGGCCGGCAACCGCACGCCGCGGGTGGCGCGGGTGGAGTTGCAGGGCGGCGCGCTGACCGTGCTCGACCCCGGCGGCGTGGATCCCTATGCCTTCCCGCCGAGCGGCGAGTACTTCCTCGAGGACCTCGCGGTGGTGAACGGCGAGTGGGTGCTCGCTGTGAGGGTGAACAACGGGCCCGGCAACTTCGCGGCCCACGCCTGCCACTTCCCGGTGAACAAGGCGCCGCCTTTGACCTGCAGCATCGGCTCCTTCAGCCCGGGGAGCTCCAACACCCTCGCGGTGCGGCTCGCGTCCGGCGCGAGCACGAAGCTCGCCGCGCTCACGCAGCGGCTGAGCACCAGCAGCGTCTTCCAGACCCGCTTCGTCACCTCCGGCGCGCCCACCAGCGGCACCGGCTCGGGAGGCACCAGCGAAGAGCGCGTCACCGCGTTCACCTGCGACGACCTGTGCGTGGCGCTGGCGGAGGTGGGCAACCCCGCGGATCCCCAGCTCGACCTGCTGGTGCTGAACCCGGTCAACGGAGGGGTGACGCGGGTGACGGTCCCCTTCTCCCATCCGGGTGAGGTCCTCCGGGGCGGGACTCTGGCCAGCCTGCAGCACCTCGGCGCACAACGTGTCTTCGGGACCTATCTGGCGTCCACCAGCACCACCAGCACCCTCTACGGCTTCACCTTCGACCCGGGGACGACCCCGCCCACGGTCACCGCGACGGCGCCCCACGCGCTCTCGGACACCGCCCTGGGGCAGCTCCACGCCGAGCCCACTGTCGACAGCTTCAGCACCGCCCACAACCTCGTCTGGCGCTGTGGCGCAGGGCTGTGCGCGCGGAAGCTGGACGCCAGCGGCACCGCGGTCGGCGGGGTGGAGCACCTGGCGGCCGGTGGGAGTTTCGAAGCACCGAAGGTGGCGCGCACGACCGGCGGGCTCGCGGTGGTCGCCGAAGAGCAGGTCGGCGGGGTGGTCACCTTGAAGGCCACCGTGTTCGGCGCGACGGGGCAGCTCGCGCCGTGGACCCCGCTGGTCGCGCTGCCGGGGCAGCAGGCGAACCCGGCGGCGGCGTGGGACGGGCAGGTCTTCCACGCGGTCTGGGAGGAGCAGGATGCGGCGCTCTTCCGCGCGGTCACCGCCCGGGTGGCTTCGCACGGCGAGGTGATGGACGTGGTGCCGCTCGCGCTCACTGATGCGCAGCAGCTGCGGCCCGGCCCGGCCGTGGCGAGCTGCGGGGGACAGAGCCTGCTCGTCTGGACCGAAACGGAGACGGGCCCTGGGCCCCGCGGGGTGAAGGGGCTCCTGGTGCCGCTCGGCGGGCCAGCGGTGCCCGCCCTGTCGTTTGACGTCTCTGCGAATGAACCGGGGGCAACGCAGCCTGCGGTGGGCTGCCTCGAGGGCGGCACCTTCCTGGTGGCCTGGGTGACGCAGGCGCAGTCGGGCGCCGTCGCGCTGGGCGCGCGAAGGGTGGAGGCGGATGGCTCGGTGTGGCCGCTGCTCTCCACGCTGCCGGCGGGCCAGGCTCCCCAGGCGCCTGCGGTGGCGGGCGGCGCAGCGGGTGCGGTGGTGGTGTGGGGGGATGGCACGCAGGTGGTCGGCGCCTGGGTGGCGCCGGACGGGTCGGTCTCGGGTGTGGGGCCCTCCGCGCCCAACCCCACCTTCATCGGCAGCGGGCGGGAGGGGGCGCCGGCGGTGGCGTTCGACGGCGAGCGCTTCCTCGTCGTCTGGAGCCGGAGCAGCCCTGGCGGCACCGAGGTGTATGGCGCGGAGCTGGACGCGTCCAAGGTGGGCTCGGCGCAGCAGCTCTTCACCGGCGCCGGCTTCACCCAGCCGCGGCCGGTCAGCGTTGGCTCGGACTGGGCGGTGGTCGCCGTGGACACCGCGCAGGACGCGCACGACGTGGAGCTGCGGCGGGTGGCCAAAGGCACGCTGGGGCTCGTGTCCGGCTCCCTGCGGCAGGTCACCCAGGGCCTGAACAAGGAGGTGGAGCCGCACCTGTCCGCAAGCGACGCGGGCACCGTGCTGGTGCTCTACGGCCGCGAGTTCGAGACGCCGGCCGCCTCGGCGAGGGTGTACGGCGTCATCGGCGAGCTGGGCCCTGAAGATGCCGGAACCCCGGACGCGGGCGTGGACGCAGGGATGCCGGACGCGGGAACGCCAGACGCGGGCGGGGGAGATGCCGGCGTCTCACCGCGGCAGCTGACGCTCACGGCAGCCGCGCAGGTGGCCCACGGTGAGACCTCTCCGGGCAGCCTGGTTCGCGTCACGGTGACGGTGGGGGACCCGGCGGCCGCGCACCATGGCCAGCTGCAGCTCACCTTCGAGGAGTCCGGCCTGGAGCTCGCGGATGGCTCACTGGCGGCTTCCGGCCGCGTCGTCACCCTCGCGGAGCTCCTGGAGGGCGCGTCCCTCACCTTCGATGCGCACCTGCGCGGCGCCCCCGGAGAGGCGGCGAGCCTGCGCGTGGTGGCGAGGGAGATGGACGAAGGCGGGGCGGTCATCACCGAAGCGGCGACGCCCGCGGTGATCGTGGGCGGGCACGAGGTCTCGCTGGGCTGCGGCGCGGGCGGCGCGGGCCTGCCCGGCCCGGGTCTGGTCCTGCTCTTCGGCTTCGCGGCCCTCTGGCGAAGGGCGCGCCGCCAGAGCGGCTCCACAGTCGGCTGTTAGCGCCTGGGCAGCTGCTTCGTCGCGAGGTCCAGCTCGGCCCCCAGCCGCGCCACCAGCTCGGAGACCGACGGGACGTCGCTGATGCCGCCCACGCCCTGGCCTGCGGACCAGACGGTCTTCCACGCCTTCGCCTCGTCATCCGCGGGATTGAGCTTCTGGCCGTAGTTCACGTCCCCCGGCCGGCCGAGCTGCGTCAGGTCGTAGCCGGCCTTCTCCAGTGACTTCTTCATGAAGGAGGCGGGCACGCCGGACACCGCGGGCGTGTAGACGATGTCCTCCGCGCGCGCGTCGAGGATCATCTGCTTGTAGCCGTCGGGCGCAGCGGACTCCTGCGTGGCGATGAAGCGGGTCCCCAGGTACGCGAGGTCCGCGCCCATGGCGAGCGCGGCCAGGACCTGCGCCCCGGTGTTGATGCAGCCGGCGAGCACCAGCGTCTTGTCCCAGAAGGCCCGCAGCTCGGTCACCAGCGCGAAGGGGTTCAAGGTGCCTGCGTGGCCGCCTGCGCCGTTGGCCACGGCGATGAGGCCGTCCACGCCCGCCCCCGCCGCCTTTCTCCCGTGGTGCGCGTTGGTGACGTCGTGGAAGACGACGCCGCCCCACCCATGCACGCGGTCCACGACCTCCGAGACCGCGCCCAATGAGGTGATGACCAGCGGCACCTTGTGCTTCTCCAGCACCGCCAGATCCGCCTCCACCCTGGGGTTGGTCCGGTGGACGATGAGGTTCACGCCGTAGGGGGTTTCGCCCCCGTCCATCTCGGAGAGCCACGCGTCCAGCTGTTCGGTGGTGCGGGCGTTGAGCGCGGGGAGGGTCCCCAAGATTCCTTCTGCGCACGCGGCGCGGGCGAGCGGCACGCCGGAGACGAGGAACATGGGCGCGCAGATGACGGGGAGCTTGAGCCGGCCTTCGAAGGATGCGGGGAGCATGGTGAGGCCCACCGTACTACGGGGGTCAGGTCCTGCCGCCGCCCGTCAGCCCGCGCGAACACGTCGTCCGCGAGGTCCCCGAGGCTGTCGTAGACGCGCGCGTTCACGTACTCGTTGCCCAAGGGCGTGACGATCACGGTGCTGGATCCGCCTCAGCGCCCTTGAGCCACGGCCGGGGTGTTCCGGACCGCCAGGTCCCCCACCGCGTCCACCCAGCGCGGGTGCACGTTCAGGGACGGCACCAGGGTCAGCTCCTGCCCGCCGTGTTCGATGAAGTCCGCGCGCGCCCGCATGCCGATCTCCTCCAGCGTCTCCAGGCAGTCCGCCACGAACGAAGGAGAGATGACCACCAGCCGCTTCACGCCGGCCTTCGCCAACGCCACCACGGCCTCGTCGGTGTAGGGACGAATCCACGGCGTCCTCCCCAACCGGCTCTGGAAGGTCACCTGCCACTTCCCGTCCGGCAGCCCGAGCCGCCCGGCCAGGAGCCGCGCGGTGGCGAAGCTCTGCGCGCGGTAGCAGCGGTGGTTGTGCGGCCCCAGCGCGTCACAGCAGCCCGGCGAGCCGAGGCAGTGGCTCCCCGAAGGATCGCTCCTGCGGATCTGCCGCTCCGGCAGCCCATGGAAGGTGAAGAGCACGTGGTCCGGCGCCTGCCCGGCGATGACGGGGCGGGCCACCTGCTCGAAGGAGGAGAGGAACCCTTCGTCGTCGAAGAACGCGGGCACCACGTTCACCGGCTCGAGGTCCCAGTCCTGCCTCAGCACCCGCGCCAGTTCGTCCAGGGTGGAGCCGGTGGTGGACGCGGCGTACTGCGGGTACAGCGGCATCAGGGTGATGCTGGTGGCGCCGCGCGCGCGCAGGGCCGCCACCGCCGAGCCCAGGGACGGGTTGCCATAGCGCATCCCCAGCTCCACCTCGAACCGGTCCCCCAGCTTCTTCCGGACCGCCTCGCACAGCTCCCGCCCGTGGACGAGCAGGGGCGATCCCTTGTCCGTCCAGACCTTGTGGTACGCCTCCGCGGACTTCGCCGGCCGGAACGGCAGGATGATGAAGTTGAGCAGGAACCACCGGCCGATGGGGCTCATGTCCACCACCCGCGGATCCCCGAGGAATTCGCGCAGGTAGCGGCGCACCGGCCCCGCTTCAGGCCCGTCGGGGGTGCCCAGGTTCACCAACAGCAAGCCCGGCTTGTTCACCGCCACGCTGCCCACGTCGTCTTCACCCCTCGAGCTCAGTGCAGCGCGTTGGGCTGGGTGAGGGCGAACTCGCTGATGCGCGCCTCGAACCGCGAGCCGTCCGGCCGGGCCATGAAGTAGCTGCCGCGCATGCTGCCAAAGGGGGTCCGCAGCATCGCCCAGCTCGTGTATTCGAACTTCTCGCCGGGCCCGAGCTTCGGCTGCTTGCCCACCACGCCCTCGCCGCGGACC
>CAZQVZ010000023.1:0-7716 GCA_964596895.1 uncultured Myxococcaceae bacterium
GGATGATGCAGAAGGCGCACTTGTTGTCGCAGCCCTCGGAGATCTTCAGATACGCCGAGTTCCCACGCGACGAGTTCACCTTCGGTGTCTTCGCGTCGTGGATGTAGTCCGGGTCCGGGATCACCTGCCTGGGCGAAGACTCCGCCGCGAGCAGGTCACCTATCTGGATGTACGCGGAGGTGCCGAGGAAGTGGTCCACCTCCGGCATCTCGGCCGACAGCTCCTGCCCGTACCGCTGCGACAGGCAGCCCGTGACCACCAGCGTCCCGCAGCGCCCGTCCTTCTTGTACTGGGCCATCTCCAGGATGGAGTCGATGGACTCCTGCTTCGCGGGCCCGATGAACGCGCAGGTGTTGACGACGATCACCTCCGCGTCCTTCGGCTCCTGCACGAGCGAATAGCCGCGCGCGCCGAGCGTGCCCAACATCACCTCGGAGTCCACCCGGTTCTTCGGGCAGCCCAACGTCATCATGTAGAGAGACTTGCTCACCGGCTTCCAATCTCCGTGCGTTCGAAGTGGTCCTTGAACCACTGGAACGTCACCGTTGCTCCGTTCGTGTAGCCGATGGCGAGCTCCCCGTCCTCTTCGAGCTCGAAGGACACCGCCCGTCCCAACGCACAGGTAGCTGCCGGCCACTCGAGCACCCGCGTGGCCGTGTTCTTCTGGACGAGGTAGAGCGCGAACCGCAATTCGTGGTCGCTGTTGCACTCGCCCGCCGTGGCGTAGGGGTTGGTCCCCGTGAGCACGCTCAGGATGGTCCGCTTGTCGGGGAGCTGCAGGGCGTCCGGCAGGGTGACCCCCACCTTGTCGGCCTGGACCAGCCGGCCTTCGGCGACCTTCTCGCGCAGCGAGGGGACGGTGATGGGCCCGTCTGCCACCACCCAGACCGGGTAGTGCAGGTGCGCAAAGCCGAGCCAGCTGTCCTCCCGGCCCTCCACGGCGTCCACCTCTTCGGGCGGCTTCACCTTGTTGGTCTTGCGGAAGTCCGGCAGGCGCAGGGGGTCTCCCATGCTGGCGCCGGTGCAGTTGGTGAGCGCGCCCACCCGGATGCACACGTCCATCACCAGCGCGTCGCGCGCGGGGAAGCGCGGCAGGGCGCGGACGGGGACGGCCAGCTCCATCCGCAGCGCGTCCTCTCCCGGGTCCACCGCGGCCTCGGTGAGCCGGTGCGCGTGCGCGGGCAGATTCGCGGTGGGAGGCAAGAGCCCCGCGGGCCCCAGCCGCCACACGTGCCCGCGCGCGAGCGGCCCTGCGTTCTCGAAGTGGACGGTGACCTCCGCCATCACCGTGCCCTGCGGCGTGTGCTCGGGGGAGATCTCCACGCCCAGGTAGAGCACGTTCTGCCGGAAGCCCACCCAGGCCTGGAACGCGTCTTCCGGCCCCTTCACCACGGTGGCGGCCTTGAGGTCCGACAGGTCGCCGTCCACCGTCACCGGGCGCGGGAGGGTGGCGACGTTCTTCGGCGTGCGCGCATGGGAGGACGAGGGCGCCGCCGCGAAGGCGAAGAGCGCGGCCAGGGCCAGGGAGAGTCGAAGGTTCATGGGAGGGCCCAGGTTCAGTCGCGGAAGTTGTTGAACTGAAGGTCGAGCTGGACCTTCTCCTGCTGCCCCTTGAGCAGGGCGATGGCCTCCTGCAGGTCGTCCCGGTTCTTGCCGGTGACGCGGAGCTGGTCTGCCTGGATGGAGGCCTGGACCTTGAGCTTCGAGTCCTTGAGGAACTTGATGAGCTCCCTGGCCTTGTCCTGCGGGATGCCCTGCTTGATGAGCACGGTCTGCTTCACCATCCCCATGCCGACCTGCTCCGGGTCCTTCCTTTCGATGGAACGGGCGGACAGCCCCCGCTTCACCGCCTTCTGGAGGAAGACCATGTAGGCGTCATCCAGCTTGGGCTGCGAGTTGCTCTTGAGCACCAGGGACGCGCGGTCTTCGCCGAGCAGCAGCTCGGTCTTCGTGCCCTGGAAGTCGAAGCGGGTGGACAGCTCCTTGCGGGCGTTGTTCACCGCGTTGTCGACCTCCTGCAGGTCGACCCTGGACACCACGTCAAACGAAGGCATGCGGCACCGTCTATCAGAGGGAGCCTTTCAGAGGTAGAGCACCAGCGGCAGCACCGCGGGCCTCTTGCCGGTGCGGGCCTTCACCGCCCGCCGCACCACCCGGACCAGCTCTTCACGGACGAAGGCGTCATCCCCCAGCATCTGCGGGCTCACCGCCTCCAGCGCCGCCCGCGCGTCCAGCGCCACCTCCGGCAGGTGCGCCAGCTCCTCGCGCGAGAGCCCCCGGCCCTCCAGCGCCGGCCCCTGCACGATGCGCGGGCCGGCCTTGTCCACGAGGATGGCCGCCGAGAGGATGCCCAGCTCCGCCAGCTTCTCCCGCTCCACCAGCGCAGAAGGGGAGAGCTTCCCCCGCCCCCAGCGGTCCTTGAAGACGCGGCCCGCTGCCATCCGCCCCTGCCGCAGCGCCCGCCCACCCGACAGCCCGAGCACGTCGCCGTTGCGCAGCAGGTGCACCCGGTCTTTCGCCACGCCGCTCTGGACCGCGAGCTCCGCGTGGGCGTGCAGCATCCGCCGCTCGCCGTGGATGGGGACGAACTGCCCCGGCCGCACCGTCTGGATGAGCCTTTGCTGCTGGGGCCTCGAGGCATGGCCGGAGACGTGAATCCCGGGGGTGCTGCCGCCGTGCAGCACCTTCGCGCCGCGCTCGAGCAGGGAGTCGATGAGCGCGCCCACCTCGCGCTCGTTGCCGGGGATGGCGCGGGCGCTCAAGACCACCGTGTCCCCCGGCTCGATGCGGAAGGACGCCCAGGGTGGCGGCTCGAAGGCCGGGGTGTCGAAGTCGCCTGCGCCGTGCGCATGCGGAGCAGCGGACTGGCACATCATCGCCAGCGCGCTGCGCGGCTCCGCCTGGGACCCGGTGGCGATGACGCACACCTCCCGCCGCGGCAGCCCCAGGGCCACCTCCGCCGAGGTGAAGACCGCGTCCGGCACCTCCAGCACGCCCATCCGCCGGCCCATCTCCACGTTGCGCAGCATGCTGCGCCCCATCAGCACCACCTTGCGGCCATGGCGCGCGCACAGCTCCACCGCGGTCCGGATGCGGTGCAGGCTGGAGGCGAAGGTGGAGAGGATGAGCCGCCCTTCGGTCCGCGCGAAGATCTCCTCCAGGTGCTGCGCCACCCACCGCTCGTTCAAGGTGGGGTGCTGCTGCTCCGCGCCGGTGGAGTCCGCCAGGAGGCACGCCACGCCCTCCTCACCCAGCTCCCCCAGCCGCTCCAGGTCGGTGGGCTTTCCGTCCAGCGGGTCGTCGTCCAGCTTGTAGTCGCCGGTGTGGATGACGGTCCCCGAAGGCGTCCGCAAGGCGAGCCCGGCGGCGTCCGGCATGGAGTGCGCCATGCGCAAGAGCTCCACGCTCATCGTGTCCGAGAGCTTGAACGGCGCCCGCGGGCCGACCTCGCGCAGGTCCGCCTCGATGCCCAGTTCGTCCAGCCGGTTCTTCGCCAGCGCCAGGGTGAGCGGCAGCCCGTAGACCGGCACGTGCAGCCGCGCCAGCAGGGAGGAGAGCGCGCCCACGTGGTCTTCGTGGCCGTGGGTGAGCACCACCGCGCGCAGCTTCTCCGGCGCGTCCAGGACCGCCGTCAGGTCCGGGACCACGGTGCCCACGCCCGGCATGGACGCGGTGGGGAACATGATGCCGCAGTCCACCAGCACGCGGTCGTCGCCGTGCTCGAGCAACATGCAGTTGAGGCCGAACTCTTCGAGGCCGCCGAGCGGCGCGATGCGAAGCATGGGTGAGACCTTACGCCGGACAATCCGCTTTCGTCCGCCTGCGGTGCATGCCATTCACGCCCTGGCCATGGCAGACAGACTCGACGACGTGCTCGCGGTGGCGCCTTCGGGCGCGGGCACCTTCCGCGCAAGGGTCCCGGACGGGTGGCAGCAGGGCCGCGGCGCCTTTGGTGGCCTGGTGCTGGGCCATCTGGCGCGCGCCCTGGAGCAGGCCGCGAACGACCCGGGCAAGCCCTTGCGCACGCTCTCCGGTGAGATCGTCGTCCCGGTGCTGCCGGGCGAGGCCACCTTGCGCGTCTTCCCCATGCGCGAAGGCACGGGGACCAAGTCCCTTCGCGCGGAGCTCGTGCAGGAAGGGGAGGTGCGCGCGCACGGCCACGCGCTGTTCGGCAAGGCCCGCGTCCAGGACCGTGACCAGGTGATGCTCGCAGGTCCGCCGCCTGCCGCGCGCGACTGGCAGAGCGTGGACGTCCTCCCGGTGGAGCCGCCTTTGGGGCCCGCCTTCGGGCAGCACTTCGAGTTCCGTCCCACCGGGCCCTGGCCGTTCTCCGGCGGCGAACCCGTGGCGGAGGGCTTCGTGCGCGCACGTCTCCCGCCACGGGCCTTCACCGCGGCCCATGTCATCGCCCACGTGGATGCGTGGTGGCCCACGATGCTCGCGCAGGAGCAGGCGCCGCGGCCCATGGCCACGGTCTCCTTCAACGTGCAGCTCTGCGCGGACCCGGCCACGCTGCCCGTGGACGCGCCGTTCTTCCACCGGTCGCGGCTGCTGGCCGCGCAGGATGGCTACTTCCTGGAATTGCGAGAGCTGTGGACGCTCGACGGCCGCCTGGCCGCGCTCAATCCTCAGACCTTCGCCATCCTCAAGTGACTACTTGGCCGGTGGAGGCCAGGGGTCCTCGCCTCCCCCGGAGTTGACGGTGCAGGTGCCGCCCGAGAGCTGGATCTGCACCCGGTCGTCGATGGAGGTGGGCTCGTCGAAGATGCCCGACGGGACCGTTCCGGGATCTTCAACCGTCCAGGCGGCCACGCGGTAGGTGCCCTCCTGGGTGAGGCTGACGCTGTCGCCCGAACTGGACGCGCCCTGTCCGCCTGCCTCAGCCCAGACCCGGAAGTAATAGGGACCGGCCTCCGGATTCTTGCAGAACTCGTTTCCCTCGACGGTGACCCCTACCGTCGCCTGACGAACGTGCAGGCACAGGTTGATGACGCGAACACCCATGGTTCTCCCCCTTCGTCATCTGCCGGCGGGTTTAACGGCCGGTGCCGACGTAGATGACGAAGGCCGACCATACAGGCACAGGCCACTTTTCCGCCAATCGTGCCTGCGCTGCGGCCAGGGCGGGGATGGGGTCTTTGGCGCCATTGGCCTCGTAGAAGGCCTGGACCAACTCGAAGGACGCCTCGTCGGGCACGCTGCGCACGGTGGCGAGCACCGCTCCGCTCCCCGCGCGCAGAAACGCAGTGGCCAACGAGTCCGAGCCGGCGACCTCCCGCCCCACGCTGGAGGCGCAGGAGGCCAGGACAACGAGCCGCGCGCGGAGATTGGCCCCAAGCAGGTCGTGGGCGCTCACCGTGCCGTCCGCGAGCTTCAGACGCCCACCCTCCAGTCCCACCTCTGCGTGCGTTGCCACATGCAGGATCGACGCGCCGTTCGCCGAGAGCAGCCGGTCACGCGTGGCCCCTTCGCCCACGTGAGCGCGGGTGGAAAGCCTCTTCGCCACCCACCGCGCTTCCTGACGGGCGAAGGGGAGATCCGCTCCCGCGTCACCGAGCACCAGGGGCGGCTCCTCGAAGTCGGCTTCTGCGGCGACCGGGCTGTCCAGGGATGGAACGCGCGCCAGCGGCCGGAGCGTCATCCAGTGCGCTCCATTGTGCCGCAGCGCCGCCAGCGCCAGGCGCCGCAGCCGGCCGGTGGTGGCCACGTAGAGCGGGTGGCTTCCTGCTTCCAGGCCGGCGGTCCGCCAGATGGCGCTGCCCACGCGCTCGGAGGCTTCGAGGTCGGACGGGTCACCGAGGAGTCGGTGGAGATCCTCCTGGAGCGAAGGGAGGTCGACCTCCTCGAACCGCGCGACCAGAGCTCGGCGCCACCCCACCCACAGTCGGTCATTCGCCTCGTGGAGAACGAGCAGCTCGGCGTCGTCGATGGGACGGACCACCGGATTGTCGCCATCGTGTGCCACCAGCGCCTTCCACTCCGCCTCCAGCTTTTCGGCGGCGGCCAGACGCTCCCGGACCCTCGTCTCGCCGGTAGCATTCTCCAGTGCCAGGGCCTCGGCGCGCGCGTACCGGGCGACGATCTCCCAGGCGAGCGCATGGTCTGCGCCCTCCGGCCTTCCGGCTGCGGGATGCACCGCGATCTCGAACAGGAGATCGAAGGGTTCGCGTCTGCGCGCCGCCAGCCACCCCTGGTGTTCAGGTGCGGCGGCCAGTTGGGACTCGACCGCTCCGATGGCTTCCTTCAATGCGGTGACCGCATCCTCAATCCGCCCCATGCGTTCAAGCAGCTCTCCCTTGTCGGTGAAGGTGTCGAACCGTACGTCCAGGCGGTGCGCCGGGACCGGGCCTTGTTCGAGGATATGCAGCGCGTCTTCGAGTCTGCCTCGCTCTGACTTGAGATACGCGAGCACGGTGAGCCCCGCAGGGTCTCTTCGCTCTGCTGGCGGCATCTCGTCGACAAGTGCCTCTGCCCGCTGAAACTCACCCTCTTCGGCCAGCACCCTCACCAACCGGGATCTCGCCCCCTCCGCCAGCAGCACCGACTTGCTCGCCAGGCTCGCTTCCAGCACGGCCTCGAAGTGGCCGCGGGCCTCGCTGAGCCGGTCCTGCTCCATCAAGACCACGCCCAACTTGAACTGCACGTAGCCCTGGTCCATCGGCCAGCGCTTCGTGAGTTCCAGCGCGCGCTTGTAGTGACCGTCCGCGCGCTGCTGGTCGCCAATGCGCCGGAAGACGTCCCCCAGCCCGAGCTCTGCCAAGCCTTCGAGCTGCTGAACCCCGGCGCGCCCGGCAAAGTCCTGCATGACCAGCAGCGCTTCGTAGGCGGCGACGTAGCGGCCACCTTCCCAATGAAGCCCCGCCAGCGCGTGCGACACACGCGCCTTTTCTTCGAAGTCCCCCTCCTGGTCTGCCGCGGCGAGCGCCTTCTGGAGCGTCGCCAGCGCCTCCTCCGGGTTCCCCCTCATCTTCAGAAGGTTGCCGCGGCTCCGGATGGCGCGCGGCCGGGCTGCGACCTCAGGCAGGTTCACCAACCGCCAGGCCTGGTCAGCCTGCCCCACGACGATCAGCGCGCCGGCGGCCGCGCTCGCCGCGTCCGGTGAGCCCGTCTTCTGATGCGCTTCCACGCACGCTTCGGCGGCGCGGTCCCAGACCCGCTCGTCGACGGCGCGCTCACAAGCGTGAAGAAGGTACGCGTCGTATGCCCACGGCGCGGCCGCCGCCCCGCCCAGGACGGCCACCACCACACCCAGAACCACGCCACCGCGCCGGAGCTTCACCGGGGCGGCTTGTAGCGGGACTGCTCAGTAGACGTCTACCGACTCGGCATGGAGCACCTGGGCGCCTGCCTGGGCGGCGAGCTCCATCTGTTCAGCGGCCTCCGCGCCTTCCTCTGGGCTCAGCGGCCTCTCCGAGAGGACGAGGACCGGTTGGTACGACCCTGTCGCGTCCATGGGGACCTCAGCGGTCAGCCTGCCTGCCTGTTCGGCGCAGGCCGAAGCCACGCCGCTGCCACAGGCGAAGGCCAGCCGGCCGTCCCGGAAGACCCAGAGGGAGGCGTGGGCGTGTTCACCGCGCGCGGCGGACAAGGAGAGGACGTCTCCAGGCTGCGCCTGGGTGCCACGCAGCACCTGGCGGCCTGACGGCTCCACGGTGACATCCAGCGACGGGGCCATGGCGCCGGGAGGGAGGACCATCACCACCATCACTGCCGCGA
>CAZQVZ010000023.1:7816-28210 GCA_964596895.1 uncultured Myxococcaceae bacterium
ACCTGCGGCACTCATTCGACATACGTCACCCCCCGGTTTTCCAGGCACTGCCGGAGCGCTGGGAGCGCCCTCGCGACGCGCGCCTGGAGCGTCGTCGCCTTTTCGCCGCAGATGGTCGCCATCTGCTCGAAGGTGAAGCCATGGGTGAAGCGCAACCCGACGGCGGCCCGCGCCGCCGGAGCGAGCCCTTCCAGACAGTCCGCCACCGCCTGCGCCCGGCGGGCCTCTTCCAGCCGGACGTCCTGCAAGGGCGCGTCATCCTGCGCGTCCGGCAACCTGTCCGAGGTCTCCACGCGCGCGTCGAACCGGCGGCGGGCCTTCAGGGTGTCCTGGCAGCGGTGATGGGCGATGCCGAAGAGCCAGGTGCGCAGGCTGGAGCGCCGGGAGAAGCGGGGGAGGTCCTCGAAGGCCTGGGCGAACGACTGCTGCCGCACGTCCTCGGCGAGGTGCTCATCCCGCAACTGGCGGCGACAGAAGTGGTACACGGCGTCCCCGTACGCATCCATCAGGAGCAGAAGCACTTCCCGGTGGTCTTTGCGGTCGAGGGCTGCCTGAGCCAACGATTCGAAGTCGCTACCCCGACCCGACACCGGTTCCTCCCATGAGGCGACGGGCGCCCTTGTTCCACGACAAAAAGAAAAAAGATCGCGGAGCGTGTCGTGGAAAAAAGGTCACTGTCGCCTAAACCCGGTAGGCACCTTCGCATGGCCGGCGCACTGCGTCGACAGCAATGGGTTTGCCAGAAGAGCAGGAAAGACCGGCCCTGGTTTCGGGGGGAGGCCGGTCTTCGGGGGACAGTCGTAGCCCGTCCGGTCGGGGGGGCGTTCAGGGCTTGGGTGGTCGGACCTTCAGCAGTCCGGTCGCCCCCCGGATCGAACGGCCGGCGATGGGCAGCGTTGTGGCGCGTGGGGGTCACCAACCTTCGGACCTCGCACCCCGGGGGGAGGACCCCACGCGCCGCACGTCTTTTCAGAACAACGCCAGGCCCAGCAGGTACACCGGCGCCGCGACCACCAGCGCGAGCAGCGTGTAGCCCATCACCTCACCTGCGCGCAGGCGGGTGATGGAGAGCAGAGGCAGCGCCCAGAACGGCTGCAGCATGTTGGTGAGCTGATCGCCATACGCGAACGCCATCACCAAAGGCGCCCGCTCCAACCCCAGCGCGCCGCTGGTCTCGAGGATGATGGGGGACTGCAGCGCCCACTGCCCCCCGCCCGAAGGGACGAAGATGTTGAGCAGGGCGCTGGAGAAGTAGGTGGCCGCGGCCGTGGAGAAGGAGGGCGGGAAGACCCCTTCGGTCGCGGTGGCCAACGACGCGATGCCCCCGGCGATGAGCGGCAGCGCGCCGGCCTCCCGCAGGACGGCGAGGATGCCGAAGTACACGGGGAACTGCAGGAGGATGCCCCCCGCGCCGGCCGCGCCCGCCCCGAAGGCGTGGGCGTAGGCGCGCAGGCTGCGGTGGAGCAGGAGCCCCAGAAGCCAGAAGAGGAGGATGACCCACTCCAGGGTCACCGCCGCCGTGCCCTTCGTCCACACCCACCACACGAGCGCGGCCCCGAGGGGCAGCGCGAAGATCGCCATCACCGCCGGGCTCCGCTCCAGGCGGTCCACGCCGCCAGAAGTGCGCCTCGAAGAGGAGACCTCGCCGGCGCCGGCCTCGACCCCCGCTGCTGGACCGGCGGCGCTCGCCAGCGAAGGATGGAGGGCGGCAGCGGCCCTGCCCAGGGCGCGGAAGAACAAGGTGACGAGCACCAGCACCAGGCCCGTGACGAGGAGGTTCTGGGGCGAGAAGAGCGTGAACCGCACGTCGATGGCCGGCCCGAACGCCCCGTCGGAGGCGACCTTCAGGGGCGCGGAGGCGGACAGGCCGCCGTGCCACACCAGCATCCCCAGGTACCCCGAAGCGCCCACCACCGGGTAGTTCAGGGGCAGCCCTCGCCGGGCGAAGCTCTCGCCCACCGCGCGCGCGAGGAACGCGCCGCCCAGAAGGCCGAAGCCCCAGTTGAGCAGGCCCAGCAGCATCGACACGCAGGCCACCATTGCGGCGGCGTTGCCGGAGGTGGAGGGCCATTCGGCCAGGCGCGCCAAGGGGCGCTGAACCCAGGACGCCTGCGCCAGCGCGCCGCCGGTGGCGAGGATGAGCGCCATCTGGAACCCGAAGGCCAGTAGGCCCGGGTCCATCATCCCGGAGGAGAAGGCGGAGGCCAGTTGCAGCGGGCCCGCCTCGCCCATCAGCAGGCCGCCTGCGAACGCGACGGCCAGCAGCAGCACGGCGATGACGAAGGGATCCGGGATGACCGCCCGCGCGAGCCGGGCTGCGCGTTCTCCGGTGCGGGCGAGCGCGGACATGCCGCAGAGGATACCCTCGCGAAGATGAAGCGCCCGTTCCTGTACGCCCTGGCGATGTGGATGCTCCTGCCTCCGTCGGCGGCCCTCGCGTCTGAAGACGCGGGCCGCAGGGAGCGCGCGCTGCTCGGCGGTGAGCACAGGCTCACCGTGCAGTGGATGGGATGGGAGAAGGCCGGCGCCGCCCAGGTGAAGAAGGAGGAGGACGGCACCTTCACCGTCGAAGGCGAGCAGCGGGACCCGAAGACGGGGGACTTCCTCACGGTGAAGGGCCGCATCGTGGAGGTGGGCGACCGCCGCCTGGTGTTCGAAGGCGAGGTCCGCCTCAAGGTCTCCTACCTCTGCGATGGCGCCGAGGCGGTGCGGCAGGGGCGGCTGGTGTTCAAGCGCACCGGGAAGCGGCGCTACTGGCGCATGGCGGACATGCAGAGCCCGTGCGACGGCCACGTGGACTACGTGGACCTATACCTGCGCAAGTGAAGGTCAGCACCTGGAACGTCAACGGCATCCGCGCGCGCGAAGCGCAGGTGGCGCAGTGGCTCGCGGAGGTCCAACCGGACATCCTCTGCCTTCAGGAGATCAAGGCCTCCCCCGAGGCGGTGCCCAGGTCTTTGTGCGAGCTGTCCGACTACTGGTGCTTCTGGCACGGCCACAAGGGGTACTCCGGCGTGGGCATCCACCTGCGCCGCAGCCTGCTGGCCCAGGCGCCCCACTTCTTCCACCCGCGGTTCGACCATGAGCACCGCATCGTCGCGGTGCGCTTCGGGGACGCGCTGGTGGCGTCCATCTATGTGCCCAACGGCGGCAAGGACTTCGCCGCCAAGCTGCGCTTTCTCGAAGGGATGCGGGCGTTCGTGCGCGAGGAGCACGCGCGCGGGACGCAGCTGTTGTTGTGCGGCGACCTGAACGTGGCGCTCGAAGACCGGGACGTGCACCCCACCCTGCGCAAGCCCGGGCAGATTGGGCAGACCCAGGAGGAGCGCGCGCTCCTGCAAGCCCTCCTCGATGAAGGCCTCACCGACCTGCTGCGGAAGCTCCACCCGGAGGATGACCGCCTCTTCACCTGGTGGGCCCCGTGGCGCTCCTTCCGGCAGAAGAACTACGGCTGGCGGCTGGACTACGTGCTCGCCAGCGCCCCCCTGGCCCACCGGGCGGTGCGCTGTGACGCCCACCGCGAGTTCGGCACCAGCGACCACGGCCCGGTGCTGGCGGAGTTCTCTTTGCCGTGAAGTACCTCTACCTGCACGGCTTCGCCTCCGGCCCCGCGTCCCACAAGGGCGTGGCGCTCGAGCGGCACCTGGCGGGCCACGGCGTCTCGCTGGAGCGCCTGGACGCGCGGGTGCCGTCGGCGGAGCGGCTGCGGCTGTCCGCGGTGTTGGACCTCACCGCGCGCGCCATCGGGGGCGCGGACCAGCGCGCCGTGGTATTCGGCTCCAGCCTCGGGGGGCTGGCGGCGGCGAGGCTCGCGGAGCGCGACGCGGGGGTGCGGGGGCTGGTGCTCCTGGCGCCGGGGTTCCGCATCGCCTCGAACTTCCGGCGGCGGATGGGGGAGGACGCGCACCGCCGTTGGCGAGAGGACGGCTGGCTCGCCATCCACGACTACGCACGGAGCGCTCCCTCCCGGGTGGACTACGGGTTCTACGAGGACGCGGCCGCCACCGACGGCCCGGGCGAGCTCCCGATGGTGCACGTGCCCACGCTGGTCATCCACGGGACTGCGGACGAGACCTGCCCGGTGGAGGCCAGCCGCGCGTTCGCGGCCGTCGCACCGAACACGCGGTTGGTGGAGGTGGACGACGGTCACGAGCTGGTGGCGTCCCTGCCGCGCATCTTCGAAGAGGTGACGGCGTTCCTCCGCGGCCTGGGCCTGCTTCAGCGCCGCCCCTGAGCCGTGCGCCACGCGCGCCAGGTCTCCGCCAGCCTGCGCACCTGCGCCTGCCGGCCTCGCAGCGACCTTTCGAGCGCCCGGGCCACCTCATCCCGCGCCGCCTCAGTCCAGGTCCGACAGCCGCTGCCGGCAGGCCTCGCACTGCGACAGGTGCCCCTGCACCACCTGCCTGCGGCTGCCGGTCCATTCGCCGGAGACCCACGCGAGGGCCAGGGGCGCGTCGAGGTGTTGGGCGGTGTCGGTGGGAGGGGCGGCCAGGGTGCGTCGGCGGCGCGGGAGGCTCAAGCGCACCCCGGGGGCGGCTTTCGTGGACGGTTGGGTGATGCCCGCCCGCCGGGCAGACGCGCGTTGCGCGGAAGCGCCCTCCCATGGGAGAGGTTCTGGCTTCAGTGACGGACGCCAACGCAGACGCCGACGAGGTCGAGGTTCGGGTCGACGGGGCGTTCCTGCGCGCGCTGCGCTTCGCCACCCGGTGGGCGCCGGACGTGCCCGGTTCCCTGAGAGGCCTGCGGCTGGAGTTCCGCCCGGACGCGCTCTTGCGGGTCCCCACCGCAGATGGCGCGCACATCGCCATGGCGCGCTACTTCCCGCGCGCGGGGCGCAGGTTCAAGGAGCCCGTGGTCCTGTGTCACGGGCTCGGCGCCAACCGGTTCACCTTCGACTTCCACGGCCGGCACGTGCTGGCGCGGAGCCTGGCCGAGCGCGGCTTCGAGGCGTGGATCCTCGAGTTGCGCGGGAGGGGCCACGCAGGGCCCGCGAAGGACGCGTCGTTCGACCGGCAGGCGCAGCACGACGTGGGCGCGGCGTTGCGGACGGTGACCGAGTCCGGCGCCAGCGGGTGCCTGTGGGTGGGCCACTCCAAGGGCGGGATGCTGGCGCTGGGCCATCTGGCGAAGGACCCGCGGGCCCCCATTCGCGCCGTCTGCGCCATCGGCAGCCCTACCTCTTTCCGGGTGCAGCGCGGGCTCATGCCGTTCGCGAAGGTGGTGCGGCCCCTGCTCGCCGCGCCGTCGATGCCGCTGGAGAAGCTCTCCCGGCTGGCGCTGGTGGTGCCGCCGCCGGACTGGTTCATGCGCTACCTCATCCGCCCGGAGAACCTGGACCCAGACATCCGCCGGCGGGCGCTGGTGAACGTGGGCGCGGACGTCGCCGGCGGCGTGGGCCGGCAGTTCCTGGAGTGGATAACCCGCGGGAGGTGGACCAGCGCGGACCGCAGCTTCGACTACGAGCGGGGTCTGCGGGACGTGCGCGCCCCGGCGCTGCTGATGGCGGGCACCCATGACCTCCTGGCCCCGCCGGACGCGGCCCACCACGCCGCCACGCTCCTCGGCGGGCCGGCGGAGACGGTGTCGTGCGGCCGGGAGTTCGGGTTCGAGGCGGACTACGGCCACGGGGACCTGGTCCTGGGGCGTCACGCGCCGGATGAGATCTACCCGCGCGTCGTGCAGTTCCTCGAGCGCAACGCCACCCGCTGCTGAACCGGCCGGCGCCCCTACCGCTGCCGTGACAGCAAGGTCCCCACCCGGGAGACCAGCTCCGCGCGCGAGTGCACGCCCACCTTCTGGAAGATCTTCCGCAGATGCGTGCCCACGGTCTGCTCGCTCATCCCGAGCTGGCCGGCCACCGCCACGTCCGACAGCCCGGTGACCACCAGCGCGGCCACCTCGCGCTCGCGCGCGGTCAACAAGGAGACCTCCCGCAGCTTCGCGGGCGCCGGCACCACGCCACAGGCAGCGGCCAGGGCGATGGCGGACTGCAACGTCTGCGAGCCCAACAGCGCCACGCGGCTCAACTGCGCGCCAAAGGCCTCGAGCGCCGCCGCCGACGGCGCCCGGGTGCCCAGAGCCAGCCAGCCAATGACCTCACCGCCTTCGCCGAACATGAAGGCGTTGAGCATCCCCTGCACCCGCATGGGGGACAGAAGCTCCCGCTGGAACCGTTGGGCCAGCCCCTGGTCCCGCGCCATCAACAAAGGTGCGTAGGCGCCGGGCCCCAACCGCAGGGCCGCCGCCGCCCCGTCACCTGCGCGCTCCACCTTCGGCAAGAACTCCTGGAGGATCTGCTCCACCACCCGCCCGTACGCGGCCGGCTCCGCCGTGGCCGAAGGCTCGATGGTCATCCCGGGAGGACACGTACAGGCCACCGCGAAGGGCGCCCCGCTGTCCTCCACCAGCGCCGCCGCGAGCGTCCGCCGCCACCTCTCAGCCGGCAGGAACTGCACCGCCGCCGCCTCGGACACCTGCCAGCTCACCTGCGCCACTTGCTCCTCATCAAGGTTGAAAACGAGAAAAACCAGCAACGCATGCCAGCCTCAGTAAAGTCTCACACGGACGTGGTATTTTCAACACCTCTCGGCTGGGTCACCCTCCGCGGCGCTCGTTTCTCTTCGCGCGGTTGGTCATGTCCTTCTCCGAGCTCACCCAGGATTTCTGCTCCGACGCGTCCGCGCGGCTGGACGCCCTGGAGTCGGACCTCCTGGCGCACCCTGCCGCCTCGCCTGATGAGCGGCCGGCCCTGCTCGAGCGGATACGGCGGGTCCTGCACACGCTCAAGGGCAACGCCGGGATGCTCGGCGCAAACCCCCTCCAGTCCGCGCTGCACCGGCTCGAGGATTTGACCGCCACGCCCGCCTTGTCCGCCCACACCTGCGACCGGCTCCTGCGCGCGGTGGACGTGCTGCGAGCAGAGGTCGCGCGCCTCGAGGCGGGCGGCGCCCCAGAGGCCGGGGGCGAAGGGCTCGTTGCGCTCGACGAGGAAGCGGGCGCAGGTCCGTCCGCTGCGTTCAATGTCCCCGGAGAGGTCCGGCTACCGCGCGCCCGCCTGGACGAGCTCCTGGCGGCCACCGGCGAACTGGTGGTCTCGCACACCCAATTGCAGCGCCTGCACGCCGAAGGCCGGCTGGAGGCGCGGGCCGCCGCGCATTGGATGGACCGGCTCGGCCGCACCTCGCGGCTTTTGCACGAGCTGGTCCTGGAGGCGCGGACGCTTCCCGTGCGGACCGTGTTCGACCGCTTCGCGCGCCTGGTCTACGACGACGCCGCCAGGGCAGGGCGCACCGCGCGGCTGTCCGTCGAAGGTGAAGAGGTGCAGGCGGACCGGGTGGTGCTCGAGGCGATGGGCCCGGCGCTCCTGCACCTGGTGCGCAACGCGGTGCTCCACGGGCTCGAACCCGAAGACCTCCGCGCCGCCGCGGGCAAGGCTCCCGTGGGCACCGTCACCTTGCGCGCCGTGGCCGAGGGTGACCGCATCGTCTTCTCGGTCGAGGACGACGGCCGCGGCCTGGACCCCACGGCCATCCGGGCGCGCGCAAAGCAGATCGGCGCGCCATCACACCTCGCCTGCGAGCAGCTCATCTTCCTGCCCGGCTTCAGCACCGCACAGCTCTCCGAGGGCGCCGGGCGCGGGGTGGGTCTGGACGTGGTGGCGCGCGCGGTGGCGGAGCTCGGCGGCAGCGTCGCCGTGCAGAGCACGCAGGGGAGGGGGACGCGCTTCCTCCTCACCGTGCCTGCGTCCCTGGCGCTGCAGCGCGCGGTGCTCTGCGGCATCGGTGATGACGTGTTCGCGGTGCCGGCCCCCGCCATCGTCGAGGCGGTGACCTGCGGTCCCTCCGGCGTGCGGTGGCTCGGGCGCGGCCGCGGCTTCGACCACGGAGGGCGGCTTCTGCCTCTCGTCGAGTGCGAGCGGACGCTCGGCTGCGCGCCGAAGAAGGCCACCTATGTGCTCGTGCTGGAGGCGGGCGGCCGTCTGGCCCTGCCGGTGGACGCCCTGATGGGCCAGCAGGACTTCGTCTTTCAGCCCCTGGATCCGCTGGTCGCGGGCGCAGGCCCCGCCAACGGCACCGCGCTTCTGGGCGACGGCCGCGTGGTCCTCCGGCTCGACCCTCAGAGGCTCCACCCGGAGGTCCGCGCGTGACCAAGCCACTGCCACCCATGGGCTTCGCCGAGGACGTGCTCGGCGGGCTGCCCATGTCCGACCCTGCAGACCCGCAGCCGCTCGCCTCCTTCGTGCAGGCGGTGGGGCCGGACGCCTTCGCGCCGGCGCCGAAGCCGGAGCCGCAGGTCCACCTGGTCTCCTTCACGCTGGGAGACGGCGCCTTCTGCGCGCCCACCGACCGCGTCCGGGAGATCGTCCGCGTCCACCACCTCACCCGCATCCCCCAGGCGCCGCCGCACGTGCGCGGCGTCCAGAACCTGCGCGGCACGGTGCTCCCGGTGCTGGAGCTGCGCACGCGGCTGGGCCTGTCCCCCGCGCAGGTGACGGACGCGTCCCGGGTGGTGGTGGCCGAAGCGCAAGGCCGACTGGTGGGGCTCCTGGTGGACGGCGTGCAGCGGGTCACCGCGCAGCCGCGCGCCTCGGTGAAGCCCCCGCCCAAAGAAGTCCAGGGCCAGCTGTCCGCCTACGTGGTGGGCGTGGTGACGCTCGAAGGGCGGACCACCCTCCTGCTCGACCTCGACGGGCTTCTGACCCTGCCTGTCCCCGGAGATTCGACGACATGAAGATGAGTGTGAAGCTGCGCCTGTGGCTGGGTTTTGGCGCGGGCCTGCTGGTCCTTCCCCCGCTGTTCGGCACCATGATTTCGGCCATGCGCTCCACCGAGGTCATCCTCGAGGAGCAGGCGGCCCTGGTGCAGCAGGTGCGCCAGACCGGCGAACTGGAGCGCGCGCTGGAGCGGATGGGAGAGGACCCCGCCCGCGTGGGCACCGCGGTGGCCACCCTGCGCAGCGCCGCCCGCGAGCTCACCGGGTCCGGCGTGAAGCTCGCCACTGCCCGCTCCGCGGACGCGCTGGCCGTGCAGGTAGAGGCCCTGGGCTCCGGTGGGAGCCCCGAGCAGGTGCGCGCCGCCACCGCCGCGCTGATGGACGCGTCCTGGCAGGCCTACGACGACTCGCGCGCCCGGCTCTTCGAGGTCCGCGACCAGACCTTGCGGATGAACGGGCTGGTGCTGCTCGGCGCCTTCCTGCTCGCCGGGCTCACCGCGTGGGCCATCTCGCGCTCGGTGACGGGCCCGCTGCGCGAGCTGACGCTCGCCACACAGCGCATCGCCAACGGGGACCTGCGCGAAGGGGTGGCCCTGCCGGGCGACGTGGAGTTCCGCCTGCTCGCGGAGAGCTTCAACCAGATGCGCGCGTCCCTTGAGGGCGCCATGGGGCGGCTGCGGCACCACGCCAGGGACGTGTCGGAC
Source organism: uncultured Myxococcaceae bacterium (assembly GCA_964596895.1). Taxonomy (GTDB): domain Bacteria; phylum Myxococcota; class Myxococcia; order Myxococcales; family Myxococcaceae; genus JAFAFL01. The sequence goes on from CAZQVZ010000023.1 coordinate 17,233, forward strand.
GCGGCCACCTCGGTCAGCGCCGCCACCTCCCAGGTCGCCGCCGGCGCGCAGCAGCAGAGCGCCGCCACCGAAGAGACCTCCTCCGCCATGGAGGAGATCGCCGCGCAGATCCAGGGCGTGAGCCGCAACGCGGTGGATCTCGCGGATGACGCGGGCGCCGCGGCCTCCTCGGCGAGGCAGATTGGACAGGCCGCGGACGGCGTGGTGCGCGCCGCCCAGGAGCTGCAGGGCGCGGTGGACCGGGTGTCCCGCTCGTCGGAGGCCGTGGCCAGCCGGGCGCAGTCCTCCACCACCCACCTGCGCGAGGCCGAGCAGTTCGCCCGGCGCATCAACCAGGAGGCGGAGACCTCCGGCAGCTCGCTGGCGCTCACGGTGCAGCAGATCCAGGAGCTGGGGACTTCGGCGAAGGAGGCCTCGCGCGCGTTCGAGGTGCTGGGGCAGCGGTCCTCGCAGATCGACACCATCGTCCAGACGATGGGCGAGATTGCGGACCAGACGAACCTGCTCGCGCTCAACGCGGCCATCGAGGCGGCGCGGGCAGGGGAGAGCGGCCGCGGCTTCGCGGTGGTGGCCGAAGAGGTCCGCAAGCTGGCGGAGCGCGCCATCGTCGCGGCGCGCGAGGTTTCGGTGCTGGTGGGCAGCATCCGCACCGAGACGGACGGGACCGTGGCCATGGCCCGCGCCACCGCCAGCCGCACCGAAGAGGGCGCGCGGCTGCTGGGCGAGACCGGGCAGCGCATCGGCCGGGTCATCGAGTCCGTCACCCAGGTCAGCGAGCTGGTGGGGACGGTGGCGGAGGCGGTGGCGGAGCAGTCCCGGTCCGCGGATGACCTGCAGCACGAGGTGGAGCGGCTGCGCGGGCTCTCGCAGGTGCTCTCGCAGAGCGCGGGCGCGCAGGCCGAGAACTCGGGCCGCGTGGTGCAGGCGGTGGAGCGGATGAGCAGCCGCACCCGCCAGGTGGCCGACGCCACCGTGCAGGTGCGCGCCGGCGGAGACCAGGTGGTGAAGGCGGTGGAGAACATCAGCGTCGTCGCCCGGCAGAACCAGGACGCGGTGACGCGGGTGACGGGCGCCATGAAGGGGCTCGTGGAGCGGATGGCCACGCTGGAGAGCAACGTGCGCCTGGGTGCGGAGGAGCGGCCGAATTGAGCCTCACCCTCACCCAGCCGGCCCCACGGGCCGACGGCGGTGCCCCGTCCGTCATCACCGCCGCGCAGCTTGGGCGCTTCGGCAAGGTGGTGCGCGAGCGGCTCGGACATGGGCGCCTGGACGGGCGCCCGGAGCTGCTCGAGCGGCGGCTGCGGGCTGCCTGCGCGCGCTTCGGGTCGGACGTGGAGGGGCTCTTCGCCGCGCTCGACGGTGCGCAGGAGGTGGCGGACGACGCGCCGGCCGCGCTGGCGGTGGCGGAGGCCATCACCAACCACGAGACCTCGTTCTTCCGGGACGCAGCGCAGCTTCGCGCGGTGGTGGAGGTGCTGGCGGCTCCGCGCGCCGCGCAGGCCGAGCCGTCCACCGAGGTGCGCCTGCTGTCGGTGGGATGCGCCACCGGCGAAGAGGTGTACAGCCTCGCCATGTTCGCGCAGGAGGCGCTCCACCTGAGCTTCGGGCGCAGGCTCGAGGTGTGGGGCGTGGACGTGAGCCCGGAGTCCATCGCCACGGCGAGGCGCGGCCACTACCCGGAGGGTGCGCTCCTGCGCGCCGGCGAAGGGCCCACCGGCTGGACCGAGCGCTTCTTTCGCCGCGGGCACGGCGCCATCTGGGTCCGCCCGCACCTGGTGTCTGCCACCCGGTTCGAGGTGGGCAACCTGATGCGGCCTGCGTCGCTGACGCCGCTGCGGCGCTTCGCGGTCGTGGTCTGCCGCAACGTCCTCATCTACTTCGACCCCGAGAGCCTGTGGACCGCGCTGGAGTCGCTGTGGGCGCTGGTGGCCCCGGGCGGCGCGCTGGCGCTGGGCCCCTCCGAGGTCGCCGCGGCGGAGCCCCACCTGGGGCCGGCAAGGCGCGAAGGCGGCCTCTTCTGGTTCGAGCGGGGGGAGTCGTGATGGCCCGGGCCGCGCGGCGCCGCAGGGTGATGCTGGTGGACGACTCGCCGTTCGTCCGCCGCGCGCTGGGCCGCGTCCTCCGCGAGGACCCTTCGGTGGAGGTGGTGGGCGAGGCGGCGGACGGGCTGGAGGCGCTCGGGCGCGCGGAGCTCTTGCGTCCGGACGTGGTGCTCCTGGACCTGGGGCTGCCCGGGCTGGACGGGCTCACCGTGCTGAGCCGGCTGCGCGCGCAGCTGCCCGAGGTCGCCGTGGTGGTGGTGAGCGCGGCGACGCAGGCGGGGGCGGAGGCCACCGTGGCTGCGCTCGCCGGCGGCGCCTTCGACGTGGTGGACAAGTCCTCGGTCTCGCTGATGGAGCTGCACAGCCTCAAGTCCCGGCTGCTGGAGCTGGTGGCCGCTGCCACGCCTCCACCCACAGCCGAGCCGGGCGCCCCGCGGCGCGCGGTGCCCTGGACGTCGGTGCCGCCGAGGCTCATCTGCCTGGGCGCCTCCACCGGCGGGCCGCAGGCGCTCGCCCAGCTCGCGGCGGCGCTGCCTGCGAACCTGCCCTGCCCGGTGGTGGTGGTGCAGCACATCGCCTCGTCCTTCGTGTCCGCCTTCGCCGAGCGGCTGGGCGGGCTGTGCGCCCTGCCCACCTCCGTCGTGGCGCCGGGCGAAGAGCTCCGGGCGGGGAGGCTCTACATCGCCCCTGGCGGCGCGGACCTGGTGGTGGAGGCGGACGGCGAGCGGCTCCGGGCGCGCGCGAGCCCCGCTCCCAGGGACGCGCTCCATGCGCCCACGGTGGACGCGCTGTTTGCCTCCGCGGCGCGGGCGGTGGGCAGCCGCGCGGTGGGCATCCTCCTCACCGGGATGGGGAGGGATGGGGCGGAGGGACTTTTGGCCCTGCGGCGCGCAGGGGCGGTGACCATCGCCGAGCACGCCTCGACCTGCGCGGTGTGGGGCATGCCGCGCGCCGCGAGCGAGTTGGGCGCGGCGCTGGCGGAGCTGCCGCTGCACGACATCGCCCGGGGCCTCGCCGCGCTGGGCGCCTCCAACCCCTTCTCGTCGTCACCGTCGCCCTTCGTTCCACCCACCCACAGGAGCAGTCCATGAAGTCCGTCCTCGTCGCGTCCCTCGCCGCTGCCCTGGTCCTCCTGCTCGTGCCCACCTCCGCGCGCGCGGAGGGCGCCGCCTTGAAGGGCGTGCACGGCATCACCGCGCCGGTGCCGCTGCCGGTGCTCGCCCCCGGCTGCCCGTTGCGCCTTCTGGGCCGGACCCCCCAGCAGGTCTGGAACGAGCACCTCGCGGCGCTGCAGGCCGGGGACTTCGACCGCGCCATGTGTGACTACGCCTGGGATGCGCGGGTGCTGATGCCGGGCACGGTGCTGCGCGGCTTCAACCAGGTGAAGGCCGGGTTCCTCTCCTTCAACCAGCTGGTGGGCAACGCGCTGCCCACGGTGACGTCGGTGACCATCGACGGGGAGGTGGTCTTCAGCACCTTCACCCTGCAGTCGCCCCTCGTCTCCATCCCCGACGGCGCGGACACCTTCGTCGTCCGCTTCGGCCTCATCCACTACCAGACCGTCCACGCCTCCTTGTCCTTCAACGCCCCGTAAGGGGACCGCCTCCGGAGCACGTCGTCATGCAGCCTCCTCTCCGTCCTTCGAATCTGCCGAGCTCCACCCCCACCTCAGGCGGGAGCGCCAACCGCGTCGTGCTGGTGGTGGAGGACTCGGAGTTCGTCCATCAGATCTACCGGGTCGCCTTCCGGCGCATTGGCGGCTGGGACGTGGTCCACGCGCAGAACGGGCTCGAAGGCCTGGCCCGGCTCGACGACGAGGCCCGCTCGGCGCAGCTCGTCCTGCTCGACGTGAACATGCCGGTGCTCGACGGGCTGCGGTTCCTCGAGCAGATGCGGATGCGCCCCGAGCACAAGAGCACCTTCGCGGTGGTCGTCACGACCGAGAGCGAAGACGGCCGCATCAAGGACGCGCTGCGCCGCGGCGCGCAGGCCTACCTCAAGAAGCCCTTCACCCTGGAGCAGCTGCTCGAGCTGCTCGCGCGCGTCACCCCCCACCTCCCCCAGCCCGTCCACCACGCCTGAGCATCGGAAACCCCCATGTCTACGCCCCTCGCCGTCGCCCCCACGCGCCTGCCCACCCCGGAGCCGAAGCTCCGGGTGGGCGACGCGCTCGCTGATCTGCTCTACGCCCTCGGGGTCCGCCAGGCCTTCGGGTTGGTGGGCGGCGCCATTGGCCCTCTGTGCGAGAGCCTCGCGAAGAGCCCCATCGAGGTCGTCCACTGCCGGCACGAAGGCGGCGCCGCGTTCGCCGCGGTGGAGGCGAGCCTCGCCGCGGACCGCCCGGTGGTGCTCTTCGCGACGACGGGCCCGGGCGTGTGCAACGCGCTCACCGGCCTGCACGCGGCGAGGTGGGAGGGCGCGAAGGTCATCGTCCTGAGCGGCGCCACCAGCGCGCCGCAGCGGGGGCGGTGGGCCACGCAGGAGACCAGCGCGTTCACCTCGCCCGCCGGGCTGTATTCGGCCGGGGAGGTCTTCCACTACGCGCACCTCATGGAAGACGTGGCAGAGCTGGGGGTGGTGGCCTCGCGGCTCGCGCAGGGGGTGAACCGGCCCGGCGGCTTCGTGGCCCACGTGGTGGTGCCCATCTCCCTGCAGACCCGGCCCTCAGCAGCGGTGCGGCCGGGGCTCTTCCGGGTGACGGCGTCCTCGTGCGGCGAGGCCACCTTCGAAGACGTGGCGAAGATGGTGGAGGGCAAGGCCGGCGTGGTCTGGGTGGGCTATGGCGCGAGGGGCGCGGCCGGCGAGGTGCGCGAGGTGGCAGAGCGGCTGGGCTGGCCGGTGATGTGCTCGCCGCGCGCCAAGGGCATCTTCCCCGAGACCCATCCGCGCTTCCTCGGCGTGACCGGGCTCGGCGGCTCTCCGGGGGTGGACCGCTACTTCGCGGAGCACAAGCCCGCGTACGTCCTGGTCCTGGGGACCCGGCTGGGCGAGCCCACGTCCTTCTGGGACCCGGCCTTCATCCCCTCCGAGGCCTTCGTCCACGTGGACGTGGATCCGCAGGTGCCGGGCGCGGCCTACCCGTCCGCGCCGGTGGTGGGCGTGCAGGCCGAGGTGGGCGAGTTCCTCCGCGGCCTGCTCGGGTGCCTGCAGCGGCGGCCTTTGGCGGTGCAGCCGCAGGTGCGCGCAGAGGTCCCGCCCTCACCCGCGCCGCGCGCAGACGGGCCGGTGCGGCCGCGGGTGCTCCTGGAGGCGCTGCAGAAGGTGGTGGTGGAGGGTTCGGACGCGGTGGTGCTCACCGAGTCCGGCAACGCGTTCGCCTGGGGCAACCACGTGCTCCGGTTCGATGCGCCGGGGAGGTACCGGGTGAGCGTGGGCTACGGGTCCATGGGCCAGGCCACCGCGGGCGTCATCGGCACCTGCATGGCGCGGCAGGGGAAGGCGGTGGCGCTGGTGGGCGACGGGGCCATGTTGATGAACAGCGAGGTGAGCACCGCGGTGCGCTACGGCCTGCCGGCGGTGTGGGTGGTGATGAACGACGCCCTCTACGGGATGGTGGATGCGGGGATGCGCGCGCAGGGCTTCGAGCCGGTGGAGACGCAGATCCCCCTGGCGGACTTCGTGATGATCGCCCGGGGGATGGGCGCGGACGGCTGCCGGGTCACCTCCGAAATGGAGCTGGAGGGCGCGCTGCGAGCGGCGATGGCGGCAGAGGGGCCCTTCGTGGTGGACGTGCGCGTGGACCCGTCCGAACCCGGACCCTGGCTCAAGCGCATCCAGAACCTCATCCTGCAGGGCGCGCGCGGAGGCAAGTCATGAGCGGCGCCGGCCTGTTGTCCCTGGCGGTGGCGTTTCCCCCGGTGCAGCGGCTCAACCGCTACTGGGAGGAGCGCCACCCGAAGATGGTGGCGGACGCGAAGGACAAGAGCCTCTCGCGGGTCTGGAGCGCGAAGGGCGCGGCGCCGGAGGACCTCTTCACGAAGGCGATGACGCCGTACCTGTCGGACCCGTTCCGCGGCGCCCTGGCCCGGCGCTTCCTCGCGGAAGGGCAGACCGCGCTGGACCTGGAGTTCGAAGCGGCCACCCGCGCGCTGTCCGCGGCGAAGCTCACGCCGCAGGACGTGGACCTGTGCCTGGTGTCCAGCTTCCTGCCGGACCAGCCGGGCACCGGGAACGCGGCCTTCCTCGCCAGGCGGCTGGAGCTGCGTGGGGCGGCGTGGAACTTCGAGTCCGCGTGCGCGGCGCCGCTGGTGGGGCTGCAGACGGCCTGCGCGTACGTGAAGGCCGGTCTCGCCCGGCGGGTGCTGGTGGTCGTCTCCTGCACGTACTCCCGCGCGCTGGAGGAGACCGACACCCTGATCTGGTCGGTGGGGGACGGCGCCTCGGCCTTCGTGGTGGGCGAGGTCCCCGAAGGGGAGGGGCTCCTGGCCGCGAACGCCACCCACACCGCGGAGACCTGCGGCGCCCTGCGCTACGAATTGCTCCCGGACGCAGCCGGGAAGGTGCAGCACCGGATGGCCGCGTCCGAGACCGGCGGCCGCGTGCTGCGCGACACCGCCGAACCCTACCTGCGCACGAGCGTGAACGGCGCCCTGGAGCGGGCGGGGCTCCGGGTGGAGGACGTGGACTTCTTCGTCACCACCACGCCGGTGGCCTGGTACTCGGACTTCTGCGCCAGCGTGCTCGGCTACTCCCTGCGGCAGACGGTGGACACCCACGCGCTGTACGCGAACACCGGCCCGGTGCTCGTCCCCACCAACCTGCACGCCGCCGCGTTCGAGGGGCGCATCAAGAAGGGGGACACGGTGGTGCTCTACGGCGTGGGGTCTGTGTCCAGCCGGGCGGCGCTCGTCCTCAAGTGGGGCGACGTGGCGCTGGGGCCCCTGCCGGAGCAGCCCGCGAGCTGAGGCCGCGGGCCGCCGGCGAAGCCCCGGTGGCTAGAAGTAGAGGTGCAGCATCACCCGGATCTGCGGGCGGAAGGTGAGCCCGCCGGAGAGCGCGGTGGTGACGCGCTCGCTGTTCCCGGTGGCGCGGCCCACCGGCGTGTCCCGCTCCTCGCGGGTGGTGGTGGTGGTCCGGCTCCAGGAGACGAGCGGGTTTCGCGCGTCCGCGCTCAGCGCCAGGTTGTGGCGCATGAACCATTCGATGCCCAGGCCCCAGTTCAAGGACGCGTTGAGCGCGCTGGACCGGGCCTCGTCCACGGTGGTCTCGTCCCGGAGATCTTCATCCTGGGCGGCCGAGGACCAGCCCACGTTGACGCCGCCCAAGCCCACCAGCGAGAGGTTGCCGCGGCGCGCGAACGGATAGCGGACGGTGCCGCCCACCTCCAGGCCGGTGCCGCGGGTGCGGGCCTCGTCTTCCACGGTCACCGGCTCCGCGTCCGCGACGCGGCCCACCGTCTCGGATTCGGTCCCCGCACGGTCGAAGGCCAGGCGGATGGACGGCTCCAGCGTCACCGCGCCCAGGCGGAAGCGCGCGCTGGCGATGTTCGGCTCCAGAAGCGGCGTGGGGAACTGCCAGCCGAGGCCGATGCCGACCGTCTGCCCCTCCGGCCCGCGGGCGTCCTGGCTGCCTGGGTCAGGCGTCTGGGCGAAGGCGCTGGTGGCAACCAGCAAGGGAACTGCGACCGCGAGTCGGAGCGTCATCACGCGTCTCCTGAAGGTGGGTGAAGGGGAGAGCTTCACCCGACGCCCCGGGCCCGCAACTTCCCGGCGGGCCTTCGGGTCGACGCCGCGGGAGCGCACCGGCTAGAAGGTCGGGATGCGACGCACTCCGACGACGCTGGCAGCGGTCCTCTCCCTCTCCTTGTTGCTCAGCGCGTGTGGCGGTGGGCAGGACCCCCAGCCGGACGCAGGCTCCACCGACGCGGGCGCCACGCCTCCGACGTGTGAGGACGGGCAGCACAACGGCGACGAGACCGACGTGGACTGTGGCGGCGGCGGCGGCTGTACCGGATGCGCGAACGGCGCCACCTGTGCGGCGGACGGCGACTGCTCCAGCGGCTACTGCGGCGGTGACCAGAGGTGCGCGGCGCCCGCGTGTGACGACGGCGCCCGCAACGGCGGGGAGAGCGACGTGGACTGCGGCGGAGCGTGCGCACCCTGCGCGGTGGGGGCCGCCTGCGCCGCTCCTGCCGACTGCGAGAGCGGCGTCTGTGCCGCGTCCACCTGCGCCCCGGCAAGCTGCGCCGACGGCGTGAAGAACGGCGACGAGAGCGACGTGGACTGCGGCGGCTCCTGCGCGCCATGCACCGCCGGAGAGGTGTGCCTCGCCGCAGCGGACTGCGGCAGCGGCGTCTGCGAAGGCGGCGTGTGCCAGACGGCCACCTGCATGGACGAGGTGAAGAACGGGACCGAGTCCGACGTGGACTGCGGCGGCGGCTGCGGCGGCTGCGAAGACGGCAGGGTCTGCGCGGGCGGTGGCGACTGCCAGAGCGCGGTCTGTGAGGGCGGCGTGTGCCAGGCCCCCACCTGTGAGGACGGCGCGAAGAACGGCACCGAGTCCGACGTGGACTGTGGCGGCGAGTGCCCGGCGTGTGGAGACGGCGCGGTCTGCGCCAGCGGGGCAGACTGCCAGAGCGCTTCGTGCAAGTTCGGCAAGTGCCAGGCCGCGAGCTGCAGCGACGGGCTCCACAACGGCGACGAGACCGCGCTCGACTGCGGCGGCCCTTCCTGTTCGCCCTGCGGCTCAGGCCTCGCGTGCGCTGGGAACCCGGACTGCGCTTCGAAGGTGTGCGACGGCGGCGTCTGCGCGCAGGCCACCTGTTCGGACGGGGTGCAGAACCAGAACGAGTCCGACGTCGACTGCGGTGGCGCCTGCGCCGGCTGCGGTCTGGGGCAGGCCTGCAACGGCGATGGGGACTGCGACAGCGGGGCGTGCATCGGGAGCGTGTGCGACGTGGCGCTGCCGCCTGGCCTGCTCGGTGAGTACTTCTCCAACTACACGGACCTGGTGACGTCGCGGGTGGACCCCCTCATCGACTTCAGCTGGCCGAACGCCGGCCCGCCCACGGGTGAGCCCGCCCCGGGCGTGGGCGCGGACGCCTTCTCCGTCCGGTGGACGGGCTTCATCGAGGTCCCGGCCACCGCGGACTACACCTTCGTCACCCGCGCGGATGACGGCGCGCGGATGTGGGTGCACGGCCAGCGCATCATCGACGACTGGCGCGGGCACGCGGCGACGCGGACCGAGGCCACCGTCACCCTCACCGCGGGGACGCGCGTCCCCATCAAGGTCGAGTACTGCGACATCCGCTTCGGAGGCGTGATGGAGCTGCTCTGGCGCACCCCGACGATGGCGGAGGAGATCGTCCCCACCTCGGCGCTCGTCAACGACGGCACGCCCAGCGGCACGCCCGGACCTCTGGGGCCCTACCGCAACCCGCTCTTCGAGAGCGCCTGTCCGGATCCTTCGGTGATCGCCGTGCCGGGCACCCCCTTGAAGTACTACGCGGTCTGCTCCGGGGGCGCGTTCGCGGTGCACGAGACGCCCAACCTCGTGCAGTGGACGGCGACCTCGGCCACCGTGCTCGACGCGGCGGCGCCGGTGGCGCCGTGGGCCCAGGACGGCTCACAGAACCGCGGGCCCGCGCTCCACGCCTTCGGAAGTGACCTCGTCGCCTACTACAGCGCGCTGCACACCGACGGCACGCTCGCCATCGGCGCGGGCGTGGCGGCCGACGTGCTCGGGCCGTACGCCCACCAGGCGCTGCCGCTCGTGACCCACCCGCAGGGCGCCACCGACCCTGCCGTCTTCGAAGAGACGGGCACGCGCTCTCTGGTCTACCGGGTGGGCGGGAACGCGTCCGGGGTGCCGGCGGAGATCTACCTGCGCGAGCTCTCGGCGAACGGGCTCTCCTTCGCACCCGGGAGCGCGCCGCAACTGCTCTTCGCGAGCGCCGCTGGCAACTGGGAGGGGAACCGGCTGGAGTCCCCGACGCTGGTGAAGCGCAACGGCGGCTACTACGTGTTCTTCGGCGGCAATGACGCCGCGGGCGACTTGCACCGGCTGGGCGCCGCGCACGCGGCCGCGCTGACGGGGCCGTGGACGAAGGCGACCCTGCCCCTGCTCGGGAACAACGCCACCTGGCTGGGGCCGGGCAGCGGCACGGTCCTCACCGTGGGCACGGAGGACTACCTGCTCTACAGCGGCTGGCCCCTGACCTCGGCCGGGCTGCCGGACTTCGCCAGGGGGCGGCGGCCCTTGATGGACCGGCTCGTGTGGGGCGCGGGGACCTGGCCGGCCATCTCGGATGGGACCCCGAGCACGGTGTTCGTCGCCCCTCCGGGCAACGAGTAGGCTACGGCGCCACGTCGAGCCCCACCCCGAGCACGTTGGGCTCCGCGTAGGTGATGGGGGCCGTCATCGGGTAGCCGTCGGAGACGGTGTAGCCGGGGCTCAGGTGCGGGTGGACCCAGGCGGCGCCGTTCCCCAGCACCTCCGGCGTGAAGTAGGCGGTGCGCCCGTAGCTGTCCGTCCCGCCGGCGTCCACGAAGAGGCCCACGGTGCGCAGCGCGTAGCGGCCGTGGGAGGGGGTCCGCCAGTCGGCAGGGTTCACGCACATCCCGAAGCCGCGCTCGCCGTTCATCAGGTACGAGTCGTTGCCGCCGAGGTTGAAGAAGAGCCCGTGTGAGGTCTGCGCGCCGGTGCCGAAGCTCTCGAAGCGCGACACGTACGCATCGTCTCCGCCAAGGTCCGCGTGCCACCCGAGGCTGAAGTCGTGGCCGAAGCCGTAGTTGAGCTGCATGACGTGGCCGGGGTCCGAATACCGGTCGTTCCCGGCGCCGTCCACGAAGATGCCGAGCCCGAAGTGCGCGCCGGTGCCGCCGGTGTAGATGCGGCCGTCGTACTCGTCGTCGCCGCCTTCGTCGTGCAGGACCCCCACGCCGAACCAGTAGCCGTTGGCCTGGCAGAAGGCGCCGCAGGTGTAGCGGTCCTTC
>CAZQVZ010000024.1:0-27214 GCA_964596895.1 uncultured Myxococcaceae bacterium
TTCTTCAAGTTGCGCCAGGAGCAGGAGCGGCTGGCCAAGACCGGCGTGGAGGTGACGCCGAAGCTTTTGGCAGAGCGGCTCAACGTCACCGAGCAGGACGTGGTGGAGATGGACCAGCGGCTCGGGCACGACGAGGTCTCCATCGACGTGCAGGTGGGGGACGAGTCGCGGACGCCCATGTTGGACAGGTCGCTCCCGTCCATGGCCATGCCTGCGGACGAACGGCTGGCGGGCGAGGAGCTGAAGGCCCTGTTCCGGGAGAAGGTGACGGAGTTCGCGAAGGAACTGAAGGACAAGGAGCGCTTCATCTTCGACAAGCGGCTGATGTCCGAAGAGCCGCTGACGCTCCAGGAGATTGGCGACCAGTACGGGGTCAGCCGCGAGCGGGCCCGGCAGATAGAGGCCGCCCTCATCACCCGCATGCGCGAGTTCATGCGCCAGCACATCCCGGACTTCGACCTGGTGGCCGCGCCCCGGGACTGAACGCCCGGCCGCTCGCCCCCCGCCCGGGCGCAAGGGCGTTCGCGCGCAGCGCCGCGCCGTCCGGGATGCGCATCTTCGGGGGCATGAGGCTGTCCGCCTGGACGATGAAGCGGATCAACGCCGTGCGGGAGAGCATGTGGGCGCTGCCCGCGCTCATCGCGACCGTTGGGCTGACTGTGGGCGCGGTGCTGCCCTGGCTGGACCACCGGCTCTTCGGGAGCCGCGGCCCCCGGGGCGGGGTGCTCGACGCGCTGGTGCCGGGGCCATCCGGCTCGGACTCCCTGACGTCGGCGATGCTCACCGGGCTGGCCACCATCCTCGGCGTCGCCTTCTCGCTCACGGTGGTGACGCTGCAGTTGGCCGCCACCCAATACACCTCGCGGCTGCTGCGCCGGTTCATGGCGGACCCGCTGACCCGGGCCACGCTGGGCATCTACATCGGGACCATCTGCTACCTGGCGATGGTGCTGCGGACCATCGAGCCTTCCAGCGCGGGGAACGAAGGATTCGTCCCGGGCCTCTCCACGGTCCTCGGGCTGTTTCTCTTCATCGTCTGCATCGTGCTCCTCGCGGTGTTCATCCATCACCTGGCGCGCTCCATCCAGGCCGGGCCGCTGGTGACGGGGATAGCCCGGGACACCCACGGGGTGCTGCGCCGCGGCCAGCGGGGAGCTCCGGTGTCCGGCGAACCCCGGGTGCCGGAGGGGCCGTCCTGCGGCGTGACCACCCAGAAGCCGGGGTACCTGCAGCTCGTCGAGGAGGAGGACCTGCTCGACGCCCTCCCCGAAGGGTGCACGGCGGCGCGCGTGGAGGCGCACACCGGCCAGTTCCTCCTCTCCGGGCGGCCGCTGCTGGCGCTGTGGCCCCAGGTGGAGCTGGACGACGGCCGGGTCGGCCGGTTGCGCGAGGCCTTCGCGCTGGGCGCTGAGCGGACCGTTCACCAGGACGTGCTCGACGGCGTCCGGCAGTTGGTGGACGTGGCGCTCAAGGCGCTGTCGCCGGCGGTGAACGACGTGCACACCGCGGTGATGGTGGTGAACGAGCTCGGCACCGTCTGTGATTCGCTGCTGGAGACCACCGGCGGCCGCCCCGGCGCGCCCTGGCGCTGCGTGAAGCGTGACGGGGTGCGGCTGTACCTGCCGCAGCTGAACCTGGAGATCCTGCTCGCGCACGCGTTCGACGAGTTGCCGCGGGTCGCGGTGGACCACCCCATCGTCCTCTCGCGCATCCTCGAGGTGCTGGGGGAGCTGGTGCAGAAGTACGAACACCCGGCCACCCGCGCGCGGCTGTGGTCTCGCGGCGAGCGCATCACCGAGTTCCTGTCGCTCGGCGAGTATGTGCCCAGCGAGGAGGCGCTCTTGCGCAAGAAGCGGGAGGCGCTCGCGCGCGGGGTGGTGCTACCCGAGCCGGACGTGACGAACCCGGTGTGACCGCACCCGCCCGAGGTGCAGCCCCACCGTGAACAGCGCCGGGGAGAGCGCCACGCCCACCACGAAGAGCACGTCCCGGAGGGTGGGCCAGGTGAGGGACGAAGGCCCCGCGCCGACGATCACCTCCGGCTCGAAGTGGTGGAGCCGCTCGCCGAAGGCGACGAGCGGAAGCGCGACGAATACGACGATGAGCAGAGGTTTCATGCGCGCCGAAGTACCGCCCCCGCGCCGCTCGGGGGGTGACGTCTCTGCGGATTGCAGGTCACGTGTAGAGTGACGCCCATGATCCAGGGCGTTCACGCGATGTTCTATTCATCCGAGCCGGAGGCGCTCCGGGCCTTCCTTCGAGACAAGCTGCAGCTTCCCCACACCGACGTCGGGGAAGGCTGGCTGATCTTCGACCTGCCGGAGGGGGATGTCGGAATCCACCCCACAGGTCGCCCCGGGAGCCCCGCGTCGGGCACGCACCACGTGTCCTTCTACTGCGACGACATCCAGAAGACCGCTCTGGAGCTGAAGGGCCGGGGCGTCGTCTTCGATGACGAGGTCAGCGACCAGGGGTACGGCCTGGTCACGCACTTCACGATGCCGGGCAACGTAACAGTGGAGCTGTACGAGCCGCGCTACCAGAAGCGCGCCCGGTGACCTCTGTCCAGCAGGAATGGAGGTTTCCCCTGGGGCCATTGGCATGTGGGGGCGCAGTTCGCCTAGTTTCCCGCGCATGCCATGCACACACAAAGAGACCTGTCCGCTCTACGGGCAGTTCCGGGTCAAGGCGCTCCTCAACTTCTGGATCGCCACCTACTGCGACGGGGAGTTCGTGAAGTGTGCACGGTTCAAGCTGTCCGCCCAGGGCAAGCCGGTGCCGCTGGGCCTTCTCCCGAGCGGCGACCTCTTGAGCCCGCCTCAACCTGAACGATGACCGAGACCTTCTGGCCGTGGTGGCAGGGCGCCCCCGCGCTCGCCGCAGTCGCAGTCGGGCATGCGTGGTTTCTGTACCGGCCCCTGGGCGTGTCTGGTCTGTTCACCTACTTCGTGGACTTGCGCGCGCAGCTCGCGGTGGCCCGCGCCGACAGCGCGCTGCTCCGGGAGGCGGCCGCCTTCGAAGCGGCCCTGGTCGCGGCGACGCTCAAGGCGCAGGGCGGCATGGGGATGACCGCGTCCCTCGCTGGCGGTGGAGGTTCCTGCACCGGTGACGCCCCGGCCGACGTGCCCGCGGATGCAGCGCCAGGCGCCCCACCTGCCGACGCGGGAAGGCCTTTGGCGCGCCCCACCTGGGGCATGCACGCCACGTTCATGGTGGCGCTCGTCGCCGGCGGTGCGCTTTGCGCGTGGCTGCGCGGCGGCATTTCCGGGCTGCAGCTTCAGTGGGACCCAGGCCCCACCTTCTCCGGGTTCTTCGGGCACGGGGCCTCGGCGTGGGCGGTGCTCTTCGCCGGCGGCGCGCTGGTGGGGGCGGGCACGCGGATGGCCGGCGGCTGCACGTCGGGCCATGGGCTCTCCGGCGTGGCGCGGCTGCAGCCCGGGAGCCTCGCGGCGACCTGCGCGTTCTTCGGCGCGGCGGTGGCCACGAGCCTCCTGCTCTCGCGGGTGCTGGCATGAGCGCGCTCTCTGCGTATCTGCTCAGGGCGGTGTTCGGGCTGGGGCTCGGGCTGAGCCTGGGCTTCATCGGCTTCTCGGACTTCGAAGAGGTGCACCGCATGTTCCTCTTCGAGGACCTGCGGCTGTTCCTCACCTTTCTCGGCGGCGTGACGCTGGCGGGCCTGGGCTTCGCCTTCCTCCGCCGCGCGCGCCCGCTCCCGCCGCGGCCCATGGGCAAGGGGACCGTGCCCGGGGGCGTGCTCTTCGGCGTGGGCTGGGCGCTGTGCGGCGCGTGCCCGGGCATCGTGCTCGTGCAGTTGGGGGAGGGGAAGGGCTTCGCGCTGATCATCCTCGCCGGGCTCGTGGTGGGGAACGCCGCGTGGGGCTACCTGCAGCAGCGCCGCCTGTCCTGGGACGTCTCGAGCTGCGCCGAATAGGCCCAGGTCAGCCCCAGATCCCGAACGACAGACCACCCTGGCGAAGCCTGGGCGCCACGTCGAAGGCGCCGGTGAGGCCCCAGTCGAAGAGGAAGTGGAACAAGAACAGGTCGAACCCGAAGGTGCCGTGCAGCCGCGGCGCCACGCCCGGCGCCGGCGACGGCTCCACGTACGTCCCCGCGCGCAGCCGCAGCCGCCCCGGAGCCGTCACGTGCTCCACGCCGAAGCGCGGGGTGAGCAGCGCGTCTTCTCCCACCCGCTGCGGCGCCCCGGGGGCCGCGCTGTCGGTATAGGACTCGAGCGTCACCGCGTCCTGCACCGCCAGGGTGAGGTCCAACTGGAAGGTCGCCAGCCACCTGCCCGGGGGGCGCTCGCGCCGGTGCCGGAAGATGTCCCGGATGAGGGCGTCCGCGGCGACGGGAGAGGTCGGATCGTCATCGCGCTCGCGCGGGACGTTGAGCCCTTCACCGCCGGGGTCGAGCTTGGCGGCGAAGCCCACGGAGAGCACCGCCGGGAACGCGACCCCAGGTGGCGAGGGGCCCCGCTCCGGGTCGAAGCGCGCGCCTTCGGGGGGGGAGGCGAGCCCGCCGGGGCGGAAGGAGAGCCCGGCGCGGTAGGGCTTGCCAAAAGGCCGCCACAGGAGATCCGCGCCGAAGCCGCCGCCGTCGAAGAGGATGCCCGGATGCCGCGCCAGCTCTGCCTGCGTCCCGTGCATCCCCACCGCGGTCACCAGCTGCCCTTCGAGAAACGACAGCGCCAGGCTGAGGCCGCCGGTCCGGAAGGTCGCGTCACCCACGCCGCCGGGGGGGCATGCGCGGTCCACGCAGACGTGGGTCTCGCGGATGTACAGGCCGAAGCCGAAGCGGCGGTAGCGCATCCCCGTCCCCAGCAGGAGCTGCCGGACGCCCGCCCGGTCCACGCGCGCGTCGTTGTCGAGGTCCTGTCCGCCGAGCGTGCTGACGATCTGCAGGGAGAAGAAGCCGTCCAGGTCCGTGCCCACCCAGGGAGACGGCTGCGCGAACGAGGCGTGGTTGGCGGTGAACGCCGCGCCGTCGGCGATGCCCACGAACGCGCCGCCCAGCGCGAGCTGCCTCGCGGAGCCGAGCCCGTAGCCGGTGTGTGCGTAGAGCCTCGGGGCGCCGGGCGTCTGCGCAGAAGCCCGCCCGGGGCACAGCGCCGCCGGGAGCACCAGCAGCAGTGGGAGGAGCCGCGCGGCCATGGGCGCGGAATCTACGACAGCGCGGAAGCGGGCTACAGCGGCTCGATCTTCAGGTTGTCGAAGTACAGCTGCGCGTCCCAGCTCGAGAACCCGAACCGGTCCTGACCCTTGCCCTCGAGCGGGAACGGGTCGTTGAACTCCATGTACGGCTGCCCGTCGATGAACCAGCGGATGAGCGCGCCGCGCCGCTCGATGCGCCAGCGGTAGGTGCGGCCAATCTGCACGGGCTGGTGCCGGCCCTCCACGCGCATCCTCGTGTCCTCGCGGAAGACGCCGGACTGCACGAGATCCTTGCCGCCGGCGCGCCTGGCCAGGGTCTCCAGGGACGGCCCGTGCTCATCGAGCCGGGCGATGATGGAGAAGCGGTTGTTCCAGCCGCCGTGGATGAACACGTACCCGGAGGCGTGGTTCAGCCCGTCCCCGAAGAGCTCCACCTTGAGGTCGCCTTCGGGGGATTCGCTGCGCGCGTCGAACTCCACCGCCACGTCCTGCGGGAGGGACGCCTTCAGCCACAAGGGGTTGTTCTTCACGCCCGGCGAGAGCAGTTCGCCGTTGACGATGCGCCAGTGGCCGCCGGTGGCCCAGTAGTTCTGGGCGAGGGTGCCTGGGTCCGAGTAGTCGTCCGCAAAGGGGAGCGTGACGCCGGCGGGCTGCGCGGGCCGCAGCGCCCGGTGCAACAGCGGCACCTGGACCAGGAGGATGACCGCCGCCAGGACCCCCCAGCCGAGCTTCGTCATCCCTGCCGGCCGGGTCCAGCCGCCCGGAGCGTCACCTTCAGACGGAACGGCGGGCGCGGCGGCGAGCGGCTCCTTGTCCTCGTCCGCGGGTGCAGACTCCGGACGCTTCTCCTTCGCGGCTTTCAGCTTGGCTTCACCCATGGCGTACGAGGCCGCGCACTATACAGAATGGCCCTTCACGGTCGAGGAGCGGACTCACGCCTGGTCGTCCTTCGAGGAGCCGTACGCGGCCCAGCGCTTCTCCAGCGCGCGCTTCTCTTCGAGCCGCTTCTTCGCGCGGGCCTTCTCCATGCGCAGCTTCTCGGCCTCTTCGGGCGAGGGGCGCACGAAGATCTGGTAGATGCTGCCGGCCACCGCGAAGAGCGCCGCCGCCAGGATCACCCCCCACGGCTGGCCCGCCACCGCCGCGACGATGCCGCCCACCCGGTGCAGCGCGGAGAGCATCCCCAGGACCAGCACCCAGGCGCCCACCATGGAGCTGAACACCGCGGCGATCTGCCGGGTGAACACGGCGGCCAGGGTCCCGCAGGCGATGAAGCCCGGCAGAAAGCCCAGGAACCAGTCGGACTCGCCGGCGAGGTTGCCGGCCGCGAAGCCCGCAGGCAGGCCCACCGCGAAGAAGACCGCCGCCGCGGGGAGCACCGTGCCCGCCACGCCGAGCGCGGCCGCGGCGACCAGCCCCACGCCGTTGGGGTCTGCATCCAGCCCGAAGCGCAAGGTGACGATGGGCGCCCACAGGTAGGCCACCAGCGCGCCGGCGGGGCCGGAGACGAGCCGGAAGAAGCGGCCGCCGCCGAAGAGCAGCAGGGTGACCCCGAGCAGCACGCAGAGGATGCCGGCCCACGTCGGCAGCGCGCGGTACACGGACACCCACCCGGCCGGGTTGAAGCTTCGGTAGGCGAGGAGCACCTGGTGCAGGTCCATGGCGCCCGTCAGTCTAGTAGCGGATGACCGCCAGGAGGATGAGCAGCAGGGTGATGGTGGCGAGCACGAGGGCGACGAGCACCGGGAAGCGCGGAAGCCGGGTGCGGTCAATGAGCTCCTGGGCGTCGTGGGCTTCCGTCTCGGACGGGCTCGCGTCCAGCACCGCCTTCGCCTTCTTCCGCGCGAGGTGCTTGTCGCCCGCTTCGAACAGGCGCCAGGCCTCCACCATGGCGGGGCTGCCGCTCCCCGTTGGAGTGGTCCCTGAGGCCTTGCGTTGTTTCCCCCTCGCCATGCGCGTCTCTATAGCGGGGAATGCAAGCGGCCGTCGACGGTATATACGGCCCGCATGCCGCTCCGCCCCATCTCGCGTCGCGCGCTCCTCGGCGGTGCGCTGGCGCTCCCTTTCGTGCCCACCCGCGCGCGCGCCTTCGGTGACGCCTCCCGCTTCATCCCCGCGGTGGCGCAGCACGGGGGCCGGTGGGACGCCCGGCTCCCGGGGCTGCGGCGGATGGCGTGGGAGCTCCAGCGGCGCACCACGGTGGAGGTGGTCCCGGACGCGCGGCCGTTCCCGCTGACCTCCAACCGGCTCTTCGAATACCCGTTCCTGTACCTGGGCTCGGACGGCGCCCTGCCGGCGTTCTCACCCGCGGAGGTGGAGAACCTGCGCCGCTACCTCACCTTCGGCGGCTTCGTGCTGGCGGACTCCAATGAAGGCCGGGAGGGCGCGGCCTTCGACGCGAGCTTCCGCAGGGAGCTTGCGCGGGTGCTGCCGCAGAACCCGCTGTCGGCCGTGCCGCGGGACCACGTGCTCTTCAAGAGCTTCTACATGTTGGATGTGCCCGCGGGCCGGGTGTTGGCGAAGCCGACCCTGGAGGGGGTGACCCTGGGGACCCGCGCCGCGGTCATCTATTCGCAGAACGACCTGGCCGGCGCCTGGATGCGGGATGAGACCGGGAGCTGGGAGTACGAGGTCACCCCCGGCGGCGAACACCAGCGGGAGATGGCGTTCCGGATGGGCGTGAACGTGGCCATGTACGCGCTGTGTCTCGACTACAAGGACGACGCGGTCCACCTGCCGCTCATCATGAACCGGCGGCGTTAGCGTGAGCGGGTCCTCCTACAACGCCTGGAAGCTGGTCAGCCTCTCCGGGCTGCCCCTGTGGGCGCTGGTGCTCCTGGGCCTGGGCATCGTCGCGGGCGTGGTGCTGGCGGGGCTCGGCGTCCGGCGCGAACCGGCCTGGGGCCGCAAGGCCATCCTGTGGACCCTGCGGGTGTGCGCGGGCGTGGCGGCGCTGTTCTTCCTGCTCGAGCCGGGCGTGCGCCTGATGCAGGTGGCGCAGGTGAAGAACCGGCTCGCGGTGCTGGTGGACCGCTCGGCGTCCATGTCCTTCCCGGTGGACGAAGCCGGCAAGACGCGCACCGAAGAGGTGGCGGCGTGGCTGGAGGCCTCCGCGCCGGACCTCCAGAGGCTGGGTGACCGCTTCATCATCGAGGTGCACGGGTTCGACCCGGAGCTGTCGCCGGCGTCCCCCGAATCTCTGCGCCAGACGCCGCCGCGCGGCGGGAGGACGGACCTGCTCTCCGCCATCCGGTCGGTGAAGGCGGGGGACGGGGGCGCAGGCGCGCGGAAGCTGTCCGGCATCGTGGTGGTCAGTGACGGCACGGACAACGCGGACCTCGCACAGGGCGTGCAGGGCGCGGCGCGCAGCGCGCTGTTGGACCTGGAGGTGCCGGTGTCCACGGTGCTGGTGGGTAGGGAAGGGCTTCGGGACCTGGCGGTGGAGCGGGTGAAGGTGGAGGACTTCGCCTTCGTGCGGAACTCGCTCACCATCGAAGTGCTGGTGCGCGCGCGCGGCTTCGCCGGCCAGTCGGTGCCGGTGGTGCTCTCGCGGGAGGGGACCACGGTGGGCTCGCGGACGGTCACCGTGTCCGGGACGGACGACCTGCAGACGGTGCCCTTCACCTTCACGCCGGACCAGACCGGGCGCTTCGTCTACACGGTGAGCGTGCCGGTGTTCCCCGGCGAGGCGGTGAAGGAGAACAACAGCCGGTCCTTCGTGCTGAAGGTCATCCGGGACCGCATCCGCGTCTTGATGGTGGTGGGCAAGCCGTCGTGGGACGAGCGCTTCTTGCGCGGCCTGCTGCGCCAGGACCCGAACGTGGACCTGGTGAGCTTCTACATCCTGCGCACCGCCGGCCAGGAGACCCACGTGCCGGAGCGGGAGCTGTCGCTCATCCCGTTCCCGGTGGATCAGATCTTCGACGAGAAGCTGCACACCTTCGACGTCGTCATCTTCCAGAACTACGGCTACACCGACCCGAACCTCAGCATCAGCCGGTACGAAGGGAACCTCGAGCGCTACATCCACCAGGGCGGCGCGATGGCGATGTTGGGTGGAGAGATGGCCTTCGGCGCGGGCAGGCTCGGGTTCCCGCGGCTGATGAAGGCGATGCCGCTGGAGGGCACCGGCGCGCCGCCGTCCGAAGAGCGCTTCGTGGCGAGGCTCACCCCCGAAGGCGCGCGGCACCCGGTGACCGCGGTGGCGCAGGGCGGGCAGAGCGTGGAGGCGGCGTGGGCGGAGCTGCCGCCCATCCCCGGCGCCAACCTCACCCGCGCGAAGGAGGGCGCCACGGTGCTGCTCGACCACCCGACGGTGAAGGTGGACGGGAAGAACGCGCCTCTGGTCGCGCTCTGGGAGTACGGCCGCGGCAGGTCCCTGGCGCTGGCCACGGATGCGAGCTGGTACTGGGCGTTCCCCGCCCAGGCGCAGGGCCAGCCCGAACGGCACTACGACCGCTTCTGGAACAGCGCCCTTCGCTGGCTGGTGCGGGACCCGGATCTGACCACCTTGAGCGTGGTGGCGGACCCGCCGCAGGTGGAGCCCGGCAAGCCGGTGGGCGTCATCGTCACCGCCAGGCAGCAGGACTACGCGGCGGCTTCGGATGCGCAGGTGAAGGCGGACCTCTATGCGGTGGAGGAGGGCCGCGTCATCGAAAGCCAGGCGGGGACCACCGGACCGG
The DNA here is from genome assembly GCA_964596895.1 of uncultured Myxococcaceae bacterium. Taxonomy (GTDB): domain Bacteria; phylum Myxococcota; class Myxococcia; order Myxococcales; family Myxococcaceae; genus JAFAFL01. The sequence continues at coordinate 9,833 of CAZQVZ010000024.1, forward strand.
ACGGCGTGGTGCGGCTCGAGTTCGCGCCGCCGAAGCCCGGGCCCTACAAGCTCCTGGCGCGCGCGCAGAAGGGCGAGGCGCAATTGGGTGAGGGCGAGGACGCGGTGGCGGTGCGCGCGGTGGGGCCGGAGCTGTCGGACGCGGCCGTTCGCGGCGGGCTCCTGGAGGACATCGCCCGGGTGACGAAGGGCGCGTTCCACCGGCTGCCGCAAGATGGCTTCCCGGACATCCCGCTGCTCGACCCGCCGGTGGTGGAGGTGGGCAGAAGCCGCGACAGGCCCCTGTGGGACCGCTGGTATTACCTCGTGGCGCTGGCGCTGCTGCTCGGCGCGGAGTGGTTGTTCAGAAGGCGCTTCGGCTACATCTAGTAGGCGAAGCCGCGGGGCCGCTACGTCGGCTCCCGCTTCGCCTCCGGACCCGACGAGCGCTCTTCGAAGTAGTGGGCCCCGGGGGCGTCACGCGCCCAGTCCACGCGCGAACCGTAGAAGATGTGGTTCGTGATGGCCGCGCCGAGCGGCTCGTCCAGCGTGCCGGCGGTGAGGTAGACGTTCTGCTCGTCCTCCTCGGCGGGGAGCGGCGTCCCGCAGGTCTTGCAGCGGGTGATCGAGTACGTCGGCCGCAGCGCGTAGGTGACCCGGTGGGTCTCACCGGAGAGCCAGCGGAAGCGCTCCCGGGGCACGACGATGATCGCGTTGCCGGTGCCGCCGCTCGCCTTGCGGCAGTTCGAGCAGTGACACATCCAGACGTCGTCGAAGTCGCCTTCGAGCTCGTAGGTCAGGGCACCGCACAGGCAGCTTCCTCGTCGTCGCATGGCCAATGAGCCTAGCCGCTGCGGCGCCAGGCGCGCGTCTTCTCTCACCTGCTGGAGACGTCCTGCGCCGCTTCGGCCCGGGACCTGAGCGGTGCCGGCGGCGGCGCGCGAAGGTGTGTTTCCTGGCCCGTGGCCGGGTGGGTGAAGGAGAGCTCGCCCGCGTGGAGGAGGTAGCCGCCGTCTCCGGGCAGCCCCGGCTCGTGCGCGCGGGGGACGCCGCCTGCGACGAAGAGCGGGTCTCCCACCAGCGGATGGCCGATGTAGGCGAGGTGGATGCGGATCTGTTCGGGGCGGCCGGTGTGCAGGTCCACCTCGAACAGCGTCTCGGCTTCGCGGCGCTCCAGCACGCGGGCGGTGCTGCGCGAAGGCTTCCCCTCCGCGCGGGCGCCGTGCACGGCGCCCAGCCTGGGATGCGGGACGAGGCCGATGGCAGCGTTGATGTCGTAGGCGTCCTGCGCTGCGACGCCGGCCGACAGCGCCCGGTAGCGCTTGTGCACGCGGCCTTCGCGCCAGTCCGCCGAGAGCTTCACCGCCGCCTCATGGGTCCTCGTGAAGAGCACCAGCCCCGTGGTGGCCCGGCCGAGCCGGTGGAGCGGCGCAGCCCCCGGGTAGCGACGCTGCACCTGGTGCAACAGCGTGTGCTGCAGGTAGCCGCCGGAGGGGAGGGTGGGCAGGCCAGAAGGCTTCACCACCGCCAGCACGTGCGCGTCTTCGTAGACCAGGCCCCAGTCGGTGGGCGCGTCCGGCTCCTCCCAGGCGGGGCGGTGCCAGCACAGGGTCATGCCCGCGCGGAGCGCTTCATCTCCGCGTGCGGGGACACCGTCCAGCGTGACCTCCCCTCGGGCGAGGCGGGCCTGCCACGCTTCGCGCGGGGAGTGCCGGTAGCGGTCCACGAGGTGCTCGAGCGCGGTGCGGCCGTGAGCTGTGCCCACCGTCTCCCGGTACACGTAGCCGTCGTTGAGCGCCACGGGGGCAACCTATACACCCGGGGGCCTCACCCGACGTTCTCCCGGGGAGGAGAGGGAGCCACCATGAAGCTGGAGCGTCACGTCGGCGGGCTCTCGCTCGCGCGGAAGGTGAACTACCTGCGGACGCGTGGATGGCGGGAGGAGGACGGCGGCTTTCGGCATGACGCGTTGGGGCTGCATCCCCTGGCGCGGGCGGTCCACCACCAGCTCACGCGGGACCTCTCGACGGCGCTGCAGCCTTCGGGGTGGCAGGTCGTCGGCTATTCGCCGCGGGGCTACGTGAAGCTGCGACTGGGAGACGACGGCAAGCCGTGTTCGCTGCCGGCTGCGCTGCGGGTGCAGGCGCGGAAGGAGAAGCGGCGCGTGGCGGAGCTGACCTACACGCTGTTCCTCGCCGCCCTCGACGCGGCGGACGGATCTGACGACGCTTCGGGAAGAAAAATCGTCCCTGAGGCGCTGTGAGGCCCGTAGGGCCATTTCGGCATCGCCCCGCATGGGGCCGGGCACCGCCCCTGCCTCAGCCATCGCCTGGCGGGCCAAGCCGCGGCACGATGAAGTTCTTTCGAAGGAGTGAAGGATGGCGCGTGCGCTGGACCCTGAGGTGGAGGATGCCCTGTCGCTGCTCGAGCCGCTGGGTGACGTCTTCGCGCGGGCGATGTTCGGCGGCTGGGGGCTCTACCTCGACGGGCGGATGTTCGCGCTCATTGGAGACGGCCAGCTCTACCTGAAGGCAGATGACGAGACGCGCGAGGCCTTCCGCGCCGCCGGCTGCCGGCAGTTCGGCATGGAGCTTCGCGGCAAGCGGATGGAGATGGGCTACTGGACTGCGCCGGAGGCCGCCGAGGACGATGCCCGCGAGCTGCTGCCGTGGGCCCGTCTCGCCGTCGCTGCGGCGACGAGGGCGGCTGCGGGCAAGGCCGCCAGGGCCGCGAAGGCCGCGAAGGCCGCGAAGGCGAAGAAGCCGCCGGCGAAGCGCAGATCCGTCAAGCGGTAGTGGGCGCGGCTCACGGAGCTTCGCGCGCGCATTCCTGCAACCGGATTGCGCATCCACGCAAGCCTCCGGCGCGGCGTACAGGCATAAGGCGAGCCCATGAAGGCTGCCCCGACTACCGCCGCAATCGCCATCCTGCTCCTCTCCTCCACCGCCCTGGCCGCGCCCTACTGGGGCTCGACGAAGGCGGACCACTGCACCAGCACCACCAGGCGCCAGCACTCGTCGCGGCTGTGGGACATCCCCTGGGGACAGTCCTGGGAGCAGTCCTGCGCCCAGACGCCCATCACCATCAACGGGCACTACTTCGCCACGCCGCACCGCTGCGTGAACGTGGGCGGGACCTCGATGTGGGGCGAATGGGACGTGCCGGACACGTCGTGCAATCCCTACTGGGGCTCCTTCCAGAACGACGGATGCAAGCAGGTAGGGGTCCGCCAGTACTCCTCCATCCTCTGGAACATCCCCAACGGGTTCTCCTGGGAGGCGACCTGCGCGGCCTGGCCGGCGACGGTGGCGGGCCAGCACTTCTCCTCTCCCAGCCGGTGCGTGAACACCGGCACCAACATCTGGGGCGAATTCGACGTCCAGGACGCCTCCTGCAACCCGTACTGGGATCCGGTGAAGGACGACGGCTGCGTGGGGATGAAGAAGCGCAAGTACTCGGCGATCATCCAGAACGTCCTGTGGGGCAACTCGTGGGAGGCCGCCTGCGCGAACACGCCGAACACGGTGGCCGGCGTGTACTTCCCCAGCCCCACCCACTGCGTGAACGTGGGCATCAACATGTGGGGCGAATGGATCGTCGACGACGACACCTGCGTCCCCCACTGGGGCGACTTCAAGGCGGACCACTGCACCGACTCAGGCAAGCGGCAGCACTCGGCGATCTTGTGGGACGTCCCGCCCAACACGAGCTGGGAGAGCGCGTGCGCGCAGTCGCCGGCCACGGTGCAGGGAAAATGGTTCGCGGCGCCCAGGCGCTGCGAGCACAGCGGCACCAACATGTGGGGCGAGTTCGAGGTCGAAGACGCCACCTGCTCCGCGGTGACCGAGTGCACCGACCCTTCCCCTCCCGCGAACGCCGTCGCCAAGCCCGGTAACAACGGCACCGTGACCTGTGACGCCTACTGCGCCAACACCGGCGGCAACTGGGGCGCGCCGGGCACCTGCGTCAAAGGCCTGGTGAACGCCGGGAAGAACGCGGGCGAGTGCATCCGCTGTGGGGACCTGCCCAGCTACACCGGCGACACCGACGTCACCTGCTACTGCGCGCCGCCGCGCAAGGGCTTCGCCGACCTGCACGCGCACACCTTCGCCAACGAGGGGTTCGGCGGGATGGCGTTCCACGGCAAGCCGTTCGGAGATCCGCAGTACGCGCTGCGCTGGTGCACCGAGGCCCACGGCCCCGGCGGCGTGAACGACTGGATCGCCAGGTTCGTCTCCTTTGGCGCGGCGGGGGTCCTCGGCCACTCCGTGGGCGGGCATCCGGAGTTCGACGGCTGGCCGCGCTGGAACAGCTTCACCCACCAGGCCATGTACGAAGACTGGCTGCACCGCGCCTACCAGGGCGGCCTGCGCCTGATGGTGGCGATGGCGGTGAACAACAAGGACATCTTCAACGCCCCGCTCTTCGCGACGAAGCTGCCCGGCCGCACCGGCGAGGACATGGAGGCGGTCGACTACCAGATCGCCCTCGCCTACGAGATGCAGGACCACATCGATCAGAAGCACGGTGGCCCGGGACAGGGGTGGTTCCGGATCGTGAAGACGCCGCAGGAGGCGCGCGATGCGATGGCGCAGAACAAGCTGGCGGTGGTCCTGGGCGCGGAGGTGGACCACCTCTTCGACTGCCGTCATGAGTCGGACTGCTCCGAGGACTACGTCCGCTCCGAATTGCAGCGCTACTACGACAAGGGCCTGCGCCACCTCTTCCCGGTGCACTTCAAGGCCAACGCCTTCGCGGGCGCGGCGCTGTCGAACATGGCCACCGAGGGGCCCAGCCGGTTCTGCGACCACGAGGGCTACACCTACAAGCGCGACCCGCTGAAGGCGCCCATCTGCTCCTCCATTGGCCTCACGATGCGCGGGAAGCTCCTGGTCCGCGAGATGATGAAGCGGGGGATGATCATCGACATCGATCACATGTCGGTGCTCGCCTTCTGGGACACCATGAACATCGTCCAGCCGGCGGGATACCCCGTCGTCTCCAGCCATACCGGCTTCGTGGACATCGCCTCGGGGGATCAGCGGCACGAAGGGAACCTCAAGGCCGCACAGGTCCAGGCCATCCGCGATCTCGGCGGCATCGTGGCGATGATCCCGAAGCAGGGCGACGTCACCCAGATTGGGCAGGGGCAGGGCGCGGATCAGCCCACCGTGCTGCACACCTGCGGCAACACCTCGCAGACCTGGGCGCAGGCGTACCTCTATGCGGTGCGGCAGATGGATGGCGCCCCGGTCGCCTTCGGCACCGACTTCAACGGCATGGCCGGTCTGCCCGGACCGCGTCACGGGGCCGACGCCTGCCCGGGAACGCCGCTGCCCCTCAAGCTCGTGAATCCCCCGCAGACCGAGCGGGTGAAGTACCCCCTCCCGATCAGCATCGAGGGCTCGTCGGTCACCTCGCTCAACCGCAGCGTGATTGGCCAGAAGACGTTCGACGTGAACGAGGAGGGGCTCGCGCACGTGGGGATGCTGCCGGACTTCATCGCCGACCTGCGGGCGCAGGGCGTGCGGCCCGAGGACCTCGATCCGCTCTACGATTCGGCGGAGGGCTACATCCGCACCTGGGAGCGCGCGCTCGCGACGACCCTTCAGGATCGGGACGCGGACGGCGTGGAGGACGCCTCCGACAACTGCCCGGACGTCGCGAACCCCGACCAGGCTGACAAGGACGGCGACGAACTGGGCGACGCGTGCGACCCGGTGGACGACACCCAGACGCCTGACGCGGGCACGCCCGGGGACGACGCGGGGGTGGTCGTCATCGACGGTGGGACGAACGGCGGTGGAACGAACGGCGGTGGAACGAACGACGGTGCGGACGGCGGAACCCCGGGCGGCGGCGCCTCGGGCGGAGCGGACGCAGGTGACGGCGCCGGGGGGCCGCCGGCGTCGTGCGGCTGCGCGGGCTCGCCGGGTTCGCTGCTGCTCCCTGGGATCGCCCTGCTGGCCCTGCTCAGGAGGAGGCGCGGTGGCGGGCGCGCCAGTCGCTCGGGGTGTGACCGGTGAGCTTGCGGAACAGCGTGGAGAAGTGCTGCAGCGACGAGCAGCCGACCTCCATGGCGATGGCGGTGAGCTTGGTGTCGGTGCGCTCGAGCAGCTTCCGCGCGGCGAGGATCCGCGCGGCGTTCACCTCGCGGCGGAAGCTGGTACCGAGCGAACGGAGCTGATGTTGGAGCGTCCTGGGCGACATCCCCAGCGTCCGGGCGACCTCGTTCACGCTGGCCTGGCAGGGGTGGGCAACGAGGAAGTCCCGGACCCGCCGGACCAACGGCGGCGTGCCGCTCACCTCCGCCTGCAGCTCAGCGAGCTTTGCCAGCAGCGGCCCGGGGCCCGGATACCCGAGCCAGCCGAGCGCCTTCTGGGGTTCGTCGAAGACCTGCGTCTTCTCGGGGTTGGCCGCGGGCGCGACTTCATAGAAGCCGCCGACGATGGCGCCCAGCATCCCCGAGGGCCGGACCAGCGCCTGCCGCGTGACGTTGCGCCCGAACGCCTCGGCGCGCGGTCCGACGTAGGCCACCAGCGTCTCGAACGCGGCCTCGTCAATGGAGGTCACGGCCCGCGCGTCCACGAAGGCCGCGTGCGGCCGGGACCGCTCCGGCAGCTCGACCTCGAGGATCTGAACCAGCTGCTGGATGTCGTGTTGGGTGCTGCAGCCCCAGAGCACGAGCCCACACAGCGTCTCGTTCGCGAAGAAGTGCAGGAAGGAATCCCCCGCGAGGTAGGTGCCCCAGGGGGAGGAGAGATAGTCAGCGAGGCTGGCGGCGGGCCGCATGGAGCACATGAGCGTACACGGAAACGTGGGCGCGCCGGCAAGCGGCAATGGGCTGCGGCGCCCCCAGGCGAAGCCCAGGCCCAACCCGCCCCTCGGCGAATTCGGGAGGGTCCGCCCAGGAGGCCCGCAGCCCAGCCGGACTACGCCTCCTGGCGCGTCGTGAAGCTCAGCCGCTCCACGTTGTCGCCGTCGCACTCTTCGCGGCTGAGGATGAGCGGCCAGTTCGGATCGTCGAGCACGGTGAGGCGGGCGGTGCTCTCGGTGCCCTGCAGCACCAACACGTTCACGTCCGTCGGCTGACCGTGCACGTCGACGCTCAGCGTCTGCCGCTCGGCGAGCGTGAAGCTGTCCATGTCCGGGAAGTCCCACAGAGGCTGCAGCGCCACGGCCCCGTTCGACGCCTCGCGGTGCTGTGCCCGGGTGAGCATGAAGGAGGGGACCATGCTCTCGTCGCGTTCTTTGGGCGTGCCGTAGTCACGGCTCTTCTTCTCGTCGTCCCAGCGCAGCGACGTGAAGCTTCCCTGCGACAGCTTGAGCACGCCAGCGGCGTTCTGTAGCGCTGCGGACGGGACCGTGACGACCCCGTTGTCCACGTCTCCCACCATTTTGTAGCGCAGGACCAGATCCGGTTCGACTGCCTCCACGGTGAACTCGTAGAGGTCCGCCGCATCGAAATCTGCGCCGTGGAGCAGGAACTGCTGCCCTGTCTTGATGAGCTGCTGGGTCATGGTCTCGTCTCCGGAAAAGAACTTCATTGGCTGACAACCGAGCGACGCGTGACGGCACGTCCACCGCGCCGGTGATGCGCACGCATTGTCGGTCTTGACCCGTGTGGGGTTCGCCAGGTGCAACTTGCCTGGGCAATCTTTGTCGCCTGAATGCGACAGCCCCGCGAGCCTCCGGAGGAAGGCCCCCGCGCTGGGGCCGCTAGGCCATGGGGGCGCTGGGTTCTGCGCCCGCGGATGCGTGGGCTTCGCTCTGCGCAAAGAGGTTCGGCGCGGTCTCCTGCTTCGCCTTCGGAGGCCGGCCCCGGCGCTTCGGCGGCGCCGCGTCCGCAACCGACACGCCGCCTTCTGACGACGCGCGACGCGGAGGCCGGGGCAGGTTGATGAGCGCGAGCTTCTCGAGCACCTCGGGCTGCTCTTCGGCCCAGACGCGTGCGTACGCCAGCGCGCGCTGGCCCTTCTGCAGCAGCGCCTCCTGACGTCGCTGCAGCTCGGTGCGGGCGGCGTCGAGCGTGGACTCGGCCTCGGCGACCTCCTCCGCCGCGGCGAGCACTGCGCGCGCCGTGTCAGCGAGCAGCTCTGCGTCGACGTCGGGGAACTTGAGGTCACGCAGGTCGGACTCGAACAGGCCGAGCAGTGCCTTCAGGGAATCAGACAGCGGAGAGGGGGAAGACGGCGCCATGTGGTTTCTCCTTTCGTGGAGGGGCGCCATCCTGAACCGCCGTTCAGTGTGCCGCAAGGGCTTCTTTCCCTGCCCGGTTCTGGCTAGACCTCGCCGCGCGCATGAGACGCACGCTCTTCCTTGGCCTCTTCATCCTGCTGCTCGGTGCGGGAGCGCTGGGGTTCTTCCTCTCGCGCGAAGCGCCACCGGACCCGCGTCCGCCCTTCTGGCTCGGGTCCTTCGTGGGCTCAGATCTGGAGCGGACGGCGATACGCCTCGGCGAAGAGGGGTTCGAGGTCACGGTTCACCGCCCCGCGCTGACCTTCGTGCACGCCCCCAGAGCGAAGACCTTCACGCGCAAAGAGCAGGTCCAGCGCTTCGAGCGTGGCAAATGGAACCACCCCATCGCCGGGCAGCGGCCGGATGCGGGCGTCGCGGTGCCGCGCGGCTCGAAGATCATCCTCGTCGCCGGCAGCCATCACGACGCGCGAGCGGGTGCGGCGTGGTTCTCGAACCATCCAGAGGTGGTGCGCCAAAGAGGCGACGCCGCCTGCGTGGAGTGTCATGGGCGGGAGGCGTGCGAGGACTGCCACCAGCACCGGTGAGGACGTGCGGCGGGCGCTCCTGCGCCGCCGGCCGGCCCGCGTCGACGACAAAGGCGCGCTACTTCTTCTTCGCCGCGTTCTTCCTGGCCGCGCGCTTCTTCTTCGCACCGTTCTGCTGGGCTGCCCTTCGCCGGGCGGCGGCGCGGGCCTCCTCGGGCTGCTCGCTGCCGCGGGCGATGGCGTAGTTCATGGTCCCCACCCGGAACCAGCGGAAGCCCCAGGCCTCCAGCGCGAGCCGGAACCTGCGGCCTTTCGTCGGCTCGAGCGCCTCGTCGTGGAGGAGGTCGAACAGGCGCGGCGGCTCCTCGCCGTCCAGCTGGAAGGAGGCCTCCCGCCGGTCGCCATCGAGGTTGTGCACGGTGAGCACCGCCGAGCCGCGCCAGCGAAAGCACAGGACCAGCACGTGGGGCGAGGACGACTCCAGCACCGAGAAGGTCCCCCACCCAATCTCCGGGCACTCCTTGCGCAGGCGGATCATCTTCCCCATCCACTGCAGCATCGAGTCCGGGGTCCGCCGCTGCTGGTCCACGTTCACGTGCGGATAGCCGAAGGGCCCCTCCCGGATGACCGGGTGCACGGTGCGCTTCGCCGCCGAAAACCCTCCGTTCGGCTCGTTGGACCACTGCATGGGTGTGCGCACGGCCTCGCGCTCGGGCAAGGAGAGGTCCTCCCCCATCCCGATCTCGTCGCCGTAGCGGATGACCGGCGCGCCCGGCAGTGAGAACAGCAGGCTGTAGGCGAGCTGGCTTTGCACCTCGCTCCCCAACATGGGCCCCAGCCGCCGGCGCAGGCCGCGCCCGTAGATCTGCATCCGCTCCTCGGGGCCGAAGCGCTCGAAGACGCGCTCCCGGTCCTCGTCGGAGAGGCGGCCCAGATCCAATTCGTCGTGGTTGCGCAGGAAGGTGGCCCACTGCGCGGTGGGCGGCAATTGGCGCGTCTCCTCCAGCGCCTTCGCCAGGTGCTTCGCCTCCCCGGTGGCCAGCGAGAGGAACAGCCGCTGGTTCACCCAGAAGTTGAACATCATGTGCACCCCGCGGCCTTCGCCGAAGTAGGGCGCCACCTCTTCGGGCTGCACGTTCGCCTCGCCGAGGAAGATGGAGTCTCCCGCTCGCCACTGCAGGAAGGTGCGCAGCTCCTCCAGGTACTCGAAGTGGACGCCCGGGGTGATCTTCCCGTCGTCCCCCGGCGGGGTCTCGAGGATGAACGGCAAGGCGTCCAGCCGGAAGCCGTGCACGCCCTGCTGCACCCAGAACCCGAGCACCCGCCGCAGCTCCGTGCGGACCTCGGGGTTGTTCACGTTCAGGTCCGGCTGGTGCTCGTAGAAGCGGTGGAAGTAGTGGGCGCCCGAGACCTCGTCCTTCGTCCACGTCTGCGTCTGTACGCCCGGGAAGACCCGGCCCTTCCGCCAGTTCTTCGGCCGCGTCTTCGACCACACGTACCAGTCGCGGTAGCGCGAATCTTCGCCCTTGCGGGCCTCCTTGAACCACGGGTGCTGGTCCGAGGTGTGGTTCACCACCAGGTCCATCAGCACCTTGATGCCGCGCTTCTGGGCCTGGTGAACGAACTCCACGAAGTCCCCCAGTGAGCCGTAGCGCGGGTGGACGCCGTAGTAGTCGCTGACGTCGTACCCATTGTCCTTCAGCGGGGACGGATGGAACGGCGCCAGCCAGATGACGTCCACGCCCAGGGTCTCGAGGTAGTCGAGCCGCAGGACCAGCCCGGCGAAGTCACCGCAGCCATCGCCGTTGGCGTCCATGAAGGACTCGAGGTCGAGGCTGTAGATGATCGCGTTTTTGTACCAGAGGTCTTCGATCACGAAGACCCACGCTGGCACGCCCCCGCGCGAGGGCGACTCCGAAGCGCGCGGCGGCGTCGGAGGCTCGACAGAGAACCCGCCAGGCGCCCACGGGCCGGCGCCCAGACCTCTTCCATCGTCACCTCGAGGCAGACGGCGGAGGAGGTGCTCGCGAATTCCTCTCGGACGTCTGGGTGGGCTTCTTCTCGGTCGCCGTGGCCGGCTTTGTCTTGGGCATGGCGGCCAAGTTCGACGAAGACCAGGCCGGACGGGGAGATCCCTGCATCCGGCTACGCCGTGACCTCGAAAGCTTGATGGTATTGGACCGCGCCGCCCGCTTGGTCTCCGGTGAACGCGAGCGCCTGGAAGTACTCGCCAGGCACACCCGGCAGTACCAGTGGCGCGGCGGCGGTGAAGCCGAAGCGGCGGTAATAGACCGGATCACCGAGAAGGACGCAGCCGCGCGCGCCACCTTCTCGAAGGCTCTCCAGCGCCTTGTGCATCAGCGCCGAGCCGACACCCTTCCTCTGGTGACCTGGAGCGACCGAGAGCGGCCCGATTCCGTACCAGCCGGTCTCGGCCTCGCCGTCGATTACCACTGGAGATGCCGCGACGTGCCCGATGATGGCCCCGCCATCATCCGCCACGAGCGAGAGACTGAGGGCCCTCGCATCGCGTAGTGCCGCCACAATCAAGTGCTCGGTGCCGCTGGCGTGGGTCGCGGACGAAAATGCCTCGCGGGTGACGGAATCAATGGCAGCTTCGTCGCCAGGCGCTTCGGTGCGGATGTTCATGACGCGCCCTGACGGTGCCGCCGCTCGAACCTGACGCGAGTATGTCGATTGTCTACGTTCTTCCCGAGGTCGCGGCGCGACGCGGCTTCCTCTTCTTCGCCACTGCGTTCTTCTTCGCCTTCGCGGCAGGCTTCTTCTTCCGCGTGGCGGACGCCTTCGGCGCAGCCTCCGCCCCGCCGTCCAGCTCAATCCCGAAGAGCCCCGCGAGATCCGACCGGGTCTTGGTCTGAAGGACGTTCTTGCCCTTCTTCGTCCCCACCTTCGCGCTCGACCTGCCGGCCTCGGAGACGAGGTCCATCTGATCGACCCCGCGCATGGTGAAGAGCAGCTGGGGCGCCTGATCCAGCCTCGCGCCCACGCCATAGAGGACCGCCGCGAGGTGCTTGCACAGGTACGCGCCGTCCGGACACGAGCAGCCGAGCTGAATCTCCTCCGACGAAGGGAACAGGCCGGCGTCCTTGCGGCAGAGCACCTCCATCACGCCGGAGGAGAGCTGCCCTGAGAGCAGCTCCACGACCGAGTCGATCTTCCCGGCGCACTCGGCCACCAGGGCGCGCCACTTCGGCTTCGGGGCTGGCGAGATGCGGGCGTCGATCTCGTACAACTCGGAGCCGCTGACCAGCGCACGCAGGCGGCCGGGCTCTATCTGCAGGTCGATGACCAGCCCGTTCTTCGCGTAGGAGCGGCCTCGCGGGAGGCGGGTCGCGTAGTCGCTGTAGCGCTCGAGGTGCTCGCACCAGGCGCGGCCCCAGAACGTGGTGGCGAGCTTCTTCCCGGTGATCTCCACCGGCGAGACGTCCCGGCCCTTCTTCTTCAGCTCGGCGATCTTCCGCTGCGCCTTCGCCTGCCGCTTGGCGACGGACTCATAGGCGGGAAAGGAATCGTAGGTTCTCCAGGCCATCTCTTTTCAGCCCTCCGCCCGTGCTCGGTGCACGTCGAGCGACACCAGCTTCAACAGCTCATCGTCCGAAAGTTCGGTGAGGCGCAGCTCGCTGCCGCCCTCGAGCAGCTCTTTGGACAGGCTCTGCTTCTCTTCGATCATCGCGTCGATCCGCTCTTCGATGGTTCCGCGGCACACCAGCTTGTGCACGAGCACGTTCTTCTTCTGGCCGATGCGGAAGGCGCGATCCGTGGCCTGGTTCTCCACCGCGGGGTTCCACCAGCGATCGAAGTGGATCACGTGGGACGCCGCGGTGAGGTTGAGGCCGGTGCCGCCCGCCTTGAGCGAGAGCACGAAGAACGGCACGTCTTCATCCTCCTGGAACCGCTTCACCAGCGCCTGTCGCTGCTTCACCGCGGTCTCTCCCGAGAGCACCAGGCCTTCGCGGCCGAAGAGCGCGGTGAGCCAGCCTGACAAGGGCGCGCACATCTCACGGAACTGCGTGAAGACCAGCACCTTCTCCTGCTTCGCGGCGATGGTCTCGCAGAGCTCCTGGAGCCGCGCGTACTTGCCGCTCTCCTCGGGGACATAGGCGCCGTCTCCCAGCCACTGCGATGGGTGGTTGCACAGCTGCTTCAGGCGCATCAGGTACGAGAGGATCAAGCCGCGGCGCTCAAGGGCCTCCACGTCCCCGAGCTGTCCCTTCAGAGCATCCACCGACTGCTGGTACAGCGCTGCCTGGCGCGGGGTGAGGCCGCAGAAGGCGCGCAGCTCGGTCTTGTCCGGCAGGTCCCCGATGATCGACCGGTCGGTCTTGAGCCGCCGCAGCAGGTAGGGACGAATGAGCTCGCGCACGGGCGCGTAGGTCTGTGCTTGCTTCGCGAAGGCGCCGAACTCCTTCGCTCCGCCCAACAGCCCGGGGTTGAGGAAGTCGAAGAGCGACCACAGGTCGCCCAGACGGTTCTCCACCGGCGTTCCGGTGAGGGCGATGCGCGCGTGCGCCTTCAAGCCCTTCACCGCGCGCGCCTGCTTCGTGCCCGCGTTCTTGATTGCCTGCGCCTCGTCGAGGACGACCAGCCCCCAGGAGCGCTCCGTCAACCAGCCCAGGCGCTGGACCGCGCCATACGTCGTCACCACCACGTCGACGCCATCGAGCAGCTCCGCGGGCGGCGCCGCGAGCGTCTTCGCGTCGGCCTCGGAGCTGTGCGCCACGAAGAGCTTCAGCGACGGCGCGAAGCGCGCGGCCTCCGCCTTCCAGTTGCCGATCAAGGAGGCGGGCACCACGAGCAGATGCGGGCCCTTTGGCGCCCCCTTCTCCTTCGCGAGCAAGAGGACGGCGAGCACCTGGAGCGTCTTGCCGAGTCCCATGTCGTCGGCGAGGCAAGCCCCGAGCCGCAGCCTCGCGAGAGACCACAGCCAGCTCACGCCATCGCGCTGGTAGGGACGGAGATCTGCCTTCAGCGTCTTCGGACCGACCCCGTCGAGCTGTTCGCGGCGCAGCGTCTGAAGCGTCGTCGCCAGCCAGTCGCCGGCCTGCACGCCGAACCAGGAGCGGACTTCGTCAGTGGTGGCCTCCGTGCCGCCCGCTCCGAGGGCCCCGAGCGAGGTCCCCGACAGAAGCCGCATCCCCTCCACGAAGGTGATGCCGTCACTGGCCTGCGCTTCGACGCTTCGCCAATGGTTCAGCACCTCGTCGAGCTTCTGGCGGTCCACCTCTACCCAGCGACCCTTGAGCAGCACCAGCCCGTCCGAGGCCTTCTGCAGCGCGCGCAAATCCGCGGCGGTGAGCTTCTCGCCGTCGAGCGTGACCGAGACCTTGAAGTCGAGCAACGCGTCCACGCCGAACGCGCTGGGCGCCTTCGACCCGACCGCTACGGTGACCTGCGGGCGGGGAGGACGGCGGGCCTTCCACCAGTCCGGAACGCGCACCAGCACGCCCGCGCCCTCCAGCGCCGGGATGTCGAGGAGGAAGCGGTGCGCCTCGCGCGGCGTCCACGCGAGCGGTTGGAACAGCTGCTGCGAGTCCGCGAGCTCCTTCGCCCAGGCGCTCAGCTCCGCGGCCTTGCGGACCGGCGAGAGGAGCGCCAGCAGCCGGTTTCGATCCTTCGCCGAGGAAGACTCACGAACCGCCTCACCGAGCGGACGGTGCTGCGGCTTTCCGTTCTGCCCGAGTCCAGTGGTGTAGGTGGCGAGGAAGGCAAACGGCCGGTCCGGATCGCGCTTGTTCTCCGCGAGGTGGAAGTGGACGCGCCCCACCACGTTCCAGGAGGCGTCCTTCGACGCGAGCAACGCCTGTGCGGAGCCGCCATGATCACGGAGCTGCGCCTTGAACGCGGCGAGCAGCTCCGACCACCAGCGGGTGAGGAGCTCGGCGGAGAGGTATTCGCCGCCGGTCATGGGCGGCGCGGCACGTATCAGCGCGTCGAGCTCTCCTTGCTCCGGTGCCGGAAGCTCCAGCTTCGTCGCTCGCGCCTCGAGCTCCGCCACCCCACAGAGCGCGGTGACGAACCGGCGGCCGAAGTCGCGCGCGAACCCGAGCGGTCCGGGCAGCGGCGCGTGCACGAGCGACGCGCCGAAGTCGAAGAGCCAGCCCGCATCGTCCGAACCGAAGAGCTTCTCGATTCGCCGCGCAGTGGCGGCCTCAGGCGCAGGTTCGTCCTCGCGCGCAGCCTGAAGCTTCAGGTGCCCGGACGGGCTGAGCGCCAGCGAGATTCTTGCGGCGGGAGCTGCGGTGGGGGAGTCGACGGCGGTGGAGGGCAAAGCGGGCGCACCATATCCGAGCGCGCGGTGCCTTGCGGTACCGTGCGGTGGCGGGAAGTGGGGCCTCGCCTGCCTGCTCAGCCCTTCGAGATGCCCGCCCCGCCTCGCAGATGTCTGGGAATGCCCGTGCGGCGGCCGGCGGCCCGTGCTGGCCATCGTCACCTCGAGGCAGACGGCGGAGGAGGTGCTCACGCACCTGGGGCTGTTGCCGAGGCAGCTCCCACAGCCCGCGTCGCAGTCTCCGCCGCAGCTGAAGCTGGCGCTCTGACCGGTCGCGCGGGAGTCGCGGCGTTGCAGTGGCCCGAGGACGGGAGTCGGTGGCATCCGTTTGCCCGGACGGCGCGGAGGTGGCCTGTTGACTGCCCACCCGAGACGGCGACAGCGGACCTTCGCAACCGGGTAGCGCCCTCGCCACTTGCCTGGCGTGCCGCGAAGCGCGGTATTTTCTCCTCAGCGCGAAGTCGCGTACGGCGCTGGAGGAGGAGAAGCATGCGGCGGCGGATTCTCTGCATGACCGTCCTGGCGAGCCTCGCCGCCTGCGACGTCACGGATTCGCCCCCCGCTCCGGACCCTGGGGCTGCGTACAGCATCTCCGGGCGCGTCACCTCGAGCGGGAAGGCCTTCCCCGGCATCGTCATCGCGCTCGGGGGCGACAGCTCGGACAGTGCCATCACCGACGAAGACGGCCGCTACTCGTTCGGGGGGCTCGGCAAGGGCACGTATACCGTCGCGCCTCGGACGGCGTACGTGCTGAGCCCGCCGAGCAGCACCCAGATCGTGAGCACCGCCGACGTCACGACCGTCGACTTCGCCGCCGTCGTTTTGCCCCTGACGCCGCCCGGGGCCACGGAAGACGCGCTGCCGCCAGCGATCACGTCGTCGTCCAGCTTCATCAAGATGTATTGAGACAGGAGGAGCGCGAACATGAATTCGAAGAAGGCATTCGCGGTGACGGCGTTCATGGCGGTGAGCCTGTCGCCTGCGCTCGGAAGCGCCGCCGAGACGACCTACAAGCTTGATAAGGTCACCGCGGTCACCATGGACAGCGCGCACCCTTCCGTGAGCGGCGTCGAGAAGGGAACGGGCAATGCCCTCACGGTCTCTTTCGTGGACAACACGAACGAGTCCTACAGGTACGTCGTCAGCCGCTGCATCCCACTGATCATGACGGTATTGGAGAAGCCGAACCGGTATTCCCTCACGCTCGTGGTCGATTCCTCCGACACCAACGTCCAGCTGCGCAGCTGCCGCATCGACGTGAAGTGATTGGAGGGACGGCAGGAACTTCATGTCGCCCTGCGTGAGCCGGAGCAGCCCTCACTCGGCCGGCGACTTCGGCGTGTCGAGCGGTCGCGCAGCTTCTGCCATCCGAGTGCGCCCTCGTCTGGTGCTGACCGGCCGTGGCGCGAGCTGAACAGCGCCCCTGCCCCCGCGCATCGCCAGGCGAAGTACTCAAGACCTGGTGGGTTCGCGCTGGGAGTCACCAAGTCTCGAGAACTTCCGCCATCTGCGCGGGCCCCCCTCGGGCGCGAAGCGACGCGGGGACCCTGCTCACAGACTCGGGCACCTACAGCTGGCGCGGTTGCCGTGAGAAGGAACAGCCCTGCTCTTCGTGAACCGGGGCGGGACGTTCCAATCCGAGCGCCTCGCCTGCATCGTCAACCGGGCCCACGCCCTCGGCCGGCAGGTCCGCTTCTTCGGCGGGCCGGACACGACCGAGACGTGGAGCACCTGACAGGCGCACGGAGTGGACTTCCTCCACACCGACAACTTGAAGGGGATGCAGGCGCACCTCCGCGCGCGCGGCCAGTAGGCCCTGTCACTCGAGGCGGATGCGCACCACCTTCACGCCCGCCTCGATCTTCACCTCGATCACCTCCGGCCCCCGGCGCTTCTTCACCACGCTGATGTCGCCGCTGCGCTCGAGGTACGCGTCCTCGACCTCTGACAGGTCCGCGCCGCGGCCTTCATGCGCACGGACTCCGCGAGGTCCGCCTCGTTCATGTGCGTCGCGCGCATCACGTCGCGCTGAAGCTGCCCCTTCTCGATGAGCGTGCGCCGGTGTCCCTTCGCCAGCGTGTCCACCGCCCTTGAACGGAAGGCGAGCGCCGACATCGCCCAGTGCAGCACGACGAGGACCAGCATCCCGCCCAGCGTCGGGAACAGGCGCGACGACCCGTTGATCGCGCGGCCCAGCACCGAGCCGATCATCACCGCCAGCAGCGCATCGAGCGCGGTGTTCTTTCCCAGGAACCGCTTCTTCCCTACCCGGACGAGCGCCACCCCGGCCGCGAGCTGGCGCTGCCGCCGCCTGATGCGGAGGACGTGGACGCGGTGCTGCGGCGGGTGTTGCGGCAGTTGGCGAAGGACTTCGAGGACCTCGAGTCACCGT
>CAZQVZ010000025.1:0-25736 GCA_964596895.1 uncultured Myxococcaceae bacterium
GCTGAAGCTCTGGTACCCGCCCGCGACGCCCTGACCTACATCCCGCGGGACTTCTGCGCCTCGCCCCGGCTGCACCGGGCGAGGCGCAGCTCTTCCTCGTCCTCTTCGCCGCCGCCGCCGTCGCGCTTCTTCCTCTTCTTGCGCTTGTTGTCGAATTCGCCGTCCGCGGCGTCCGCATCCGCAAACGGCAGCACGAACGCCTGCTCGACGCGGACGGACTCGGCGGCGGTGGCTTCCAGTGTGGCGGCCACACCGACCACGGACAGCACGAAGGTGAAGAGGACGGCGAAGTTCTTCATGGGCAGCTCCATCAGCAGAAGACGCGCCCTTGCGACGGGCTCGGGCGCGGTCCTATTCACTGCCTACTTCTTGCCGAGCGTCCGCACGTACTTCACCAGCCCGTCGATCTCCGCGGCGGACAGCTTGTCCGAGTAGGCCTTCATCTTGGTGTCCGGGATGCCGTTGGCGATGGCCTCCCGGATCTTCTCGTCCGAGTGCTTCGACTGCCAGGCGGCCGCGGTCATGTCGTCAATCTTGTGCTTCTTGCCTTCCTTGGTGTCCGCCTTCCCCTCCGCGCCGTGGCAGCTCCGGCACTTGGCTTTCCACAGGTCAGCGGTGTCGTCCGCGAAGGCAGGGGCGGCAACAAACGAGAGAGCGAGCGCAGCGGACAGGCAAAGCGACTTCATCGTTCCTCCGGATCAGGTGGACCTGGCGTGGCCAGACGGAGGCCACTCAGAAAGCTTCAAACGCTGCGACTGTAGCCAACGGTGGGCGCACCTCGCGAGCGCCGCGTGCGTGCCGCCCCGCTCGCTTGCACTGGGTGCTACCGTCCTCGACCCATGAAGGTTCAACGCGCCTGGCAGCTGTGGCTGTGGGACGAGGTGCGCGTGCGCCTTCATGACCTCGGACCGGCGCAGACCTTCCGGCTGGAGCCTCATGACGCGGCGCGCCTGACGGTGACTCCAGACGCCCGCCTGGAGCTCCACGCGACCTCCGAGACCCGAACCTTCCTCAACGACGTCCAGCTCACCGGCACCGCGGAGCTGCGCGCGGGAGACGTGGTTCGGACCGGCACCACCCAGGTGGTGGTGCTCGCTCGCACCGAGCCGCCGGCTCCAACGAGCCCGGGCCCGCTCAGCCGACGAGAGCTGCTCGCGCGCCTGGACGAAGAGCTCGCCCGAGCACTCGCCCGAGCCCGGCCGCCCACCGAGCCCAAAGAGGCGGAGGTCGAGGTGGCCTGGGCCATCCTCCGCGCGAATGGCCGCAACGACTCCGCGCTCCCCCAGAGGCTCCGGGCGCTGTGGCCGCACTGGGCGCACACGGCGCTCGGCGCGGAGACCTGGTGCTGCGCCTCGCTCGGAGGTCGAGCCAACCTCGAAACCCTGGCGGACGCGGCCCACACGTCGGGGGCGCGGCTGGCGGTCGGGTCGCTCGGCGAAGACGGGTACGAGCTGGAGGAGCTGCGCGAGGCGGGCCTGGTGCGCCTGCTCGACCTCGGCGAACAGCGCTGGCCGGAGGAGCCAGTGGCGCTGGACCCGGCGATGGTGCGGCTCGCCGGTTGGGTGGACCGGCAGACGCGCGTGGAGAACCTCGTCGTGTTCGAAGGGGAGTCCGGGACGGGCCGCTCGCTGTGGGCCCGCCGCCTCCACGCCCACAGCGCGCGCCGAGCTGCGCCGCTGCAGGTCATCGACTGTCGCGCGGGTCTCGAGCGCGCGCTGGGCCAGGTGCGTGCAGCGCGCGCCGGCGGCGTGCTGCTGCTCTCATCGCTGGATGCGCTCGAGGACGCCCAGGTGCAGTCACTGCTCGCGGCGGCGAAGGACCGCGGCATCATCATGGCCACTGCGCAGAAGACCCCCGCCGCGCTCCGTGACGGGGCCTCGGTGGTGCCGGTGCCCGCGCTCAGAGACCGCTCGCAGGAGATCCTCCCGCTCGCGGCGCAGGCGCTCGAGCAGGTGCGAAGGTGGCTTGGGCGGAGGAGCCTCTCGGTCGGCGGCGAGGCGCGGCGCGCGCTGACCCAACGGGCGTGGCCCGGCAACGTGCGGGAGCTGCGAAACGCGGTGTGGCTCGCGGCGCTGGCTGCGGAGTCCGACGAGATTCGCGCCGAGAACCTCCCGCCGCTTCGCCACGACACGCCTGCCCCCGAAGACCGGGACGAAGACCTGCGCTCCACGCTGCGCGCGACCGAAAAGGACGTGCTGCTGGCGGCGCTGGCGCGGACGCGCTGGAACGTCACCCAGACGGCGCGCGACCTGGGCCTGCCGAGACGGACGGTGGTGTACCGGATGTCCCGCCTGGGGCTGCGCCGGCCGGAGTAGTCGAAGCCTCAACGACCCGGCGGCCAGAACGTCACGTCCTTGCCCGGCGCGGTGAGCCAGACCCCGCGCAGGTGACGCTGTGCGCCTTCGTCGCGCTCGTCATGCCGCGTGGAGAAGGCGAGCAGCCCCAGCACCAGCGCGCAGGAGGCGACCGCGGTCAGCGAGGCACTGAATGGCACCCTCACCCTCACCCTCGCCCTCTCCCGGGTCTCCAGGGGACCGGTGAGCACTCGAGGGACGAGCGCATGGGCCACCACCGCCGCGCCCAACACGACCAGCACCACCATCACCCAACCGAAGAGGACGTGCGCGCCGGTGAGCAGGCCGGGGAAGGTCGGTGGGAGGAAGCCTTCCTTGAACAGCGGCAGCGCCAGGCCGAACACGGGGTTCGAGACGGAGTCGGGGATGTAGTTCACCAAAGACGCCAGCCCGGTCACGAGCACCGACGCCGCGGCGAGCCCCGCGCCCACGCCTGCGAGCGCGTAGCGACCGCGCTCCTGCAACCAGTGCAACGTCAGCCCGGCGGGCAAGAGCAGGAACGGAACCAGCGGCGTCAGGTGCCGGGGGCCCGTCGTCCAGCCCCACGAGTCGTAGGCGAACGACGACGTGAAGTACGCGTAGCCCAGCAGCAGCGCCGCGCAGAGCGCGAACAGGGACCGGTCGCGCCGCCACAGGAGCGCCACGCCCGGCAGCGCGAGCAACAGGAACGGCGAGAGCGCGAAGAGCCCTCGCAGGGGCGAGAAGAAGGAGAGGACGAAGGCCTCGGGATCGGGGAAGCGGATGCCGAGGAACCCACCCACGTGCCAGTCCTGGTAGGCGGCGTCGTTCAGGTACTTGTAGCCCGAGTGCAGAGGGTGTCCGAAGACGGCGTGGTGGTACGCCATCAACCCCAGCACGAAGGGGAGCGCGCCCAGCGTCGCCCATCCCAGCGCGCGGCCGCATTCGACGAGCTTCTCGCGCGGGGCGAGCCCTTGCTTCCGCCAGAGCGTCACCACGCCGTAGAGCACCACGCCCGCCACTGCGAGCGCGCCCGTGTACTCGGCCGCCACCGCCGCGCCCACCAGCGCGCCAGCGCCCACGTACCGAAGCGGCTTCACTGCCTGGGCGTCCGCCCGGAGGTTCTTCCACAAGAGGTAGAAGGCCCCGAAGACCAGCGCCGCGGTGGGCTGGTGGCTCATGAAGAGCAGCGAGTAGCTCAGCGCGAGCGAGCCCAGCGCATAGGTGAGGGTGAGCCCGTCTGCGAGATGCAGGGGCAGGGAGTGCGCGAGGAACCGGCGCAAGAGCACCAGCAGCAGGAGGGTGGGCAGCACCGTGAGCAGCAGGCGCGACCAGTACAGCAGGGGCAGCTCCGGCACCGCGTGGCGTCCACCGCCGCCGGCCCAGGAGAGAACCTTGTAGAGCGGCACCGCGGCGAAGGAGAGCAGGGGCGCCTTGGACGGGTAGTAGCGCCCGTCCTTCTTCGACATGTCGCCCACGTAGCCGTAGTCCCGCAGCGCGGCGTTCAGCTCCAGCTCGCCATGTTCGACGAGCGCGCGCGTCTGCCACAGGCGGACCAGCTCGTTCGGTGAGCGCAGGCCGGGGTGGTACGGGAACGCGAGCAGGTAGAGGGCGAGGACCGGGGCGTAGAGCCACCGGCGCCCAGGCGCGAAGGACACGCGCGGGTGATAGCACGCACGGCGCTACGCCGCGCGCGCCACCGCGAAGAGGCTCAGGCCCACCGGCAGCTTCACCAGGGACTCCGCCCGCGCCAGCCACGGCGCCACCGCGTCGTACAGCTTGAGCTGCAACGGCGGCATGGTCCGCCTTCGAAGCACGCGGGCGTTGAAGAACCAGCCGGGGATGCCCACCAGGTTCATCCACTCCAGCTGCTCGATGCGGAAGCCGTTCCCCTCCAGCACCGTCCGCAGCGTCGTGGGCGTGTAGCGGCGGTGGTGGCCGACGGCTTCATCCAGAGAACCGAACAGCCACTGGTGCGCGGGGACGAAGATGACCAGCGCGCCACCCGGCTCGAGCAGGCCGCGGAAGCGCCGGACCGCGCCGGCGTCATCGGGGATGTGCTCGAGCACGTTGGACAGGAGGATGGAGTCGATGCGCTCCTCCTTGAGGCCCGGCCAGTCTGCGAGCGCGACGTCCGCGAGGTAGGGCCGGACCTGCGGCGAGTCCCGGAAGCGCGCCTGGAGTTGGTCCACGTAGCTCTGCTCGAGCTCCAGGGCGACGACGCGCTCTTTGCCAGGGGCGATGCGCTCGGTGATGGTGCCTGTGCCTGCGCCCACTTCGAGGACGCGCCGGCCGAGATGCGCGTTGAACTTCTGCGCCAGCCACGCGTTGTAGTGGACCGCGTCGTTCATCCGCTCCAGCGTGATGGCCGCATCGGTGCTCATGGGGCGGTGGCCATAGCAGACTCAGCGCGGCTCGGCGCGGCGGATGCTGAGGCGCGCGTCGCAGATGGGCGCACGCGGCGGCCTCGTGCGAAGCTCGCTGTCCGGTGCCTGTCGAGCAAGAGGGTCGAGCGAATGGGCGTTGGTCGCTTCTGACCTTCGGGTTGGCGCTGGCGCTGCGTCTGCTCGCCGTCTTCTTCTTCCCCGCACCGCTCGAAGCAGATGCCGCGGACTACCATGGGCTCGCCGCACGCCTGGCACAGGGGCAGGGCTACGTGGACGACGCGGGCGCGCCCACCGCGTGGCGGCCGCCCGGCTATCCGTTGATGCTGGCAGGCGTCTACGGGGTCACAGGCCCCTCGGTGACGGCGGTTTGCGTGGTGCAAGCCGTGTTGGGAGCGGTCCTCGCGCTCCTGCTGGGGCTCTTGGCGCGGGAGTGGGTGAGCGTGCGCGAAGGACGCGTGGTGGGCGTCCTCGCTGCCTGCTACCCGGGCTTCATCTGGCCGGCGCGCGTGCTCCTCTCCGAAGGCCTGGCGCTCCTCCTCATCGCCGGCGCGCTGCTCCTGGCGCTGCGAGTCACCCAGAGGTGGCGCTGGGGTGACGCGGCGGCGCTGGGTGGTGTGCTGGCGGCGGGGATGCTGGTGCGCGGGTCGATGGTGTTCTTCGCCGCGACCCTCTGTTGCTTCATTGCGTACCGGTGGTTCGCACAAAGGCGCCGCCACTTCGGCGTTCTGCTCCGCACCGCGGCGGTGATGGCGGTGGCGGCGACGGCGGTGATGACCCCCTGGTGGCTGCGAAACGACGAGGTGTTCGGACGGTTCGTGCCCATCGCCACCCAGAGTGGAATGGCGCTGTATGCGTCCTACTTTCCGCCGGCTCCCGGAGGGAGGCCCCTTTGGGGGAACGTCCCTTCGGCCGAAGACGATCCGGTGGTGCGCCACGCGGAGGCACTCCCCGGCGAGGTCGACACCTCCAAGCACCTGCGCGAGGTGACGCTGGCGCGCCTTGCAGCCGACCCCCGCCTGTTCTTCAGGCTCGCCCCCACGAAGCTCCTGTTCCTCGCGGCTCCCCTGGACTGGGAGCTGGCTCCGCGCGCGTTGGGCAAGACGCGCGTCTTCGCCCTCTGGTACGTGGCGGCGGTGTTGCTCGCCGCGCTGGGGATCTGGCGAAGAGGCCTGAAGGGAAGCGGGGTCCTCCTCGTGCCGGTGGTGGCCGTCATCCTCCAGAGCCTCCTCTTCTATGGCTCACCGCGGCTGCGGTTGCCGGCAGAGCTGAGTCTGATCGTCTGGAGCGGCGTGGCGGTGTGCTTCCTGGCGGACCGATGGCGCCGGGCTGCGGAAGGTCAGCACCCTGCCACAAGGCCGTAGAGCGCCAGCGTGTCGCGCACCACCCCTTCGAGCGAGAACTCGGCCTCGGCGCGCTCCCGGCCGCGCGCGCCCATCCGCTGCCTGCGCGCGTCATCAGCGAGCAGTGAGGCCACCGCGTCCGCCAGCGCAGGGGCATTGCGCGGCGGGACCAGCAGGCCATTGTCGCCGTGGCGGACCACCTCCCGGCAGCCGGGCACGTCGGAGGTGAGGATGGCCCTGCCGCACGCCGCCGCCTCGACGAGCACCCTGGGCAGCCCTTCGCGGTAGGACGGCAGGCACACCAGGTGGCTTCGCGCGAACACCTGCGGCATGTCCCCGCGCTGGCCCCACCACTCCACGACGCCCTCACGCACCCAGCCGTCGAGCTCGGCCTGCGTCACCGAGGAGGGGTTGCCGGGGTCCACTTCGCCCGCGAGCACGAACCGCGCCGTCACCCCGCGGGCGCGCAGCAGGCGCGAGGCGGCCACGAGCTCCCCCACGCCCTTGTCGAACAACAGGCGGGAGGCGAGCAGCACCACCTTGCCGCGCTCGTCGGTGGGGGGCTCGGGCTCGGGGCGGAACTGGGAGAGATCCACGCCCGAGCCGCGGATGAGCACGGCGTCGGACGCACGCAGCAGCCCCCGGCTGATGAACTGCGCCCGGTCGTCGGGGTTCTGGAAGATGACCCGGAGGTTCGGATGCACGAACGCCAGCCGGTACGCGGCCTCCACCAACCGCCGCCTCGCGCGCGCACGGGCGCCTTCGGCGATGAAGACGTAGCCCAGGCCGCTGAGCGCACCGACGACGCGCGGCACCTTCGCCAGTCTCGCCGCGACGCCGCCGTAGAGGACCGGCTTGATGGTGACCAGGTGCACCACGTCCGGGCGCTCTCGTTGGAAGAGCCGCAGCAGCGACCAGACGGCGCGCGCCTCCTCAAGCGGCTGGGCGGTTCGCCGCGTCAGCGGCACGGGATGGAAGCGGAAGCCCAGCTTGCGGAGGGTGTCTGCCCCCGTCCGCTCCGGCGCGGCGATGGCCACGTCCATCCCCGCCTCCCGCGCGGCGGTGGCGAGCGGCAGCCGGTGGGAGACGAAGAAGTCCGGGTTGTTGATGACGAAGAGGAGCTTCTTCGGCGCGGACATCGGCGGGTCTTCGGTGCCGGGGAGAGGGCCTACGAGGCCGCCTGGGCCTGGGCCACGTACCACTCCATGGTCTCGTCGAGCCCCTGCGCCACCGAGTGCGTGGGTGCATAGCCGAGCAGGGTCTGCGCCTTCGCCGTCTCCGCCAGCGAGTGCCGCACGTCACCGGGACGGAAGGGCTGGTAGTCCGGCGGCGCCGCGTCCTTCACCGGGAGCCGCTCGCGCAGGAGTCCGTGCAGCTCGGTCAGGGTGGTCCGCGCCCCGTAGGCGATGTTGAAGATCCCCCCCACGGCCTCGCTCTTCGGCGGCGCGCAGGCGGCGAGCAGGTTGGCCTGCACCACGTTGTCCACGTAGCAGAAGTCCCGGCTGGTCTCGCCGTCACCGAAGATGACCGTGGGCTGCGCGGCGAGCAGCGCGGAGATCCACCGCGGGATGACCGCGGCGTAGGGCCCGTTCGGATCCTGCCGCCGCCCGAAGACGTTGAAGTACCGCAGGCCGATGGTCTCCAGCCCGTACGCGTCGGCGAAGTTCTGCGCGTACAGCTCGTCCACACGCTTGGTGACCGCGTACGGCGACAGCGGCTTGCCGATGCGGTCTTCCACCTTGGGCAGCCCCGGATGATCGCCATAAACGGAGGAGGAGCTGGCGTAGACGAAGCGGCGCACGCCGGCGTCCCGCGCGGCGAGCAGCATGTTCAGCGTGCCGTCCACGTTGACCGCGTGCGAGGTGAGGGGATCCTTCAGCGACCTCGGCACCGAGCCCAACGCCGCCTGGTGCAGCACCCGGTCAACGCCTTCACACGCGCGCCGGCAGGTGTCGAGCTCCCGGATGTCGCCGGTGATGAACTGAAGCCGCGCGCGCCCGTCTTCGCCCACTGCGGCCAGCACCTGGTCGAGGTTCCTCTGGTGGCCGGTGGCGAGGTTGTCCAGCACCACCACCTTCTGGCCCAGCGAGAGCAGCCGCTCCACCAGGTTGCTGCCGATGAAGCCGGCGCCCCCGGTGACGAGCCAGGTCTCGGGCTTCTGCTGCAGGGCGGACTGGAGTTCTCTGAAGCGTTCGCTCATGGCTCAGGGCTCAAGGCAGGGAGTGGGAGACGACGGGCGCGCCGCGAACGCTTGAGTACCTCAAATGGCAGGAGCCAGCACGTGGTCAGCAGGTACGAAGCGGCAAGGCCAACGGTCACGCCAAAGACGCCGTAGCGCGGCGCCAGCAGGAGCTGCGTGGCGGCGTTGATGAGCGCTTGCACCGGCGTCAGCAACAGCAGGGTGCGCAGCTCGCTCATGCTCTGCAGCACCATGGAGAACATGTTGCTCCACGCGCGCACCAGGGTGAGCCCGCCGAGCAGGAGCACGTAGCTCACCGGCACCACGATGGCCTCGGCCGGCGAGAGAAAGCCGGTGACCACCGGCATCAGCCACACCATGGCCACCGTCGACAGGGCGATGGCCGAAAGGCCAAGCCCGAGGTAGCGGCGCAGAAGGCCCATCACCGAGGACCACTCCTGCCGGGCGATGGCTTCGGCCACGGTGGGCCAGAGCGCGAGCAGCGCCGCGCTGTAGAAGAGGTTGATGACCTCGAAGACGCGGGTGGAGACCGAATAGAGGACGATGTCGCTCGCGGAGAGCACCTGCGAGATGAGCAGGTAGTCGAAGTGGAGGAACGAGGCGACCATCAGGGCGTGCAGGGCGAAGCGCCCCGCCCGCCGGCGCAGCACGGTGCGGTCCTCCGGCGCGGGCCGCTCTTCGGGGCCCACCCTGAGCGTGGCCGCGCGCAGAAGGCCCAGCAGGTTGAACACGCACGACGGCGCCAGGAGCGCGGCGATGGCTGCGGTCTGGGTGAGAGGGGCGCCGCTGTGCTGCCACGCGCCCAACACCCCGAGGCTCGTCACCGACGCGAGCGCGCTGGCCAGATGCGCGAGGTAGCCGCGCTGCTCGGCGTACCAGACCTTGTGCGCCACCAGCCCCGTGCCTGCGCCCAACAGCAGCAGGCTCGCCAGATAGAAGTGCAGCACCCGCTCGGCTTCGGTCGCCGGAGTGGAGACGAGGTACCAGGGCGCTACGAGCAGGCTGACCGGGTACAGGAGCAACGCCCCCACGCCGGCCAGCAGCAGGGTGCGGCGCGCGACGAGGCGGGTGATGCCCCGGGACGGCTGCTTCACCGCGCGGCGCTCGGAGATCCGGTTCTGCAACGCGGTGCCCAGCCCGAGGTCCATCAGCGCAAACCAGCCGAGCAGGTTGGCCAGCAAGACCAGCCCCGCGTAGCGCTCGTGCCCCAGCATCCCAATGAGCAGGCGCATGTTGACCAGCGCGATGGCGCTGGTCAGCAGGCGGCTCGTCCAGGAGGTCAGCGCGACGACGACGTGGGGAGGGAGCCTGGACATCAAGGACGTGGGGGACTGAGCGCCGCACGATAGATGGCGGCCCACCTCGAGGCGATGGCGGCAGGAGACAGCGTGGCCTCGATGTGGGCGCTCGCCGCCTCACCGAGCAGGCGCCGCAAAGGAGGTTCGCGGTGGAGCCGCTCCAACGCATCTGCCAGCGCCGCGGGGTCACGCGGTGGAACCAGCAGGCCCGTGCGGTCATGGGACACCAGCTCCGGATGCCCGCCCACGTCCGTCACCACCACGGGTAGACCCAGCGCCATCGCCTCGGCCGCGGCGAGCCCAAAGGCCTCGGAGGTGGAGGTGCTCACGAAGGCGTCCGCCGCGCGAAGCAGCCCCAGGACCTCGGGGTGGGGGACGGTGCCCGTGAACGCCACCCACGCGCCGAGCCCTTCGCGCCTCACCTCCTCGCGGAAATCTTCGAGGAGCGGGCCACCTCCCACGAGGAGCAACTTCGCCGGGACGCCGCGCGCGCGCAGCGCCCGGAACCCCTCCAGCAGGTCGCCGTGGCCCTTCTCAGCGACGAAGCGGCCGGGGAAGCACAGGACGAAGTCCGCTTCGCTCCAGCCGAACCGGGCGCGCGAGGACCGGGTGCTGGACGCCACGTGGACCGGGTTGGGGACGACGCCCACGTCCTGCCCAAGGCCGAGCTCCTCCTTGAAGTGGGCGGCCACCGCGTGGCTCACCGCGAAGAGCCCGTCGAAGAGGCGGCGGTGGGCTGCGCCGTCGAGCACCTTCCGTGCGCGGTGGAACAGGGTCGTCGCCGGTCGTGCCTGATAGGCCAGGTTGTGGAACGTCACGAACCGGGGCGTGGAGCGCGCCCACCCGCGCGCGAGCCCCACGTAGAGGTCTGCGAAGAAGAGGTGGGCGTGGACGACGTCGAAGTCCCGTTGCAGGCGGCCGAGCTTCCAGAGCACCGCCGCAGCGTTCCACCGGTGGCCGACGTCGAGGCGGTGGACGCGGATGCCCTGCGCCTCGAACGCCTCGGCGAGGATGTACGGCGGCCAAAGCGCCACGACCTCCGAGTCCACCCCCTGCTCGCGCAGCGCCACCGTCAGCCCCAGCAGCGCCTGCTCAGCGCCCGCCCGGCCGAGGCTCTCGATGACGAAGAGGACACGGACCCGCGGAGCGCTCATGCGAGGAGGGTCCACGAGGCCGCCATGGAGGAGCGACTACCACGTGGGCTCGGCGGCTCGCCACAGGGTGGGCGGGCAGGCGGCCGGTCCCGGGCGGATGAACGGACCCTCGCTCCGTGCAAGGTGGGATACTCCCGCGCCTGATGGCCCCCCGCGCGGCACCCACGCTGAGCCTGCGCACCGTCGCCGCGGCGGTGGTGGCGGCGTTCACCCTGGGCGGGTGCTCGCTGCGCGAGTTGGGCCGGCACATCCCGCAGCCGGAGATCGAGCGGGACTACCTGCTCGCCGTGGGCTGGGGGGCGCTCCTGCTCCTCTCCATCCTCTATTGGCCGGTGCCAAAGGGGGACAAGCGGCCGCTGGTGCTGGTGTGGCTCGCGAAGCTGGGCGTCACGCTCGGGGCGATGTTGTTCTACGAGCACAACTACGGCCTGGACGCCTACTTCTACTTCGCCGAACCCAACGAGCCTGGCTTCCGGTGGAGGGGCTTCAGCCTCGGCGACGGCACCCAGAACATCCTGATGCTGTCGTGGCTGCACCAGAAGGTGGTGCCGGACTCGTACCACGCGCTCAAGGTGAGCTGCGCGATGCTCGGGATGCTGGGCATCTACATCTTCTACCGGGCGCTGGTGGCATACCGGGGCGTCGAAGACGTCCGCATCTTCTACGGCCTGTCGCTCTTCCCGAGCATCCTCTTCTGGGGCTCCATCCTCGGCAAGGACCCCATCGCCCTGCTGGGCATCTGCCTGTACGCGTACGGCGTGGTGAAGTGGTACCGCTCAGGTCGCCTCGTCTATCTGCCGCTCATCGTCGTCGGCGTGGCGGTGGCGATGATCATCCGCGCCTGGATGGGCGTCATCCTGCTGGCGCCGCTCTCGGTGTTTGCGCTCTTGCGGATGCGCCGCGCCGGCGCCCGGGCGGTCTTCGTGGCGCTGGTCATGGGAGGGCTGCTCTTCGCGCTCTCCAACTTTCAGGACCAGTTCCAGGTGGAGTCGTCCGAAGACCTCTACCTGACCACGCACACCGTCTCCCGGAGCTGGGCCTATGGCGGCTCCGCGCAGGAGATTGGGACCGACTTCGACAGCCTCGGGAGCATGGTGCTGTTCCTGCCGCTGGGCGCCTTCACCGCGATCTACCGTCCACTCCCTGGAGAGGTGCTCAACGTCTTCGGGACGTTCGCCGGGTTGGAGAACCTGGTGCTGCTCCTGGCGACGTGGGTGGCCTTCCGGCGGACCTCTCTGCGCGACCTCCGGGACCCGCTGGTGCTCTGGGCGGTCCTGCTGGTGGCGGTGTGGGCAGCGGCCTACGGGTTCGTCTCGTACCAGAACCTGGGCTCGGGGGTTCGGTTCCGCCTTCAAGTGATGCCGTTCCTGCTGGTGCTGCTCATGCACCTGGGCCGCAGGCGCGCTCCCGCGCCGCTGCCGGCGGCGCAGGAGGCCCTGAAGATCCTGGGCGGCGAGGCGCGGTCGTGATCCGGGCGCTCACGCTGGTGTCCAAGGCGCAGGGCATCTCGCCCGGCCAGCGGTTCCGGCTGGAGCAGTGGGCGCCGCACCTGCGCGCGCGGCACGGCATCGACCTCGACTTCGTGCCCTTCGAGTCGCCGGCGCTGTCGCGAACGCTGTACCAGCCCGGACGGTACGCGGCGAAGGCGGCGCTGGTGCTGAAGGATTCGCTGCGCCGCTTTGCCCACGTCCTTCGCGCGCGCCGGTACGACGTGGTGGTGCTCTTCCGGGAGGCGGGGCTCGTCGGCCCCCCCGTCCATGAGGCGCTGCTGACGCGACTGGGCGTGCCCCTGGTGCTCGACTTCGACGACGCCATCTGGCGCCTCTCCGGCGGCGGCGTGAACGGCGTGTTCTCTCGCCTGCGCTTTCCGGGCAAGACGGCGCGGCTGTGCTCGGGGGCGGCGACGGTCAGCGTGGGCAATGCGTACCTCGCGGACTACGCGCGCCGCTTCAACTCCGACGTCCACGTGGTCCCCACCACCATCGAGCTCGCGGACTACCCGGCGCAGGAGGAGCCGCCGGCGGAGGCGCCCTTTACCGTCGTCTGGACGGGCTCCCATTCGACCCTCGCCCACCTGGAGGGCGCCCGCGCTGCGCTGGAGGCGCTGGCGCGCCGGCGGAAGCTCCGGCTGCGCATCATCTGTGACCGACCACCGGCGCGTCCCTTCTCTGGCGTCGACACCGAGTTCGTCCCCTGGAGCGCGCAGGCCGAGTCCAGCCAGGTTGCTGCGGGCCACGTGGGCATCATGCCGCTGCCCGACGACGAGTTTGCCCGCGGGAAGTGCGCCCTCAAGGCGCTGCAGTGCATGGCGGTGGGGCGGCCGGTGGTGGTCTCGCCGGTAGGCGCCAACCGGGACGTCGTGCGCCCGGGCGAAAATGGCTACTGGGCTGCGACCGACGAGGAGTGGGTCCAGGCGCTGGATGGGCTCGCAGCGTCCAGGGAGGAGCGAGCGCGGCTGGGGGCGGCGGCGCGGCTGACCGTGGAGCGCGGCTACAGTGCCGTGCACGGCGCTGCCCTGTTCGCGGCAGCGGTTCGTCAGGCCCTCTTGAGGCCCACCGCGCACCAATAGGGCGGGCCCTCCCGGAAGGTCACCTGTTCGAGCCCCGCGCGGGTCATCATCGAGGCCATCTCCTCGCGGGTGAAGCGGCGCTCCAGCGGCGTCCCCAGCCGGTCGTACGCGTCGGTGCGCATCGTGAAGAGGCTCTTGTCCCGGTAGAAGGCGAGCGGAAGCGAGGCCGGGTCTCGCCCGAGCCTCTCCAGGACCGCCGCCGTCCGCGCGAGCGGCCAATAGACGCCCAGCGCCGTGCCCTCTGCGACCCCGCGGCGCAGCGGCAGCGGCAGGCGGGACACGACGCGCCGGACCGCATCACTGCCGCGCCACAGCAGGCGATAGGGGAGGGGGCGGTTGTCGAGCGCGTAATAGAGGTAGAGCAGCAGGGGCGCGCCGGGTTTGAGCTTGCGCACCAGCGTCCGGATGGCCGCCGCCGTGTCTGGCACGTGGTGCAAGACGCCGAGCGAATACGCGAAGTCGAGCGAGCCGTCTTCGAAGGGCAGCGCGTCGACGCTCGCCTCGTGGAACCGGACGTTGGCTGCGGAGCCGACCAGCCTCCGCGCGACGAGCAGGGCCGCTGCGCTCGCGTCGACGCAATGAAGCGTGCCTACTCGCGGGGCGACCCGCGCCGCCCAACGGCCACTCCCACAGCCGAGATCGACGCCCACGGCGCCAGGTGGCAGGGACGCCCAGGGGAAGAGCGAGAAGTACGCCTCGAAGATCTGCTGCAGCTCGGCGTCATCCACCCGCGACTGGTCGTAGCTCGACCATTCGTAGCCGAAGCCGCGGACGGTGCGCTCATCGAAGTTGCCTGCCACGCCAGCCAACCCTCCAGACAGCCCTGTGCGCCTTCGCGGACCGAGCGGTCGCGCTTGCTGAGCCGTGTTCAGCGACGTTACCGTCCCTGCTTCATGTGCGGCATCGCCGGCCTCATATACCGCGACGGGAGGCCCGCGGATGTCCAGGTGTTGCAGCGCATGGCACGCGCGCTCGAGCACCGCGGGCCGGACGGGCAGGGCGCGCGCGCCTTCCGCGGCGCGGGGCTCGCGCACAGGCGGCTGGCCATCATCGACCTGTCGGACGCGGCCGCGCAGCCCATGGGCACCGAAGATGGCGCGCTCTGGGTCAGCTTCAACGGGGAGATCTACAACTACCGCGCGCTGAGGGAGGAGCTGGCGGCGCTGGGCCACCGCTTCCGCACCCAGAGCGACACCGAGGTCATCCTCCACGCCTTCCGCGCCTGGGGCGAAGGCGCGCTGTCGAAGCTGGATGGGATGTTCGCCTTCGCGCTGTGGGACGAACGGGAGAAGCGCCTGCTGCTCGCGCGGGACCGGGCGGGGAAGAAGCCGCTGTTCGTCTACGACGACGGAGACAAGGTGCTCTTCGCCTCCGAGATGAAGGCGCTGCTCGCGCACCCGGAGGTGGATGACGCGCTCTGGGAGCCCGCGGCTCCGCTCTACCTGACCTACGGCTACGTGCCCACGCCGGGCACCTTCTACCGGCGCATCCGTAGGCTGCCACCGGCGTCCTTCCAGACCTTCCGGCTCGGAGGGGGAGACACGCCGCCTGCGCGCTACTGGGACTATCCGGTGGTCTCGCACTCACGGGGGGAGCAGCTGCGCGCGGCGACGCCCGGCGCGGTCCGTGAGGCGGAGCTCCGGGTGCGCGAGCTCTTCTTCGAAGCGGTGCGCAAGCGGCTGGTGGCGGACGTGCCCCTGGGCGCCTTCCTCTCCGGTGGGCTGGACTCCACGCTGGTGGTGGGCGTGATGAGCGAGTTGCGCAGCTCGCCGGTGAAGACCTTCAGCATCGGCTTCGAAGGGCAGCCCGCGTACGACGAGACCGGCTACGCGCGCATCGTGGCGGACCGCTTCCGCACCGACCACACCGAGTTCAAGGTGCAGCCGGAGAGCTGGCAGCTCCTCGAGAAGCTGGCCTGGCACTACGACGAGCCGTACGGCGATTCGTCCGCCATCCCCACCTACGTGGTGTCGAAGCTCACGCGCGAGCACGTGAAGGTGGCGCTCACCGGCGACGGCGGGGACGAGCTCTTCGCCGGCTACCCGCGCTTCCTCGCGGCGCAACTGGCGGAAGCGCTGCCGCGGCCTGCGGCGGGGCTCCTCTCCTCGGCGCTGCGGCCGTTCCCCGGCAACGGCAACGGACGCAGCGCCTTCGAGCGCACCCGCCGCTTCGTCGACCGCGCGGCGCTGCCCCTGCCGGACCGCTTCCGCGCGTGGAACTCCTATTTCCAGTTGGACGAGCTGCCGCTCATCCTCTCTCCCGAGCTTTCGGCCCTGGCGGGGCGGGGGACCGTCGCCGAGTCGTATGACGCGCCCTTGCGCCGCGCTCGGGAGGCGGACCTCATCAACCGCCTGCTCTACCTGAACGCCAGCACGTACCTGCTCGACGACCTCAATGTGAAGATGGACCGCGCGTCGATGGCGGCGTCGCTGGAGGCGCGCGCGCCGTTCCTGGACACCGCGCTGATGGAGTACGCCTTCAGCCTGCCGGGTCATCTGAAGCTGCGGGGCGGCACCACCAAGTGGCTGCTCCGGCGGGCCTTCAAGGACCTCATCCCGCCCGAAGTTCAGCGCCGGGGAAAGATGGGCTTCGGAGTGCCCTTGTCGGCGTGGTTCCGCGGCGAGCTCAAAGGTCACCTCGAGGACCGGCTGCTCCCCCGGAGCTCCGCGCTCTACCCGATGCTCCGGCGGGAGATGGTGGCGCGGATGTTCCAGGAGCACCAGGCGAAGACGCGGGACTGGTCCGGGCCGTTCTGGCTGCTCTCCATGCTGGAGCTCTGGCTGTCGGGGCGCGCGGCGAAGGCGGCCGAGGCGAGGGCCACCTCTCCGTGAAAGGCGGCGTCCGCGTCCTCTACATCACCTACGACGGGGTCCTCGAGCCGCTCGGCCAGTCGCAGGTGCTGGCGTATCTGCGAAAGCTCGCGCGGGACCACACCGTGCACCTGCTCAGCTGGGAGAAGGCGCAGGACTGGGCGGAGACCTCTCGCCGGGAAGGGCTGCAGCGGGAGCTGCGCGCACACGGCATCCGCTGGACGGCGCTGCGCTACCACAAGCGGCCCACGGCCCTGGCGACGGCCTGGGACATCAGCGCGGGCCTCCTCACCGGCGGGGTGACGGCGCTTCGCCATGACATCGCGGTGGTGCATGCGCGCAGCTACGTGCCGGCGGTCATCGCTCTCGGGCTGAAGCGGCTCACGGGTTCGCGCTTCCTCTTCGACATGCGCGGGTTCTGGGCAGACGAGCGCGTGGATGGGGGGCTCTGGCCAGCAGGCTCCCGGCTGTACCGCACCGCCAAGTGGTTCGAGCGGCGGTTCCTCGGCTCCGCAGAGGCGGTGGTGTCGCTGACCCAGGCGGGAGTGGACGCGCTCGGGGAGCCGCCCTTTCCGGCCCAAAGGCTTCAGCTTGTGGAGGTCATCCGCACCTGCGCGGACCTCTCGCGGTTCCATCCGCGCCCGCGGGCCGAAGGCCGCCCCTTCACGCTCGCCTGGGTGGGCAGCGTGGGCACCTGGTACCTCTTCGAGCCCGCGCTGACGGCCTTCCGCCTTCTTCAGCTCCAAAGGCCCGACGCGCGCCTGCTCATCCTCAACCGCGGCGAACACGCGCACATCCGCGAGCGGCTCGCGGCGCACGGCGTCCCCGACGCCCGCGTGGAGCTGAAGGCCCTGCCGCACGACGAGGTGCCGCAGGCGATGGCCGCCGCGGACGCCGGGGTTTTCTTCGTCAAGCCGGCGTTCTCCAAGCGGGCCTCCGCGCCCACCAAGATGGGCGAGTTCCTCGGCAGCGGTGTGCCGTGTCTGGGCAACGCGGGCGTGGGAGACGTGGAGGCCATCCTCGAAGGTGAGCGCGTGGGCGTGGCGGTGCGCGACTTCGACGAGCCGACCTTGCGCGAGGCGGTGGAGCGGCTCGTCGCATTGGCGGATGACGGGGAGGCGCGCAGGCGCTGCGTGGAGGTGGCGCGGCGGTACTTCTCGCTGGATGACGGCGTGCGCGCGTACGACCGGCTCTACCGGGAGCTCGCGGATCGCGGCCGGTAGGCAGGGCGGGCGACCAGGCGGGCGGAAGCTGGGACTGGAAGAGCGTCGACTGGATCGACGACCGCCGGGCGAGCAAGGATGAGCCCGTGCCGATTACGTACTTCGTCGCGTTTCTGATCTCCTTGATGGTGGGAGCGACGCTGACGCTGGCGGTGCGGCAGCTGGCCACCCGCCATGGCCTTCTGGACCGGGTGGGCTCCAGCCGGCAGGTGCACGCTTTGCCCACGCCGCGGTTGGGCGGCATCGCCATCGTGCTCGGGTTCTTCGCGCCGCTGGTGGGGCTCCTGGTGGTGGACTCGTGGGTGGGGCTCGCGTTCCGGAGCAACACCACCCTGGTCATTGGCCTGTTCGGGGGTGGGCTGGTCATCGCCGCGCTGGGGCTCTACGACGACCTGCACGGCGCGGGCGCTCCGCTGAAGTTCTCCATCCAGCTCGGGGTGGCGCTGGCGCTCTACGCGTTGGGGGTGCGCGTCGAGGTGCTCGCCAACCCGTTCGGCGCGGACCTGAGCCTGGGCGCCTTGTCGCTCCCCTTCACCGTGCTGTGGATCGTCGGCGTCATCAACGCCATGAACCTCATCGACGGGTTGGACGGGCTGGCCGGCGGCGTCTCCTTCTTCGCGGTGGCCACCACCTTCCTGCTGGCCATCAGCCGCGGGGACCTGGTGATGAGCCTGATGATGGCCGCGCTCGGCGGCGCCATCCTCGGGTTCCTCATCTTCAACTTCAACCCGGCGTCCATCTTCATGGGCGACACCGGCAGCATGTTCCTGGGCTACGTGCTCGCGGTGAGCTCGGTGGTCACCTCCACCAAGAGCGGGACCGCGGTGGCGATGCTGGTGCCCGTCATCTCGCTGGGCCTCCCCATCATGGACACCCTGCTGTCCATGGTGCGGCGCGCGCTCATCGGCCGGCCCATGTTCAGCGCAGACAAGGAGCACATCCACCACCGCCTGATGAGCCGGCTGGAGCTCTCGCACCGCAACGCGGTGTTGGTGCTCTACGCCCTGTGCTGCCTGTTCGGGTTGACCGCGCTCGGGCTCGCGTACGCCAACAGCGCGCAGACGGCGATGTTGCTGGCGGGCGTGGCGGTGGTGGTGGTGGTGCTGATGCGCAAGCTCGGCTACCTGAGTCCGAAGCGCGCGCAGGGCATCAGCACGGTCCGCCGGCGCAACGTGGAGCTGCGGCTGGTGGTGAAGGAGGTCGCAGGCCAGGTGCACGAGGCCCAGAAGCTGTCGGACATCTGGGACGCCATCTGGCCTTTGGCTTCGCTGATGGAGGCCTCCCGGCTGGAGCTCTCCCTCCGGGACGGGGAGGGTGGGGTGCAGTTCAGCACCACCCGCGCTGCGGGCACGGCGCTGCCCCTGGAGGCGGTGTTCGAGATCCGCGCCCAGTCCGCGAGCGTCGGCCGGCTCTGCATCACCTGGTCCGACGGGCGGGACACCATCAACCGCGACGAGGAGCTGGCGCTGGAGCTCATCTCCGACGCCATCTGGGAGTCGGTGACCAGGTTCCGGGCGCACGCGGAGGCGGACCCGGTGCGGCTCGTGGTCCTGAGGAAGTAGTGGCGGCACCGCTGCTGCGGCTCCTGCGCGCCCTGCCTGCGCGGGTCGAGCCTCCGGAGGCGAACGCCGCCTCCCAGCTGGTGGCCTCCGCGCGCCGGCACGCGCTCTCAGCCCTGGTTCGCCACGCGCTGGCGGAGGGCGGGGTGACGCTGCCGCCGCCGCACGACGAAGACCTGAGACGGGATGCCGGCGACGTGGTGGGGACCAACCTGCGGCTGAAGGCGCTGCTGCTCGAGTCGCTCGACGCGCTGGCGGCGGAGGGAGTGCAGGCACCCGTCGTCCTCAAGGGGTACCCCCTGGCCGCGCGGCTGTATCCGCAGCCCCTGCTGCGTCCGTCGACGGATGTGGACCTGCTGGTGTCCGAGGCGGATTTGGCGGCCGCGCACCGGGCCCTGGAGAAGCCGGGCCTGCGACGGGTGTTGGACCCCGGCTACGGCGACTACCTCTCGCATCACCACCATTATTCGTACGTGGGTGCCGCGGGGACGGTGGAGCTGCACTTCCGCCCGGCCTTCGGGCTCGGGAGCGCGCTCTGCTCCGGGGCCATGTTCGACCGGGCGGTGTCGCTGGCGCTCGAAGGCAGGGCGGTGCGACACCTCGCGCCCGAGGACGAACTGCTCTACCTCTGCGTCCACGCCGCGCAGCACGCCTTCGTGCGCGTGGGGTGGCTCCATGACCTGAAGCTGCTCATCGGCGCGTCGTCGGGGCTGGACTGGCGCGTCCTGGTCGAACGGGCGAGGGCTTCGGGGATGGGCGTGGCGGTGCGCACCGCGCTGGAGGTGGCGCAGAGCGCTCTGGGCGCAGACGTCCCCGAGCACGTGCTGCGCGCGCTGCCAGGTGGCGCGGTGCGCGCGAGAGCGGCCCGGCGCATCTTCCATGCGGAGGAGCTGGAGTCTCCGCGGTGGGCGGAGCGGAAGGTGCCGGCGTTCTTCCTGCGGAGCCTGCTGTGCACGGGCGTCCGCGCGACCCTGCGGCACGGAGCCGAGGCGGCGGGCAGGGTGCTGCGCAGGCGCGCGCCGGAGGCCTACGAGGGCTCTTCCTTGCGGTCGCCGTAGTAGTACCCGTAGCGGTTGTACGCGTAGTACTCGTAGCCGTACTTCGAGTCGTGGATGTTGATGTCGTTGAGCACCGCGCCGAAGACCTTGGCCTTCACGTCGCGCAGCGCCCGGACCGCGCGCCTGGCCACCTCGCGGTGGGTGGCGCCGCCCTTGACCACCATCACCACGCCGTCCACGTGCGCGGAGAGGACCACCGCGTCCGCCACCGCGCCGATGGGGGGGCTGTCGAGGATGACCCGGTCGAACCTCTCGCAGAGCTTCGCCACCAGGTCCCGGAACGCCTGCGTGTGCAGCAGCTCCGCCGGGTTGGGCGGGATGGCGCCGCAGGGCATCAGGAAGAGGTTGGGGACCTCGGTGGACTTGAGCGCGTCCTCCATGGCGACTTCGCCCACCACCACGGAGCTGACGCCGACGTCGTTGGGCACGCCAAAGGCCTTGTGGAGCCGCGGCCTGCGCATGTCGGTGTCGAGGATCACCACCCGGTTGCCGCTCTGGCTCATGGCGATGCCGAGGTTGATGGTGGTGGTGCTCTTTCCCTCCTGTGGCCCGCTGGAGGTCACCAGCATGGTCTTGAAGGGCTTGTCC
This sequence comes from uncultured Myxococcaceae bacterium, assembly GCA_964596895.1. Lineage (GTDB taxonomy): Bacteria > Myxococcota > Myxococcia > Myxococcales > Myxococcaceae > JAFAFL01. Next base: position 20,499 of record CAZQVZ010000025.1, read on the forward strand.
GGGGACATGAAGAGCAGGTTCGTCCGCACTGCGCGGCAGCATTCGGCCACCGACGACTTCGGGTGCCGGTGGATGAAGAGGTCCGTGCCGCCCGTCTTCTGCGCGTCCTCCCTGGACACGCTGGGGATGAAGCCGAGGAACGGCACGCCGATGCGGTCTTCGATGTCCGCCTGCGAGGTGACGCTGGTGTCCAGCATCTCCAACGCCAGCGCAAGGCCCACGCCGCCCAGAAGCCCGAAGAGCAGCCCGAGCAGCAGGGTGTTGAGGACCCGCGGCCGCACCGGGTGGGAGATGGGGCGCGCTGCGTCCAGCACCCGGACGTTGCTGGTGCGCAAGAGCCCCGACAGTTCGATGTCCTTGAGGCGCTTCAACACCAGGTCATAGAGCCGCTGGTCGTTTTCGGCTTCGCGCTTGAGCTGCTCGAACTCAATCTCCTTCTCGTTGACGGCGAAGGCTTCGGACTTGGTGGCCGCGAGCAGGGTCTCGAGGTTGCGCTCCTTCGCGGTGGCCTCCCGGAGCTCCGCCTCCGCGGCGACCACGATGTTGCCGAGCTCGCCGAGCAGGTCCCGCTCGAACAGCTTCAGCTTCTCCTGGCAGGCGATGAGCTTCGGGTGCTCGGCGAGGTACCGCTCCGCCAGCTCCGCGCACTCCACCCGCTGCGTCACGTAGCGCTGCTTGAACTGCTGGACGACGGTGCTCTCGTTGGCCGCGGGCAGCCCTTCTGCCCAGTGGGCCCCGTCCGCGCGGGCGCTCTTCTGCACGGAGCGGATGGCCTCCACCCGCGCCTTGAGCCCGGCGATCTTCAGGCGGGTGTCGGTGAGCGCGGTGTTCAGCGCGGCCAGCCGCTGGCTGACCATGTTCTGCGCGTCCTCGAGCTTGGTGGACAGCATGTCCGCGGTCTTGCGGAACTTGAAGAGCGCCACCTCGCTGGTCCTGGAGCGGTCCTCCAGCTCCTGCCGGCGTTCATCCAGCCACAGGGACGCGCTCTCGGTGACCTTCAGCTTCAGCGCGAGGTTCTCCTGGATGTAGGCGTCCGCGACCTCGTTGGCGAGCAGCGCCGCGCGCTTGTCGTCCAGGTCCTCCACCACCAGGTGCACCACGCGCGACTCCTTCACCGGCCGCACCTGGATCTTCCGCTGGAGGAGCGCCACCGCGTCGATGTTCTTCATCGCCTCGGCGCGGGCCTCGGGGTCGCGGAGCCGCTGGAGCCCGAGGAAGTCTGCGTCCTTCTGCAGCCCGAGCTTCTCCACCACGCGCAAGGACACGGCGCGGGAGAGGATCACCTTGTGCTGGGTCTCGTAGTACTCGCGGTTGGCCCAGTAGTTCGAATACGAGTTGTCGGTGACGTCCTGCACCTCGCGGTCGAGGAACCGCGGCGCGGTGACGTCGATGATCATGGAAGCGCGGGCTTCGTAGACCTTCGGCTGCCGCAGGGTGTGGACGGCCACCGCGCCGGAGATGACGGCGAAGACGGCCAACACCAGCCACTTGCGGCGAAGCACCGCGCGGGCCAGGTACTTCAGGTCCACCCCCGAGCCGATGATGTCTTCCTTCGACAACCCTGCCTGCACGCTTCGGCTCCGGTTTTCTGCTCGCTGGCCAGCCCCGAAGTCGTAGCAGATCCGCTCTGAAGCTCCCAGCGAACGGCCGGACGCAGCAGCAGGCCGCCCGGCTGCCCGGCACGCGACCCTCACCTTCGCGGGGGCGCCAACGCAGCTAGCGAGACCACCGTCCCTCTGCTACGGCCCTGTGCCCATGGCCACTTCGCAGATGTTGGAGCTCACCCGGCTGCTCGCCTCCTTCTCTCCCGCGCGGGCGGATCTGCGAAAGGCGCCCTGGGACGACTATGCGGACTGGTCCATCGCCAACGGGCTCGCGCCGCTGGCCGCCTACAACCTCGAGTACCGGCTTGCGGGCTCGGGCGCGCCGGAGTGGGTGAGGGACCGCCTGCTGTCCATCTACCAGGGCTCGGTGAACGACAACGTGATGAAGCTCGTCGCGTTCAAGCGGGCGGTGGATGACCTGGAGGGACGGCGCATCCTGCTGCTCGGCGGGGCGTCGTTCGCGGACGTGCTCTACCCACACGTGGCGTTCCGGCCGCTCCCGGAGATCAAGGTGCGGGTGGCTTCGACCGACCTGCAGCCGTTCGTGGGGTTCTTGGGCCAGCACCGCTTCAAGAAGCTGGAGAGCAGCATCCCCGAAGAGGAGGGCGCGGCCATTGGCCTCACCGACGACCACGCCATCGTGCTCGTCTACACGCAGGTGCTCCCGGACCGGCTCGCGGCCGAGGAGGCGGCGCTGGTGGCGCGCGCGCAGGGCGTGAAGGTGTATGGGCCGTCGGTCTTCCGGCCCACGCTCGAAGACGCCATCCTGCTCACCTGCTTCGAGCAGGCGCGCGAAGGGTTCCAGGTTCCGCTCATCACGTTCCTGGACCTGCGGGAGCTGGTGCTGGGCGCGCCGTCTCTGGTCAGCGCGTACACGCGCGCGCCAGACTTCCACGTGGTCCGCGAGCGGGCGAAGGCCTGGCGCATCGACAGGGCGCTGTATGCGTCGCTCTCCATCCTCGCGCGGGTGTTCCCCGAGACCGAAGGCGTGGTGAAGGAGGCGATGCCGCAGTTGCGCGGGGCGACGAAGGCCATGCTGGACCGGCTGGTGGTGGAGCCGCTGGCCAATCTTCAGGGGATGCGGCCGTTGCGGGGCATGGACAGGCTGCGGCGGCTGCTGGCCGGCGGATAGCGCGCCGCCGGCCAGGGTTCGCGAGCGTCGAGCGGCCCGGGCGCTGCCTCCAGGGTGAACCGGCGGCCGCCGGGCCTTCGCCGCCACGCCCCGTCACCCGGCCGGCGCAAGCGCGAGGCTCAACACGCCCGCCACGATGCACGCTGCCCCCGCCGCGCGCAGCGGACCCACGGGCTCCTTGAGCAGACGCGCGCCGTAGAACGTGGCGACGAGCGTGGCGAGCTCCCGTGCAGGTGCCACGTGGCTCACCGGGGCGACCCGCATGGCGTAGAGCACCAGGATGTAGCCGAGCGGACCGAGCACGCCCACCACCAGCGCCGGCCGCCAATATTGGCGAAGCTCTTCCTTTGCGCGGGGCCAGCGGCGCAGCGCGTGTGGCGTCAGCACGAGCGCGCGGAAGAGCGTGCCCGCGTAGTCGACCAGCACCGGAGGCAGCAGCAGCGTGGCCACCGCCCACCCGTCGTTGACGGTGTACGCGGCGATGAGCGCGCCGATTCCCAGCCCATACGCAATGCCCTGCCTGCTGGTGTGGACCGTCGCGCGGGTGAGGCCGGAGACCAGCAGGATGCCAGCGACCACCAGGGCCACGCCGAGCAGGGACAGCGCGGTCACCCGTTCGCCGAGCAGCAGGGCGGCGGCGAAGAACGCGAACAGCGGGCCCGAGCCGCGCGCCAGGGGGTAGAGCAACGACAGGTCGGCGACGCGATAGCCAGCCTGCAGCCCCAGCGTGTAGGCCAGGTGCAGGACGGCGGTGGCGGTCAACGCCAGCCACTGCAAAGGCCCCAGCGCCGGCGCCTCTCGCCAGAACATGTAGACGGCGGCGGGGGTGTACAGCGCCGCGCCGCAGACCGAGTAAAGCCACACGAAGTGCAGCGCTCCCGCCGCGCGCTTGGCGTACAGGTTCCAGGTCGCGTGGGTGATGGCCGCGGTGAGAACGGCGAGCAGCGCAAGGGGCGACATCGCTGGCTCCTTCTACGCCCACACACGGCAGCAACGACCCCAAAGCGACGAGGACCCGCGACATCAGGGTCCGAGATCGTTCGGTGCTGCGGCGCTGCGCCGGATGATGTCGCCGCCGGTGCGCAGCGTCACTCCCATGAAGGGGCCGCCAATCCCTGCAGCGGGGCGGTCTCCGGCGACCAGCTCCAGCCCCCGGAGCACGTGGCCCAGCTGGAGTCCGAGCTCCAGTCCGGCTCGCTCCCCGATTCGAACGCGCGCATTCGCCGCGAGCCCTGCGGTGACGATCCATCCGGTCCCGCGCGAAGCCGTCACGCCCTCGTTCGGCGTGCCGCTCGCGATTGCGTAGCCGACGCCCAGCTCCGGACCGACCTCGAACCCGTAGCGCTCGCCTTCGCCGGCGCGCACGGCTGCGACTCGGCTCGAGGGCATCACCACGCCCACCCGGCCGAGCGATGCCTGCCGGCTTCCGACCGCGACGCCCACGTCGACGCGTGCGCGCCAGGCGGGGGCATTGAAGAGGGGGGAGGAGGACACCCCGGCCCGGACATCGGTCAAGGTGGTCGCGTAGACGGGAAAGAACCGAACGCCGACGGCCCCATCGACCGTGGTGCGCAGCTCCAGCGTGGGTGGGGGATCCGGCGCCGCAGACAAATCGCTCTTCGGTGGCTCCGCCGTTACACGAACGACCTCTGCCACCGCGAGCGCCAGCGCCCGGGCACGCGCGTCTACCGGCACGTCCCGAAGGTCGATCACAGCCGACTGTCCTTCGTTCGCCACCCGAACCACCGTGACCTGCCACTGGTCCACAATCCCGTTGGAGGCGAAGGAGAGCCGGATCGCCGTCACCTGCCCCGAGCGCGCAGGTTCGCCGACCCTCAGGGTGACCGGCGTTCCGAGCTCGAGGTGGAGCAGCGCCGCCAGCGCGTTCAGGTCGACGTTCGTCGCGTCGGCGGGCAGCTCCAGACGAATGGGCGCCTCTGTCGGAGGTTCTTCGCCGGCGGCCACGACGAGAAGTGCGACAAGGATGACCGGCATTCAGGGACGCGCCTTCGGCTTCGCCAGCTGCTCCGCCTCTGCGCGTCTGCGCACCGCCTCCGGCACGAGCGACTTCGGCAGGCCCAGCGCGAGCGCCGTCTGGAAGTCGCCCGCGGCCTCGGCGGCCCGTCCGAGCTCCACGCGAATCTTCCCGGCGGTGAAGGCCGCCAGCGCCGCGCTCGGATGCCGCGGGTGCTCGTGCACGATCTTCTGGAGAGGCAGCAGAGAGGTCTCTTCCTCGTTCGCAAACCGCGCGAGGTCTGCGAGGAAGAACAGCTCGTCGACGCCGGATGACGCCTCGACCTCGCGGCGCAGGCCGTCCGGGCCCAGCTGACGAAACGCCCCAGCGTAATCTCCTCGCGCTGCCACGGTCCGCCAGTCCTCCGGGGAGGAGCGCGCGTCCGGCGGAGCGGGGCTCGCTTCGGTCTCTCCCGACGGAGGGACGGATTCTTCCGCCGAGACGCTCGGGAGCGCTCGCTTCGGAAGCAACGCAGGAGCGATGCGGGC
>CAZQVZ010000026.1:0-25364 GCA_964596895.1 uncultured Myxococcaceae bacterium
ACAAGCTCTTCGTCGAGGGCACCGTCTGCGTCCTCAAGATGAACCCGGTGAACGAATACCTCGGGCCCTTCATTGAAAGGGCGTTCCGCTGCCTCATCGAAAAGGGCTTCCTCGCGGTGGTCTACGGCGGGGCGGACGTGGGCAAGCACCTCGTCGAGCACGCGCTCACCGACGAAATCCACATCACCGGCTCCGACAAGACCCACGACCTGATGGTGTGGGGCCCGCCCGGCGCGGACCGGGACGCACGCAAGGCGCGGGGCGAGCCCTTGCTGAAGAAGGAGATCACCAGCGAGCTCGGCAACGTCACGCCGGTCATCGTGGTGCCCGGGCCGTGGACGGACGCGGAGCTGTCGTTCCAGGCGGACAACATCGCCGGGATGGTCGCCAACAACGCGTCCTTCAACTGCAACGCGGCGAAGCTGCTGACGGTGCCGCGCAACTGGGCGCTGCGAGATGCGCTCCTCTCGAAGGTGGAGGGGGCCCTGTCCAGGGGCCGCATCCGCAAGGCCTACTACCCGGGCGCCGTGGACCGGTGGCGGCAGTTCACCGAAGGCCGCGCGGGCGTGCGCCTGGTGGGCGGGCAGCAGGAGGACCACCTGCCGTGGGCCATCATCCCGGACGTGGACCCCGACAAGCCGGATGACCACATCTTCCACCAGGAGCCGTGGTGCGCGGTGCTCTCGGAGACCCGGCTCGGCGGTGACAACGCAGCTGACTTCCTCGCCAACGCCGTGAGGTTCGTGAACGAGCGCGTGTGGGGGACCCTGGCGGTCACGCTCGTGGTCCACAACAGCGTGCTCAAGGATCCCGTGCACGGCCCCGCGGTGCAGAAGGCCATCCGGGAGTTGCGCTACGGCTCGGTGGTCGTGAACAGCTGGGCCGGGGCGGTCTTCGGGCTCGGCGTCACGCCCTGGGGCGGGCACCCCTCCGCCACGCTCGCCAACATCCAGAGCGGCCGCGGCTGGGTGCACAACACGTTCATGCTGGAGGGCATCGAGAAGTGCGTGCTCTCAGCGCCGCACAAGCTCTCCCCCGTGCACCCGTGGTTTCCCGGGCACCGCACCGTCCACCAGCTGGCGCGCAAGCTCACCGACTTCGAGATGGAGCCCTCCTGGCTCAAGCTGCCGGGGATTGCCACCGCCGCGCTGCGGGCGTGAGCGCGGGACACCTCGCAGCGCTGGCGCTGTCCTTCCTGCTCGCGGGACCGACGTATGCCTTCAAGCCCGGCGACGACGCGTCTCCAGCCATCCTGTTCGTGAGCGTCCCCGAGGCGCTTCGCGGCGCGGTCCGCTCCCACCGGTTGCTCGTCGATTGCCGCAGCGCTGAGCAGTCGAAGACCTGTGAGCTCACGGCGACCCTCACCCTCACCCTCGGCATCGCTGAGCCTGCCGAGCTTCCGCTGCAGCTCTCCATCGGTCACAACGCCCAGGTCATTGACCTCGGCGCGGAAGTGGACGGGACGCCTGTAGAAGCGTCGCGACTTCAGGACCCGGCGCTCGCGGGCCTGGAGCTCTCGGCCGGCAACGTCGATGCGGCCCACGCGATGCGCTGGGCGAGCGCTGTGAGCCTGCCGCTGGGACCGCGGGAAGTGGAGGTGCGGGTGCGAGCGACCCTGCAGCTCGAGCATCGGCGGTACACGAGCTGGAACGTCTCACCGATCGACGGGCGGCACCTGGCCTTCGGTTCCCGGCCTCTTGCAGAGCAGCACTTCGACATCTGGTACCGCACGCCCTTCTGGATGGATGAACACGTCGACGTCGAGGCGCATGTTCCGGTGGCGTGGAAGGTCGGTGGGTCGGAGGCGCTGGGGCGGGGGCATTCGCAGCCGCGGCCAGAGGTCCTCTCCCATGACCGCTCAGTGCCGCTGACATTTGTCCCGAGGAGCCTGGTTCTCATCCGGCCGGCGGGCGTCCTCACCCTGGGCGGGCCCCAGGTGGCCGTGGGCTACGGGTTCGGAGCAGCCCGCGGCGCGCGCGTACGGCTCGGATACCAACTGGCCGCTCCCGAGAGGTTCCTTCACTCCCTCTCAGTCGAGACCGACCTGCGCGGCCGCTGGACCGTGACCCCGCTCAGCCAGGTCGCGAGCGACTGGTATCTCATCGTTCCTTCCGTGGGGTTCGGGGTTGGCGTGCCCGTTCAGGTCGCGCCCGAAGTCCGGCCGGGCGTGCGTGTGCTGGCGGATGCGCACCTCGGCCCGCTCGGTCTCGTCATCAACGTCGACGCCTATCCAGCGCTGCGCAGCAATCAGACCGTCCAGTGGCAGTTCATGGTGGGACCGCAGCTCGCGCTGTAGTCGTCGAGCTTCCGGTCGTCACCCCGAATGCGGGTCCGTCGGTTACGTTTGACCGAGCAGTCCGGCGGCCCCCACCTCAAATGCACACGCCCACTGCAATCCCCGCAGCCAGAGTGCGCATTTCTTGGCCGGCTCCGATCATTGCTCGGTCAAACGTAACTTTGGATGGGGCAGCCAGCGCCCGCGCCGATGCGAAGTTCGCCAGCAGAGAAGGAGTCGCGGAGCGCGCTCGGTGCGAAGCGCTTGGCGGAGCTGCTCCTTGTCTCCACGACATCACCCGCGCTTCGAGTTCGAGCCGCCCGCGTCCTGCGCCACCCGGAAGATCCCACCACGGCCCTCACGCTGGCCCAGGCTCTGGGCGACGAAGCCCCGCGCGTCTGCCGGGACGCCGCTCACGCGCTGCCCGTCATCAGCGCCAAGACCGCGCGGGACGTGCTCAGCCGCGGGACCCGGCCGCGGACGTGCGCGACTTCGCGGTGCTGGCGCTCTCCACGACGCCCGGCGACGAGGCGCGCCGCACCCTTCGGACCCGACTGGGGCCTGAACCAGACGACGACATCCGAGTCGAGCTCCGCCCCCTGAACGCTCGCCCGGGGGGCGGGCTGGATCTGAAGGAGACGGATAAGCCATCCTGCCGAAAGGTAGGAGGTTCATGAATGCGCGTACGACTCCCGGTCGCGTCGCTGTCAGCGCTCCTGGCGCTGGCCGCCGCCTGCGGCACCACCGATCCCCTCCCGGAGACCGACGCCGGCTTCGTGGGCCCGCAGAACTCGGCGCCCACGTGCGAGGACGGGAAGGTGAACGGCACCGAGTCGGACGTGGACTGCGGCGGCACCTGCACCGCGTGCGTGCCGGGGAAGACCTGCTACGGCCCTGGCGACTGTCAGAGCGCGGTCTGCCAGAGCGGCCAGTGTCAGGCGCCCTCCTGCAATGACGGCGTGACCAACGGCACCGAGTCCGGCCCGGACTGCGGCGGCGGCTCCGGCTGCATCCCCTGTGATGACGGGGTGGCCTGCAACGGACCCTCCGACTGCGGCAGCGGCGTCTGCACCGACGGCCTCTGCGTCACCCCCACCTGCACCGACGGCGCGAAGAACGGCGAGGAGACCGACGTGGACTGCGGCGGGACCTGTCCGGACGCATGCGCCGGCGGCCAGGGCTGCGCGGATGGAGCGGACTGCCAGACCGGCGTCTGCAGCGGCGGCGTCTGTGCGTCCGCCTCCTGCACGGACGGGGTGCGAAACGGCGCCGAAAGCGACGTGGACTGCGGCGGCGGCGGCTGCGCCCCCTGCGCGGATGGGAAGCTCTGCGCGGGCCCGGCCTCCTGCTCGAGCGGGGTGTGCGGCGGCGGCACCTGCCAGGCGCCCACCTGCGCGGACGGGGTGAAGAACGGGAGCGAAGGCGCAGTGGACTGCGGGGGTTCGTGTCCGGGCAAGTGCGCGGCAGGTCAGACCTGCAACGCGCCCACCGACTGCCAGACCGGCGTGTGCATGGGCGGGGTCTGCGCGGGCGCCTCCTGCACGGACGGCGTGAAGAACGGCTCGGAGAGCGACGTGGACTGCGGCGCGCCCTGTCCGCAGAAGTGCGCCTGGGGCAAGGCCTGCGGCACCACCGCTGACTGCGTCTCCACCGTGGCCTGCGCAGGCGGCACCTGCTCGGGCTGCGCAACTGGGCGCGGCAACTGCGACAACGACACCGCCACCGCCTGCGAGACCGACGTCGCCACGTCCATCAGCCATTGCGGTGGCTGCAACGCAGGCTGCTCGGGCGCGAACATGGCGTCCTCCACCTGCGCCGCGGGCGGGTGCACGGGGACCTGCTCGGCGGGGTTCTTCAACTGCAACAACGACCTGCGCACCGACGGCTGCGAGGTGAACGGCACCAGCAGCCTCACCAACTGCGGCGGCTGCGGCGTCAGCGTGAACGACAACGACGCCTGCACCACCGACACCTGCGTGAACGGCGTGCCCACGCACACCCCCATCCCTGGATGCGGGGTCACCGTCACCCACTGCCCACATTCGGCGTGCACCGCGGGTGTGCCCCTCAACGGCACTTATTGCTCGTACGCGGGGACCCACAACAACTGCGTGGCCACCATCTGCGCCCAGGATCCGTACTGCTGCAACAACAACTGGGACAGCCTCTGCGTGGGGAGGGCGAAGGATCCGGCCACGTGCCCCACCGGCCTCGCCTCCCCGAACACGGCGAACTTCACCTGCGCCTGCGCGCACGACCTCTGCTCCAGCGGTCCGAGCACCACCCCGCTCATCCGCTCCTGCGACCCCTGTGTGAAGAGGATCTGCGAGCTGGACCCCTATTGCTGCACCAACGACTGGGACAGCTACTGCGTGGATCGGGTGACCAGCGACTGCAACATCCCGTGCCCGGCGCCGTGAGCTCCGCGCGGTTCCGGCTCAGCTCCCGGGGACGAGCCGCAGCACCCGGTCCTTCGTCGGTGGGCACTCGCCGCGGCCGTCGCAGTTGCTGGTGGCGACGTAGAGGTGCCCGTCGGGGCCCATGGCCACCTCTCGGAGGCGTCCCAGACCTTCCGGCGGTTCGCCCTCGAAGTAGACCTCGTGGCGCAGGACCTGCGAAGCGTCCTGGGAGAGCACCACGCGCTGCAGGTGCGTCGCGCCGAGCACGCCGATGACGAGGTTCCCCCGCCAGCCGGGCAGAAGGTCCCCGCGGTAGAGCGCCGCGCCACCGGGCGGGGTGGCGTCACTCCAGGAGATGAGCGGCGGCACGAAGCCGTCCTTCACCTCGCAGCCGTAGGTGTCGGGCCAGCCGAGGTTCGCGCCCGCCTCAGCCACCGAGACCCGGTCATGGCCGAAGCGGAGCAGCTCGCCGGAAGGGCCGTGGTCCGTCACCACCAGCCGCCCGTCGTCGAGCCAGTCGAACCCCTGCGAGTTGCGAAGGCCCGAGAGGTACACGGCGCTGTCGGGGGCAGGGTTGTCCTCGGGGATGTCGCCGTCCGGCGTCAGCCGCAGGAGCTTGCCGGCCACCGACGAGGGGTCCTGCGAGAGGTCCGGGTCGCGCGCGTCTCCCACGCTCACATAGAGCATCCCGTCCGGACCTGTGCGGATGCGGCCGCCGTGGTGGAACCGCGCGCCCGGTACGTCGTCCAGGAGCCGCTGGTCGAAGGAGGCGCTGCGGCCGTCTTCGGCGAGCGTCCACCGCTCCAGCCGGTTCACCTTCTGCCCGGCCTTCTGCACCGTGAAGTAGAGGAAGAAGCGCCGGGTGGCGCCGAAGTCCGGGTGCAGCGCGATGCCCTGCAGCCCGCCTTCGCCGCCCGGATCGACCTCGAGGGTCACCACCGGCTCCGGCACCAGTTGGCCGCCCTGGACGAGCCGCACCCGGCCGGGGCGTTCGGTGACCAGCAGGTCCCCGCCCGGCAGGAACGCGAGCCCCCACGGGACCTCCAGACCTTCGACGACGGGCTCCGCGCGCACGCTGTCCGCGCCGCGCGGGCCATGGCCGCTCTCCACAGCGGTGCACAGCTCCGCCCTGGGGACCGAGCGGCAGGCGGCACAGGCGGACAGGGACAGCGCGAGCGGGAGGAGCAGGGCAGGGCGCATGCGGACGGCTGTAGTCCGACACATGCGCGCCGGCAATCGAAGCGGCGCGACGAGCGCGGCGAGCACCAGCAGCAGCATCGAACCCGGGGCGACGCGCGGGTTCACAGCGGCCCGTCGAGCGGCTTCACCTCCGGCACCGTCCGCCGCGCCGCCTGCGCCTGCACCACCGGATTCGCCGCCCCCTCCACCTGCGCCCACAGCTTCAAGAGCCGCTCGCCGCCAGAGTCGATGGACTCCGCCGGGATGCCCGCCGCCACCAGCGCGCTGAACAGCGCCGGCAAGTCACCCACGTGCCGCAGTCCCTCCGCGCAGCGGCCGCCTGCGTCCGGGCGGGTGATGAAGCCGTTGAAGTCGCTGCCCAGGGTCACGTTCTGTGCCCCCACCAGCGCGGCCAGGTGCCGCCAGTGCGCCACCACGTCGTCACAGGTGTCGGGCGCGTGCGGGTCCAGCTGTGCGTCCTTCGGCACCTCTGCCACGTAGTGGTCGAACGCGGTGACCCCCAGAAGCCCGCCGCCCTGGGCGATGCGGACCGCCATCTCGTCGCTCAGGTTCCGCTCGCCGTCCTTCAGGGCCCGCGCGCCAGTGTGCGAATAGAGGACCGGTACGCCGCGGGCCTCGGTGAGCGCGAGCACGTCGTCCATCAGCTTGTCGGACGCGTGCGCGAGGTCGATGAGCATGCCCACCTCCATCATCCGCTCCACCACCGCGCGCCCGAGCTCGGTGAGCCCTTCGTCGCTGCGGCGGGTCTGGTCGGGGACGCCGGGCGGGAGCTGTCCGTAGGCCGCACCGCCCAGCGCGTTGGCGCCGAAATGCACCAGGGTCACCATCCGCGCCCCGGCGGCGTACAGGGTGTCCACGTCGTCGACGGTGCGGATGCCCTCGCCGCCCTCCAGCGCGGGGATGACGGTGACGTACCCATGGGCCATCAGCGCGCGCGCCTGCTCGGAGGACGTCGCCAGGGCGAGGCCCGGGTTCCGGTCCACGAAGCGCTCGAGCAGCGCGAGCTGCCGCACCGACTCACCGTGCGCATCGACGTTGGGGCGCACGCGGAACGGCGGCCACAGGCTCGCCATCGCCAGGCGCACGCCCGCGTCGTGCAGCGCGTCCGCATCAATCTGGTTGCGCAGGCGCGTGTTCGGCGTCCCCGCCAGGCCCCTGCCGTCGCCCGTTCGTCCCTTGAAGAGCGGCCTGGCGGCCCACTCCATGGAGAAGTGCAGGTGCAGGTCGGTGCGCACCGCGGAGGGCAGGGCGGGCTCGGTGTTGCGCTCCGGGCGCGCGGCGGAGCAGCCGGCCGAAATGAGGAGCAAGCAGGCCAGGGGGGCGAGGACGAGGAGTCGCACCCGGCGCGCTTAACACGCGGGCGGCGGGGGCAGGTAGCATCCGCCCGTGGCCATCTCGCAAGCGCTCCTCGTCATCGCAGACATCGGCGGCTACACCCGCTTCATGCGCGAGCACACCTTCGCGCTCGCCCACGCGCAGGACACCATCGCGCAGCTCCTGGAGGCGGTCATCGACGCGGCGAAGCCGCTCAAGCTCGCCAAGCTCGAAGGGGACGCGGCGTTCCTCTACGCGCCCATCGAAGCCGCGGCGCAGGTGGAGACGCTGGCTTCGCGGATGCCCGCCATCTACCGCGCGTTCATGGAGAAGCGGCACGAGCTGGGCTCCATCGGCCTGTGCAACTGCGCCGCGTGCGTGAACGTCGTCAACCTCAAGCTCAAGTTCGTCGCCCACGCGGGCCAGGTGGCGGAGCAGCGGGTGAAGCGCCACAGCGAGCTCGCCGGGGTGGACGTCATCCTCGTCCACCGGATGTTGAAGAACGACGTGCCTTCGGCCGAATACGTGCTGATGACCGAACCGGTCGCCCGGGGGATGCCGGCGCCGGTGCGCGAGCAGGCCCAGGCGATTGAGCATGACTTCGAGGGGCTCGGCCGGACGGCCACGCAGTTCGTGGAGCTCTCGCAGATGGTCCCGCATTTCCCCGCGCCCCCGCCGCCTTCCCTCCTGCTGAGGCTCTGGCGGAAGGTCTGTCAGGAGCTGCGGAGCCTGCCGTATTCGATAGGACCGAAGAAGGCCTGCCAGAACTTCCACAACGTGGAGGTGGTGGATTCAGCGACCGCCGCCGCCGCCCTGCCCACCCCAGGGCGCGCCGCTACCGACAAGGCAGACAGCGCCACCCACCGGCCGTGACCGCGCCGCCCTGGCGTGACACGGGCAGGCTGTAGACCTCGCCCTTCACCCGCTCGCCTTCACCTCAGCCGCCGTCCCGCGGTCCCGCGGGAAGAGCAGCCCGGCCAGGAGCGCCAGCCCCGCGAGCGCCGCCACGACCCAGAAGCTCACGTGCAGCCCCCGGTCCAGCGCCCCGGAGAGCGCCTGCAGCAGCGCCGGCTCCAGCGCGCGCCCATGGTCCGGCCCCAGGAGCGCCTCGGCAGCGCCGGCTGGAGCGCCCACGCCGGCCACCATCGACGCCACGATGCCGCCCAGGGCGCCCACCGCCAGGGTGCCGCCAATGGTGCGGAAGAAGAGGTTGCTGGCGGTGGCCACCCCGCGCTCCCGCCACTCCACGCTGGTCTGCACCGCGAGCATCAGGGCGGTGCTCGCCGCGCCCAGGCCCGCGCCGTAGAAGAACATCACCACCTGCAGCCCGCGCACCGACGAGGTAGGGCCAATCAACAGCGCCAGCGCCGAAGCCGCCACGAAGGCGAGCGCCACGCCGAAGCGGATGAGCGGCCGGAACCCGAAGCGGGGGATGAGGCGGCCTGAGAGCGTGGCGAAGATGGGCCAGCCGATGACCATGGGCGTAATGGCGCTGCCCGCCTGCGTGGGCGTGCCGCCGAGGATGGCCTGCACGTACAGGGGCACGTAGGTGACGGTGGCCATCATCGCCGCGCCGGTCAGCATGGACGCGGCGCTGGCGAGCGCGATGACCGGGCGGCGCATCAGCGGAATGGGCAGCAGCGGCTCCTTCGCGCGCCCCTCCACCACCACGAACAGGGCCAGAAGGCCGAACGCGGGCAACAGCGGCCACATCCCGAGCGCGCTGCCGCTGGAGCCCGCGAGCAAGAGCAGGATGGCGGCGGAGAAGACCTGCGCCCCAGCGAAGTCGAGCGCGTGCCGCTTCTTCTCCACCTGCTCGTGCAGGAAGAACCAGACGAGCGCCATGCCGCCGAGCCCGAAGGGCACATTGATGAAGAAGATCCACTGCCAGCTCCACACCTTGACGATGTAGCCGCCCAGCAGCGGGCCGATGAGCCCGGCGAAGCCCCACAGCGCCCCCATCACGCCCTGGATTCGGGCGCGCTCCTCCAGCTTGTAGATGTCACCGATGACGGTGATGGAGATGGGCTGGATGGCGCCGGCGCCGAAGCCCTGCAGCGCCCGGAACACGACCAGCTCGGTCATGGTGGTGGCGAAGCCGCAGGCCACCGAGCTGACGAGGAAGACCGAGAGCCCGAAGAGCAGCACCGGCTTGCGGCCAAAGAGGTCCGCCAGCTTTCCGAAGATGGGGACCATCACCGTGGAGGCCACGAGGTACGCGGTGAAGACCCAGGCGTAGAGGTGGATGCCGCCCAGCTCCCCGACCACGGTGGGCATGGCGGTGGAGACGATGGTCATCTCCATCGCCGCCATGAACATGGCGAGGACGAGCGCGGTGAGGACGAGCGGGCGGCGGGTCTGCTTCAAGGTCCCGGGGAATTAGCGCCCGGCTGCCCCGACTACAACGGGCACCCTCGTGCTAAGGGCAGGGTGTGTCCCCGCTGCGCACCCGCCCCAGGCGAGACCGGAGCCTCTGGCTCTTCGCCGCGCTCATCGGGACCACGGCGGTGGCGCTGGGCCTGCTGGCCTGGTTCGCCGGGACCAGCGTGGCCTGGTTCGCCGCCTCCCCCACCGCAGATCCGCTCTTCGGCACCCTCAACCGCTGTCTGCTCGACCTGCACCCGGACGCGCGCGCGGGCTTCGCGGTCTCTCCGGACGGACGCAGCGCGGCCGTCTTCGGCGGCACCGGGGTCGCGCTGTGCCGGCAGGCGGCGCACGCGGCGGATGCCGGGCTGCCCCACGTCGGCGCGGCGCCAGAGGTGGAAGGGCTCTGGCTGGATGTGGCCGCGGTGACCGACGTGGCCTTCGACTTCGACGGGGTCCTCTGGCTCTCCTCGCAAGGCGCGGCGAACCAGCCCGGGGGGCTCTACCGGAAGCGGGTGGACGAGCCGCTCGAGCACGTGGGCGACGCGGTGGCGGTGGAGCTGGTGGGCCACGCCCAGGGCGCGGTCGCGCTGGACGCTGCGGGCCGGCTCTACTCGGTGGCGGCAGATGGCAGGACGCTGGGCTTCGAGGAGCTCGGTGCGCGCCCCCCGCCAGCGGTCGGGCTCTCCGTGGACGCCTCGGGGCAGTGGCTGGCGCTGGTCGGACAGGGCAGCGTGGCGCTGTTCCGCGCGGAGTCACTGCAGGCCGTCCGCCAAGGCCAACCCTGCGAGGTGGAGGCGCTCTGGTGGCTGCAGGAGCCCGGGCAGGCGCTGGTCACCTGCCGGCCGAAGGGGAGCCTGGCGCTCCTCATCCACGCTGCGTCGGGGACCCAGGAGGAGGCGCCTGCTCAGGAGCGGGAGCCCTCCAGCCTCGTCCCGGGGCCGGGCGCCTGGGTGAAGGACTGTGACCGGCTGCCCTGCTCGGCGCGCGCGCCGTGAGGGCGACGGGGGTGCGACCCGCCTGGTGGGCAGACGACCGTGGCGGGGCCGTGCCGGGAACACCCGCCCTGTCCGGCTGGTTGCCGCGCGAGGGCCACCCTCCTAGATTCGAGCGAACCGATGAACACTGAAGACCTCCTGGACGAGCGGCAACGGGAAGTCCTCAAGGCCATCGTGCAGGAGTACATCTCCACCGGCGGCCCCGTGGGCTCCTCCCAGCTCGTGAAGCGGGCGGAGTTCGACGTGTCCTCCGCCACCTTGCGCAACGTGATGGGTGACCTGGAGGCGCTCGGCTTCCTCGAGAAGCCGCACACCTCCGCCGGGCGGGTCCCCACCCACCAGGGCTACCGGTTCTACGTGGACACGCTGGTGCGGCTGCGCGAGCCAGCGCAGCGGGACCGGGACCTCATCCAGCACGGGCTCGGGACCGAGAGCGGCGTGGAGGCGGCGGTGCAGGAGGCCTCGAAGGTCCTGCACTTCATCACCCGGCACGCCGGCGTGGTGGTCACGCCCAGGCCCGCGGCCACCGTCTTCGACCGCATCGAGTTCGTGCGCCTGCGCGAGAACCGCGTGCTGGCGGTGCTGGTGGCCGGCAACGGACAGGTGGCGAACCGGGTGTTCACGGTGGACTTCGCGGTGTCGCCGGAGGACCTCGTCCGCGCCGCGAACTACCTGAACGAGCTGCTCTCGCGCGCGCCACTGGAGGAGGTCCGCGCGCGCATCCAGACGGAGCTGGAGCAGGAGCAGGCCGCGTACGACCAGCTCGCGCGCAAGGCATTGGCGCTCGGCATCGCCGCCACCGACGTGAAGCGTGGCGAGCACCTGCACATCGAAGGCACCGGGTCCTTCCTCGAGTTCACCGACATGGAGCGCGCGCGCAGCCTGTTCCGGGCGCTGGAGGACAAGAGCAAGCTCCTGGAGCTTCTGGACCGGGTGCAGCGCGCGCGGGAGATGCAGATCTTCATCGGCCGCGAGAGCGACTTCTCCTCCGCGGGCGAGGTCACCGTCATCGCCAGCCCCTACGGGACCGCGGACCAGATGCTGGGCGCGGTGGGCGTCATCGGCCCCACGCGGATGAACTACCAGCGCGTCATCCCGCTGGTGAACTTCACCGCGCAGGTGCTCTCGCGCGTGGTCAAGGACACCTAGCTCCGGTGGCGGCAGGTCACGGCTGTAATCCGAAAAGCCCGTAAATAGGGGCGCCGCTCGGCCGACGGGTGCCGACGCGCAGCCTGATCATCGGAGCTCCGATCATCGACTCCTGCAGCCTGATCATCGGGGCTCCGATCATCGACTCCCGCGACCCGATCATCGGATGCCCTGTAGGATTACAGCCTGAGTGAGTCCGATGATCGGTTGCACGCAGCCTGATCATCAGAGCTCTGATCATCGACTCCCGGCGCCTGATCATCGGAGGTCCGATCATCGGGCTCCTCGCGGGAACCTGTCGGGGGCGGGAGTCCAGCGGCAAGACTGAAAAACTCCAGACCAGCGGAATCGAAGCCTCACATCCCCGTCAGAAGCCCAGCCGCTCGCGCAGCGTGAACTCCAGCATCCGGTGCCAGGTGGGCCAGTCGTGCGGGACGTCGTGTCCCCACAGGTCCAGGGTGTGCTCGATGTCCTTGTGGTGAAGGACGCCCGAGAAGCGGAGCGTCTGCGCCGGGTCCTCCCACTGGCCCTGTCCGGTGAGCAGGTGGATGGGGGCCTGGCGCAGCGCCTCGAGCCCTTCGCCTTCACCGATGCCGGGGACGAACCAGCACGGGTTGTTGAAGTAGACGTTGTCGTCCGAGTACCCGTGCAGCATGGGGTCGAGCCCGTAGACGCCGCTCATCCCCACCATGCCGAAGAAGAGGTCCGGCCTGCGGAACAGGGCGTTGGCGGCGAAGAGCGCGCCGAAGCTGGCGCCGGCGGCGAGCACCCGCGCGGACGGATTGCGCAGCTCCCCGCGGATGTAGGGGACCACCTCCTCTTCCACGTAGGCCGAATACGCCGCCTGCCGGCGCGCCTTCTCGGCCACTGGCACCGCGTCGTTGCACCACGCGTGCGGGTTGATGCTGTCGATGGAGAAGACGGTCACCCGGCCCGCGTCGAGCAGGTGCGAGATGGCGCCGATGAGCCCCATCCGCTCTGCCTCGCTGTGGTCCTGCGCCCAGGTGGGGAAGAGCAGGACCGCCGGCCCGAAGTGGCCGTAGCGGACGATGGGCATGTGCAGCTGGAGGCGGTCACTCCACCAGCCGGAGGTGTTCTTGTGCATGGGCGGCGGCTTCTATCAGGTGGCCGCAGCGCGGGCAGGTGGCCGCAGCGCGGGTCCCCCCGCGCGTTCCAGTCACGGGCTCAAGGAATGAAGGTCCCGGCTGCGGCCTCGCACAGTTGCCGCGCGTCCTCCACGCCGATGCCTCCCGCAGCGTAGTAGTAGGTCCGGTAGTCGGAGATCGTCCCGGCGTTGAACAAGCAGTCGCCGAGCCTGCCCTCGTCGGGGCAGCCCGCGGTCCCGAAGGTGACCGAAGAGTTGTTCTCGGCGCAGGACTGGTTGACGGCCGCGCCGGAGAAGCTCGAGCCGCGGTATTCCGTGCAGTACGTCGGCGGATCCTCGTCGGCGCACGTGCCCTTGACCGTGGTGTTGTCATCCGACTCTCCCGGGTCCCCGCCCAGCAGCGCGACGCAAGCGTCGTCCGGAGGGGAGGAGGAATCCCGACCCAGACGGGCCAGGCATTCCCTATCCGATTCACCCTCGTCGCACCCGCAGTCCTCCGCGGTCCTGGCCCCGCAGCCGGCGGCGGTCAGCAGGAGAATCGCTGCGGTGAGCGTCGTCAGGGTCTTCCATGAAGCAGGCATGTTCGGTTCTCTCCTTGGGGGAGGGAGAATACACACGCAGGCCGCGTCGGCAGCCTTCGCGGACGGACTGCTGTTCAGCGCTTCGAGCGCGGGTAGCGGCCCGGGACAGCAGGTCTGGGTCAAGCGTTCGGCTACCCGGCCACCCTGCAACCTCGGCTGGGAGGGGGACGGCGTCCCCGCTTGATCCGCCGCTGCACCCATGTTCAGGCTTGGGGCCATGGAGCGCTTCCACCCGCTGGTGCAGCAGTGGTTCGGGTCCCGGCTCGGCACGCCTTCGGAGCCGCAGCGCCGGGGCTGGCCGTTGATCGCCCAGGGCGGCCACGTCCTCATCGCCGCGCCCACAGGCTCCGGCAAGACGCTCGCGGCCTTCCTCTCCTGTCTCGACGGGCTCCTGCGCCGCGCGCTCTGTGGCTCCCTGGAGGACCGCACCTACGCCGTCTACGTGTCGCCGCTCAAGGCGCTCGGCAACGACGTGCAGAAGAACCTGCTCGGGCCGCTGGGGGAGCTGTGGGCGCTGGCGCGCGAAGCCGGGCACGACCTGCCGGACCTGCGCGTGCTCGTCCGCACCGGAGACACCCCCGCCGCCGAGCGCGCGCGGATGACGAAGTCCCCGCCGCACATCCTCATCACCACGCCCGAGTCGCTGTACCTGGTGCTCACCGCGGCGAAGTCCCGCCCGTTCCTCCGCGGGGTGGAGACGGTCATCGTGGACGAGATCCACGCCCTGGCGCGGGACAAGCGCGGCGCGCACCTCGCGCTCTCGCTGGAGCGGCTCAACGCCCTGTGCGGCCGGGTCCCCCAGCGCGTGGGCCTCTCCGCGACGCAGAAGCCCCTGCCGCTCATTGCTGGGTACCTCGTCGGCGGCGAGCCGGGGGAAGACGGCGTCTGGGCGCAGCGCCCGTGCGAGGTGGTGGAGGTGGGGCACACCCGGCCGTGGGAGCTGTCGGTGGAGGTGCCGGACGGGGACCTGGGCGCGGTGGCCTCCCACGAAGCCTGGGGGCAGCTCTACGACCGCGTCTGCGCGCTGGCTGAAGCGCACCGCACCCTCCTCATCTTCTCCAACACGCGGAAGCTCGCGGAGCGCGTCGCGCACGACCTCGGCGAGCGGCTGGGGGAGGGGTTGGTGGCCGCGCACCACGGGAGCATGTCCCGCGAGCTGCGCCTCGCCGCAGAGGAGCGCCTGAAGGCGGGCGACTTGCGCATCATGGTGGCCACCGCGTCGTTGGAGCTGGGCATCGACATCGGCGCCATCGACCTGGTGTGCCAGCTGGGCACCCCGCGCAGCATCTCCGCCTTCCTGCAGCGGGTGGGCCGGGCCGGTCACCACTACGGCGGCGTCTCGAAGGGCATCCTCTTCGCGCTGACGCGAGATGAGCTGGCGGAGTGCGCCGCGCTGGTGCGCGCGGTCCGCGAAGGAGACCTGGACCGGGTCCGCATGCCGGACAAGCCGCTGGATGCGCTCGCGCAGCAGCTCGTCGCCGCCTGCGCGCACGAGGACTGGGCGGAGGCAGCGCTCCTCCGGCTCGCCCGAAGCGCGCACCCCTACCGCGGGCTCACCGCGCACGAATACGAGCAGGTGGTGCACATGCTCTCCGAGGGCGTGTCCAACCGCCGCGGCCGGGTGCGGGTGCACCTGCACCGGGACCGCGTGAACGGCCTCCTGCGCGCGCGCAAGGGCGCCCGCATCACCGCGGTGACCAACGCCGGCACCATCCCCGACACCTTCAACTACCCCGTCGTCGCCGAACCCGAAGGCGTGGTGG
This sequence comes from uncultured Myxococcaceae bacterium, assembly GCA_964596895.1. GTDB lineage: Bacteria > Myxococcota > Myxococcia > Myxococcales > Myxococcaceae > JAFAFL01. Next base: position 15,149 of record CAZQVZ010000026.1, read on the forward strand.
TGGGCACCCTGGACGAGGACTTCGCGGTGGAGAGCACCACCGGGGACGTGTTCCTGCTCGGGTCCACCGCGTGGCGCTTCCAGCGCATCATGGGCGGGACCGTGCGGGTGGAGAACGCCGCCGGCCAGGCCCCCTCCGTGCCCTTCTGGCGCGGTGAGGCGCCCGCCCGCACCGACGAGCTGTCGGTTCAGGTCTCCCGGCTGCGCGAAGAGCTCGCCGCGAAGCCGAAGGAGGAGGCCGAGCGCTACCTGCGGGAAGAGGTGGGGCTGACTGAAGCGGCGGCGGCGTCGCTCGTCGCCTACCTGCGCGCGGTGGCGCAGGTGCTGGGCGGGATGCCGTCGCAGGAGGCCATCATCGCCGAGCGCTTCTTCGACGAAGCGGGCGGCATGCAGCTCATCCTGCACGCGCCCTTCGGAGCCCGCATCAACCGCGCCTGGGGCATGGCCCTGCGCAAGCGCTTCTGCCGCACCTTCGACTTCGAGTTGCAGGCCGCCGCCACCGACGACGGCATCCTCCTCTCGCTCGGTGAGCAGCACAGCTTCCCCCTGGAGGACGTCTTCGAGTTCCTCTCGCCCACCAACGTGGAGGAGGTGCTGACGCAGGCGGTGCTGCAGGCGCCCTTGTTCCCTGGCCGCTTCCGCTGGGCGGCCACGCGCGCGCTCGCCCTGTCCCGGTTCAACGGGGGCAAGCGGGTGCCGCCCATCCTGCAGCGCGCCCGCGCCGAAGACCTGCTGGCCGCGGTGTTCCCCGCGCAGGTGGGCTGCCAGGACAACCATGGCGGCGGCGACATCGAGGTGCCGGACCACCCGCTGGTGACTGAAGCCCTGCGTGACTGCCTCACCGACGCCATGGACGTGGACGGGCTGCGCGAGGTCCTGCGGCGGATGAAGGACGGCCACATCACCGCCCGTGGCGTGGACCTGCCCGAGCCGTCGCCGCTCGCGCACGCGCTGCTCAACTCCAACCCGTACACGTATCTGGACGAAGCGCCGCTGGAGGAGCGCCGCGCCCGCGCAGTGAGCCTGCGCCGCACGCTGCCCGCCGAAGCTGCCGCCGGCTTCGGCGCGCTGGATGCGGAGGCCATCCGGCAGGTGGTTGAAGACGCGCGTTCGCCCATGCGCAGCGCGGACGAACTGCACGACGTGCTGCTGCAGCGGGTGCTCCTGCCCCTGGAGGAGGCGCCCGGGCCGCTGGTGACGGAGCTCGTGGCCCAGAGCCGGGCTGCCGTGCTGCGGCCGGCCGCGGGGCACGCCTTCATCGTCGCCGCCGAACGCATCCCGCAGGCCGACGCGCTGTGGCCGGAGGTGGAGCGCACCCCACCGCTCGGTCGGCTCCCTGGTGATGCGGAGGTTCTCCGCGAGGCAGCGGTGCTGCAGGTCATCCGGGGGCTGATGGAGGAGTCCGGCCCCACCACCGCAGCGGAGCTCTCGGCGCGGACCGCCCTGTCGGAGTCGGAGGTCCTCTTCGCCCTGCACGCGCTGGAGGGCGAAGGCCAGGCGCTCCGCGGCACCTTCCGTCCCGCTCTCCCTCTTCCCCTGGGAGCTCCCCCCTCCGGGGGTGAGGGCCCCCGTCTGGAGTTCTGCGACCGCCGCCTGCTGCAGCGCATCCACCGGCTCACCGTCGGCAGGCTCCGCCGGGAAATAGAACCCGTGTCCGCGCAGGACTACATGCGGTTCCTCTTCCGCTGGCACCACCTGGACGAAGCGGACCGGCTGCGTGGCAAAAACGGGCTGCTCAAGGCCATCTCCCTCTTACAGGGCTACGAAGCGCCCGCGTCGGCGTGGGAGTCCTGGCTCCTGCCGGTGCGGATGAAGCAGTACCTGCCGGAGTTGCTGGAGCGCGCGTGTTGGGAGGGGGAGGTGGCCTGGGGCCGGCTCACTCCGCGCGACGAGCCCAGGCCCGAAGCGCCCGGTCCGCGCCGCGGCGCCTCCCACGTCACCCAGACCGTGGCGCTGCGGCTCGCACAGACCGCGGCCGAAGGGACGGCATCGGCGCAGGCGCCGTCGCGGTCACCACAGGCGTCCGCCACGCGCTCCGCGGTGGTGAACCGCAACGCGCAGCTCACCTTCGTCCGGCGTGAAGACCTCGACTGGATGTTGACCGCGGCGCGCGGGCAGGTGGTCCTGGACGACGGTGGGCTGCGGCTGCCACCCGGCCTCTCCCACGTCGCCGTGGACCTCGCGAACGCGCTGGAGCGGCGGGGCGCCTGCTTCTTCGCGGACCTCGTCGCCCACACCCGCAGGCTCCCGGCCGAAGTGGAGGACGCGCTCTGGGAGCTGCTCGCGCGCGGCGTGGTGACCGCGGACGCGGTGGACAACCTGCGCGTCCTGCAGAGCCCCGCGAAGCGCCAGCGCCGAAAGCTCCTGCGGCGCGGAGGTCCCGGCCGCTGGAGCCTGCTCGCCCAGTCTCGCCCGGAGCCCGGGAGTACGCCCCTGCCCATCGAGGCGGTGGCGCAGCTGGTGCTGCGCCGCTACGGCGTCGTCTTCCGCGAGGTGGCCATGCGTGAGCCGCTGGTGCCCTCCTGGCGGGAGCTGCTCGTCGTCTACCGGCGGATGGAGGCGCGCGGGGAGATTCGTGGCGGCCGCTTCGTGGCGCATCTCGCCGGCGAGCAGTTCGCGCTGCCGGAGGCGGTGGAGCTCGCGCGGGCCGTCCGGCGGACCGCCCCCACGGGCGAGCGCATCCAGATCGCCGCGGTGGACCCGCTGAACCTCACCGGGCTGGTGACCCCCGGCCCCCGCGTGCCCGCCACCGCCGGGCAGGTGGTGACCTATGTGGACGGCGTCCCCCGAGAAGACGCCGGCCCTTCGCGTGCGGGTGCGCTCTGACCCAGCCGGCCAACCTGACACCGCATGGGGGCGCCTAACCACACGGGATGACGCGGTGACCGCAGTGGCAGGCGGGGTGCACAGGCGGCAGGCCAGGGAGGCTTGCCGTGAGCCTGAAGACGAAGACGATTGTGGTCGCTTTCGCGGCGTTGGCGCTGCTGGTGAGCTGTGGTCCGGGACTGGAGTACGGCGCGCCCGATGTGGAGGACGCGGAGCCGGTGGCGTCGCCGGCCGCTCCGAGCGCCGAACCCACCCTCCCCGGCAGGCCGCTCGAACGCGACCTCCTGCCCGAGCGGCCCACGGCGACTGAGCCGACGCCCGTCGAGCCAGACGAGCCGGTCGAGCCAGACGAGCCGGTCGAGCCCGTCGAGCCAGACGAGCCCGTCGAGCCAGACGAGCCGGACGAGCCGGTGGAGCCCATCGCGCATGAGGCGCGCACCAGCGCGACCCAGAGCGCCCCGCTGCAGTGGCAGGACAGCTTCCCGCTTCAGGGCACGCCGGACGTGTTCACCGCGTTCGACCTCGCGGCGCTCGCGCCCGGCCGATACGCGCTGACCGTCTTCTATACCGTCCTGGGAATGCCCTGGGAGCGGCAGGACCTGACCTTCGCGGTGGGGGTCCCCGCCGAGGCAGGGGAGGCCGTCGCAGAAGAGGTGGCACCGGGCGTCCACCGCGTGTGGGCGCGCATGCTGGTGTCCGGAACGCTCGTGGAGCAGTACAGCCTGACGGGCACCTGGGAGGTGTCAGCCCACCTGGACGGTGCAGCCCAACCTGCCGCTGCCGTCGAATTCGAGCTGTGGTGAGGGTGTCCTGCTGCTAGCTGCAGTTGGGGTCCCGGATGGGTTCATTCGGGTCGCACGGCAGTCCGATGATCGGAGACGCCTGAAGGACGCCCTTGAACGGCTGCTCCCAGAGGAACCCGGCGGGCTCCCAGGGCGCAGAGCATTCCTCCTGCGCGCGCGGCAGCTCGGCGGGCCGCTCCGTTCCGTCCTGCTTCACGGCGTCACCTTGCACACGCGGCCGTCCATGGTCCCGAAGTAACCGGAGGTGCCGGTGGGATCTTCCTGAATGGGGCTGATGATGCCGGTGACGGGGACCGTGTACGAGGTCACGATGTTCTGGTTGGGGCCTACCGCGTACACCGTGTTGCCGGCAGAGAACACCACGTGTCCTTGAGCGATTCGTGCCGTGGAGGTCGGTGCGGACACCGTCACGTCGCCGTACAGCGCGTGTGGTGTGGCGCTCTCATCCGTCTCGTTCCACCGGTAGCGGCGAAGCGAATTGCCGAAGGGCACGTAGAACCCCCGCAGGACGGGGAGCACGTGACCGTTGGGCGGTGAAGCCAGCGGGAGGTGCCACAGGTACTGTCGGCTGTTTCGGGCGAAGGCCCAGATTCCATTGTGCGCAGCCACGAGCACGACCCGGTCGACCGGGTTGCCGCTGGCGTCCCGGTAGTAGTCCCCCAGTACAATCCCTCCAGTGATGGGCCCCAGCGCCGGGCTCGTCGGCATCCCCTCCGGGCCCCCAATGAGCGCGCCTGTGCTGGTCGAAATGATGCGCAGCGAGTCGGTGGTCGCGTTGGTGGGGATCCACAGACGGTTGTTGGCGGTGTCCACCATCATCTCGCTCACCACGTCGGCGAGACCGCTGGGCCGATAGAGCCAGGCGCGCGTCCCGTTGGTCCGCATCCCCGACACCGCGTTGTTGGTGCTGCCGGTGCGGCTGGCGAAGAAGACCATGTCACTGCCGACCCCGGGCACCTGAAGCTGCGCCACGGCCGAGGCCTGGATGGGCATCGCGGTGGTTGAACCGAAGAGCGCGTTGCTGTCCCGCTCCCAGTCCTTCACACCCGTCGTCGCGTTGAACCGGTGCGCAAACCCGGCCTGGTCTCCGACGAACATCAACTCCGGACCTCCGGGGCCGTCGAAGGCGTTCGAGGTCACCGGCCGCGCCTGTGCGGGACCTCGGAGCGGCAGCGGGCGGAAGAGCTCGGCCGCGTTCGAGGCGGCGTTGCCGGTGATCTTCCCGAGCTGCCCCACCGTACGGACCCCGGTGCCTGACACCACCGGCCGGACCAGGTTGGGCAGCCCCACCGAGTAGCACCACTTCAGCATCGACGCGTCCGGGTTGATGGCCCACACGGCGATGCCCTGATGGGTCGGAACGTTGCCGCCGCTGAAGCGGTAATTGGCGGAGTTGCCCACCTGCGTGGTGTTGAAGATCCGGTAGTGGTAGCGGGTCCCTGCAACCAGCGGCCCTCCGACGGCGCCGGTGTCGATGAACGTGCTGACGGCGTCCGGCATCACCGTGACGCTGGTCACGTCTGCGATGACCCAGGTCCCAGCCACTGGCTGGCTGCCTACCGTGGCGTTCACGTCGACAGGCCGCTCGGGTCCCGCTGGCGGCGCCCAGGTGACGACGCCGCCCGCCCGGCGGGCAATGATGATCCCATTCGTCAGCGACGCGTTCGTCCAGCGCAGCTCGATGCGGCCGTTCTGGTCGGCAATCCCCACGAAGTCGGTGACGTCCACCGTCTGCGCGAAGGCCGCGGCGGGGATGAGCCAGAGGATGCAACCCCACGCGCGCATCATTGGAGCTCCACGGCGATGAGGTCCACGACCTCACCGTTCAAGGTGAGCTGAGTGGTCCAGCTCCCGGTCAGCGAGTAGCTCTCGATGAACGTGCTGCTCACCGGTACCGAATACGTCCGCCGCAACGCCTCGCCGGTTCCATCGACCTGCCACTGCGTCGCCGCGAAGGGCTCACCCGTCGGCGCCAGGACGACGAGCCCGAGCACTGCGCCTCCGTGGAGGTGCTCAACCGAGACGTCGAAGTCCAAAGACGGCGTGTCGCGGATGGTGAAGGTACGGTCCGCTCCGCCGTTGACGTCCACCGTGGCCTTGACCCGCGGGACCTGCCGCGCCGGCGGCGCCGGGGGCGCAAGCTGCACCACCGGCGCGTCGCCGACCGGAGTCTCCACGAGCGGCTCTGCAGTAGGCTGCTCGACCTGAGGCTGTGGCGCCTGGAAGCACCCCACGAGCCCCACGGCCAATACTGTCGCGAAGGAGAGTCGTTGCATCACCGCTGCCTCGAGTGCCGCCACACACCCGGCCGACCACCGAGCGGAGCAGCGGACCGACTGTACCGGGGTGGGTCAGGCATTGCCACTGAGCCACTTCTGACCCATCCCCTGTGCATAAGAAATCTGCGGACCTGGAGGGAGGGTGGGTAACTTCTGCATCGGGGGCGTTGCGGTGCATGTGGGCGGTGCGCCCTCCGTGGTGTCCGCGCTCGACGCGGCCTGGGCTGCCTTCGCGTGTGACGGCTCGGGCACCCGGCAGGCAGACGGCTGGCGGGTGGAGGTCACCGCGCGTGGACTCGCTGGGGAACCTGCGCGGCAACGAACGCTGCCGGTGCTGACGCCTCACCCGCAGGGCGGCTGGGCCATCCGCGACGAAGACTTCACCGCGCGCGTCCACACCGACGGCAGGGTCCTCATCGAAGGACCGGACGCGCGCCACCCCGCGGACTTCGTCATTCGCACCCTGGTGGCACAGAGCGTGGTGAAGGCAGGCGGACTGGTGGTTCACGGCGTGGCGCTGGCCACCTCCCAGGACTCCGCCTTGAAGTCCGGCGCGGCGGCGCTCTTCACCGGCGAGTCCGGGGCAGGCAAGAGCACCCTGGGGCGCTGCGGCGTGGAAGGTGGTCTCCGCCGGCTCGCGGATGAGCTGGTGGTGCTGCGGCCAGCTCCGGAGGCTGGTTCCCACTTCTTCGCGCACGGCACGCCCTGGAACGTCGGCACGAAGGAAGCGGCGCCCCTGCGGTTGTGCGGCGTCCTCGCGCACGACCCGTCGGACTGGCTGGAGACCGCGCTGCGCAGCGACATCCTGCGCGTGCTCATCTCCAACGTGCTGGTGCCCGAGCCTTCGGCGCAGTCCCGCGCGCAGGTGCTGCGAAACGCCGCCGCCCTGCTCGGGGGGACCCGGACCGCGCGGCTCCACTTCGCACCTTCACCCGCCGTCGCGCGGGTACTGCAGGAGGCCTTGTCGGTGCCTTGACGTGCTCGCCACGAGTCGTTCGCCTTGCGGAGCGCGGCGCATCCGCGCTTAGGTGCAGCATTCGTTCGCGCAAGGGGGAGGGACCGTGAACACCCGCATCGCCTCATCGCTCACGCTCGTCGCCGCGCTCGTGGCCACGGGCGCACTGCTCGTCAGCGCCTGTGGCAAGTCACCGGAAGGGTGCGCGGTGGACGCGGACTGCGCCGCCGGCCAGACCTGCGAGACCGCCACCGGCGAATGCCGCACCTCCCTCACCCCGCCTGGCGGCACGGACGCCGGCAAGAAGGAGGGAGCCACCCCGCTCGAGTGCTACGACGGGGTGGACAACGACTCGGACGGCCTCCTCGACTGCGCGGATCCGGATTGCGCTGGCATCACCTGCCGCCAGTCGGCAGGCGCCTGTGACCTCGCGGAGACCTGCACCGGCGGCGTCTGCCCCGCCGACGAGCACCTCGCCCCCGGCGCCGCCTGCGGAACCCCCTCCTGCACCGGCACCGTCTTCGCAGACCGCGGGACGTGTGACGCCCAGGGAAGCTGCGACTTGCCCACGCAGACCGACTGCTTCCCGTACGCGTGCACGCCAGATGGCTGCACCACCTCCTGCACCGGGCCCGCCGAGTGCGGCGCCGGCGGCACCTGCATCAGCGGCCTCTGCGTCTCCGGGACCGACCTGCCCCAGGGCTCGGTCTGCGCGCTGGACAGCCAGTGTTCCACCGGGTTCTGCGTGGATGGCTTCTGCTGTGACGGGGCGTGCGATGGCGCCTGCGAGAGCTGCAACGCCACCGGCAGCGAAGGCACCTGCGGCAACGCCCCGGGCGGCGCCGAAGGCGATCCCTCCTGCGCGCCCTACGTCTGCGCCGGCGGCCCTGGCTGCCCCACCACCTGCGCGAATGATGACGGCTGCACCGGTGACTTCTGGTGCTCGAGCAACACCTGCATCGGCAAGAAGTCGCAGGGCCTCTCCTGCGGCGGCGACAACGAATGCAGCTCCGGCTTCTGTGTGGATGGCGTGTGCTGCGACTCCGCCTGTGACGGCCTCTGCGCCGCCTGCAACCTCGCCGGCGCGCTCGGCACCTGCACCTCCCGCCCCGTCGACACCGATCCCCAGAACGAATGCGGCGCCTACACCTGTGATGGCGCCGGCGCTTGCCAGACCTCCTGCTCGGGCGGCGTCTGCGGTCAGGCCTGCAAGTCCGGCTTCTGGTGCAACGGCACGAGCTGCACCCAGGACAAGCCCAACGGCTCCGGCTGCACCGAGCCCTGCGAATGCCAGAGCGGCGCCTGCACCAACTTCTTCCAGGACTCGGACGGGGACGGTTACGGCAACCCCGCGGTGCAGGCAGAGTTCTGTGGCACCTCGCCGCCCACCGGCTTCGTCACCAACAGCGCCGACTGCTGCGACACCGACGCCCGCGCCAGGCCCGGGCAGGCCACCTACTACTCGACCCCGCGAAATGGCTGCGGCGGGTTCGACTTCAACTGCGACGGGACGAGCCAGCGGCAGCACACGACCCCCTCGAGCTGCCCCTCCTCGAGCTCCCCTTGCGGGACCACCATCTGTATCGGTGCTCAGGGCTGGGGAGGCGCCGTCCCTCCCTGTGGCAGCACCGGCGTCTGGCGAATCTGCCAGTCCGTCAGCTGCGCCACGTTCCTCAACCAGTGCCAGGTCACCCACGTGTCGATGGCGCAGTCCTGCCGCTGACCTCAGGGTGACGCGGGCATGCCCCCGTGCAGCATGAAGAAGATGACCACCCCGGTCACCGACACGTACAGCCAGATGGGCAGGAGCACCTTCGCGACCTTGCGGTGCCGCGCGAAGGATCTGCGGAACGCGAAGTAGAAGGACACCAGCGCCATGGGCACCACGAACATCGACAGCAGGACGTGGGTGGCGAGGATGACCAGGTACACCACCCTCACCGTGCCCTCGCCCGCGAACTTCGTGTCCCCGTGCACGTGGTGGTACGCCACGTAGCCAATGAGGAAGAGCGCGGATGTGCAGAACGCAGACACCATCAGCTTCTGATGCAGCGTGCGGTTCCCCGCCCGGATGGCGAACCAACCGGAGGTGAGCAGCACCGTGGCCAGCGTGTTCAGCCCCGCGTTCACCGCCGGCATGAAGCGCAGGTTCACCGTCGCCGAGGGGTCCCCCTGCCGGATGAGCAGCAGGTACGCGAGGTACCCCAGCGCCAGCACCGACACCACGGCGGTGAAGACGTAGAAGCGGCGGTCCGCGGCGGAGGTCGGGCCCAACGTCGGTTCGAGGTGCGCCATGCGCCGCGTCTTTAGCCGATGCCGCCGCGGCGCGCCGCGCAAACCCGCCGAGGTCGCCTGCTCAGTAGGCGTTGTGCTGCCGCCAGGAGGTCCGGTCGCCAGCGCCGTCCTCCTCCGCGGTGACGCCCTCTGAGCCGTCCGCGAAGTCCTGGGCCCCGGACGGGAGCGGCGGGGGCGTACCGGCGCGGGGATGATGGGCGCCCGGGTGCGCGGAGATGCCGCCGGCCGCCGTGCCGTACAGCTTGCGGATGTGGTCGCCAAACACGGTCACCCCCGCAAGCCCGACCGTCACCACCAGCACCGCGCCCACGCTCACCCAGCCGGCGAGGCTCCACCCGTCCACCACCTTCTCCGCCTTCTTCCGCGCCTCCGCCCAGACCCAGCTGCAGTCTCCGGTCACCACGGTGCCGTCACGCCGGCGGTACAGGCGCGCGCAGACCCGGCCCTCGGTGGCGAACAGCTTCTGGAGCTCGGCCTCGTTCATCCGGGCCACGTTGTAGACGTCCTCGCCGCACGCGGAGCAGTGGCGGACCTTGTCGTCTCCCTTCATCTGCGACCAGTCGGCGGTGCACGGCAGGTCGATCTTCAGCTTCGACAGGAGCTCGTCGCGCGTCATGCGAGGAGGATGCGCCCGCGCGCAGGCAGGGCACCATCGGCCAAGGGGTGGATGAACAGGCGTCAGCGTGAGAGGCGCGGCAGCCGCTGCCGCGAATGGAGCGCCGGCGCGAAGAGGTCTCCCACCTTGTCCAGCCGCTTGCGCACCGTCTTCAGGGTGTAGCGGGTCGGGTCCAGCTTCTTCGTCACTTCGCTCCACCTGAGCGGCGCGGACACCGGCGCTCCCGGCACGCCGCGCAGCGAGTACGGCGCCACAATCGTCTTGCCCTCGCCGTTCTGGAACGCGTCCAGATACAGCCGGCCCCCGCGCTTCTTGATGGCCCGCTCGGTGGTGGCGATGTCCGACAGGGCGATGCCCAGGGCGCCCGTCACCGCCACCGCGAACTGCATGGTGTCCTCGTAGTTGTGCCCGCGGCTCACCGGCACCAGCACGTGCAGGCCGCG